>CAJTSV010000107.1:0-5352 GCA_910579075.1 uncultured Eubacterium sp.
GCAAAAGCGGTTTTGACTTTGCCTCTGTAAGCAGTTCCTCAAAGCTGGTAAACGCGAACCGCCTTCTGGTTCATGCATTAGCTTATAACCTATTCAATTGGTTTAGACGATTGGCGCTTGCTGTCAGTATGAGAAAACAGCGTATTGATACCATACGATTAAAACTGCTGAAGATAGCCGCAAGAGTGGTAAAATCAGCACGATATAAATATTTCAAGCTATGCAGCAGCTGTCCCTACAAGAAAGAATTCTACGAGACACTGGAAAACATCCGTAACCTGCAGCCACAGTTGGAATAACAACTGTTAATGGACCTTGACAGCCACAATAAATTTCTAACCCTATCACAGGAGAAGTCTGCCCATTTTTAGTCTATCTTGCGACAGAGTGGGGTATCGGGAGTGGTTGTAATGGTAACTACGGCGGATTTTATGTGAGTTTATACTGCCGTGAATAATTCAGGAATAGTGATTTATTCAGTGATATGTGAGGAAGAACAATTGTGGAAAAATTCAAGGGAAATAGGAACTGGATGATTATTCAGTGATATGTGAGGAAGAATAATAGTGGAAAAATTCAAGGGAAAAAAGGAACTGGATGATTTTTCAGTGTTTTAAATGAAGAACCATTCAGGAAATATTTAATATGGATGATTTTTTCAGTAATTATAGATGAAAGACAATTCTGGGCGAATCGTGAAAAATTGACAGTTTTTGCATGCAAAATTGTCAAAAATTATTACTTGTACCGAATGGAACCTTAAAAATTTCAATGATAATAGAAAAATATTCTATGTTTTATCCGTGAAATATCGGATATACTGTCAATATCAACAAGGGGCACGCATTGTGCGTGATATATGGAAAGGAGAATCATATGAAGAAAAAATTTATTGCAATGACGCTGGCAGTATTTATGGGGATTTCACTTGCTGCATGCGGTTCAAAGGATGAGCCTGCAAAGGACAATTCAGGAACACAGGATAATAAAACAGAAGATAATAAAACAGAAGAAGATAAAACAGAAGATACCAAAACAGATGATGCATCCGGCGGGGAAAACAACGCTGCATCCGGCGATGTAGCAAATAAGGATAAGCCGTTAGTATGGTTTAACCGCCAGCCGTCCAACAGCTCGACCGGCGAACTGGATATGGCAGCCCTTTCTTTTAATGATAATACTTATTATGTAGGATTTGACGCAAATCAGGGTGCCGAATTGCAGGGTACCATGGTAAAGGATTATATTGAAGCAAATATTGACAGCATTGACCGCAATGGTGACGGGATTATCGGCTATGTACTTGCAGTCGGCGATATCGGGCATAATGATTCCATTGCACGAACAAGGGGGATCCGCAAGGCACTTGGCACAGGCGTGGAAAAAGACGGCGATATTAACAGCGACCCGGTTGGAACCAACTCAGACGGCAAATCCACCGCTGTACAGGATGGCTCGATTGAAATAGGCGGAAAGAAATATGTTGTGCGCGAGCTGGCTTCCCAGGAAATGAAAAACTCAGCAGGAGCTACATGGGATGCTGCAACAGCAGGAAATGCAATCGGCACATGGTCCGCTTCTTTTGGTGATGAAATTGACATTATTGCATCCAACAATGATGGCATGGGCATGTCTATGTTTAATGCATGGTCAAAGGACAACAACGTACCTACCTTCGGCTATGATGCAAACAGCGATGCGGTAGCAGCCATTGCAGAGGGCTACGGCGGAACAATCAGCCAGCATGCAGATGTGCAGGCATACCTGACACTCCGTGTTCTGCGTAATGCACTCGACGGCGTGGATGTAGATACAGGAATCGGCACGGCAGATGACGCCGGCAACACATTATCGGACGATGTATATGCATACAATGCTGACGAACGTTCGTATTATGCATTGAACGTAGCTGTAACAGCTGACAATTATCAGGACTTCACAGACTCAACCAAGATTTATGAGCCTGTATCAAACCAGCTGGACGAAAGCGCACATCCTTCGAAGAAGGTATGGCTGAATATTTACAACGCTTCTGATAACTTCTTAAGCTCTACCTATCAGCCGCTGCTTCAGAATTATGACGATATCCTGAATCTGGATGTTGATTATATCGGCGGCGACGGACAGACAGAGTCCAACATTACAAACCGTCTTGGAAATCCGGGACAGTATGATGCATTTGCCATCAACATGGTTAAGACAGACAACGCAGCTTCTTATACAGGTTTACTGAGTCAGTAATTTCATGGTACCATTCAATTAGCAGGAAATAAAAACAGGCAGCAGTTTATATTAGGGAGAAGCAATTCTCCCTAATATTTTAAACATTACGCATAAACAGGAGTAAAAATAATGGCAGATAAGAAAGAGAATATCGTCTTATCGATACGCGGCATGAGCAAGTCCTTTGGGCGCAACCGGGTACTGGACCACATCAGCCTGGATTTAAAGCGCGGGACGGTCATGGGGCTTATGGGCGAAAATGGGGCCGGAAAGTCTACCATGATGAAATGTCTTTTCGGAACCTATCAAAAAGACGAGGGAAATATCTTCCTTGATGGCAGGGAAGTGAGCTTTTCCGGACCAAAAGATGCTCTTGAAAATGGGATAGCAATGGTGCATCAGGAACTGAACCAGTGTCTGGAAAGAAATGTAATCGATAATCTGTTTCTCGGGCGTTACCCGGTAAATTCCATGGGTATCGTGGATGAGGGCAGAATGAAAAAAGAAGCATCTGAATTATTCAGGAAGCTGGGCATGACCGTAAACCTTACCCAGCCTATGCGCAATATGTCTGTGTCGCAAAGGCAGATGTGTGAAATCGCCAAGGCGATTTCTTATAATTCAAAGGTTATCGTTTTGGATGAGCCGACTTCTTCCCTGACCGTACAGGAAGTAGAAAAGCTGTTTGAAATGATGAGGATGTTAAAAGAACAGGGAATTTCCCTGATTTACATATCCCATAAAATGGATGAAATTTTTGAAATCTGTGATGAAATATCCGTGCTTCGTGACGGCAACCTGGTTATGACCAAGAGCAGCAGGGAAACGAATATGAATGAACTGATTGCTGCGATGGTTGGCCGTTCTCTTGAAAACCGTTTTCCGCCAGTGGACAATATACCAAAGGATGTTATTTTGTCCGTCCAGCATTTATCCACCAAATTTGAACCTCATTTGCAGGATATTACGTTTGACGTCCGGGAAGGAGAAATTTTCGGGCTGTATGGACTGGTCGGTGCAGGCCGCACGGAGCTGATGGAAACCATATTCGGTGTCCGCACAAGGGCAGCAGGGCGTGTTTATTTTCAAGGACGCCTGATGAATTTCAACAGTGCCAGGGAAGCCATGGACCATGGCTTTGCAATGATTACAGAGGAACGCAAGGCAAACGGCCTGTTTTTGAAAGGCGATCTTACCTTTAATACGACGATTGCAAATCTGGACCAGTATAAGGCCGGCATTGCGCTTTCCGATGCCAGGATGGTAAAGGCGACGGCAAAGGAAATCAAAATCATGCATACAAAATGCATGGGGCCGGATGATATGATTTCCAGTCTTTCCGGTGGCAACCAGCAGAAAGTCATAATGGGGAAATGGCTCGAGCGCAGCCCTCAGATATTTATGATGGATGAACCGACAAGGGGAATCGATGTCGGTGCAAAGTACGAAATCTATGAACTGATTATCAATATGGCAAAACAGGGAAAGACAATTATTGTTGTTTCTTCGGAAATGCCGGAGATTCTCGGTATTACAAACCGCATCGGCGTGATGTCAAACGGGCATCTTTCCGGGATTGTAAATACAAAAGAGACCAGTCAGGAAGAACTTTTAAGGCTCAGTGCCAAATACCTATAAAAAGGGAGATGAAAAGATATGGCAAATGGAAACAGTGCAATCCTTACGGCCGAGCAGGAAATGAAGCTGCGCAAGCCAATTGAGGATTATGTTGGCAGGATTCAGGCAGAGATTGACAGTCTGCGCAAAGACGGGACAGATAAAGTTATCTCCCTGCAAAATCATATGGACAGCTTAAAACGCAACCGTGCCCTTACAAGCCAGGAAAAAGAAGCACAGCTGGCAGCGGACAGGGCAGAGCTGGAAAAAGCAAAAGCGGTGGAAGCAGGAAATAAGGATGCAGCAGCAAAGCTGATAGCAGATGCAGAAGCTTACATTAAGGCACATTTTAACAGCGAATATTACCAGCCGGTAAAGGAGAGCTGTAAGCTGGAAAAGGCTGCTGCAAAAGAAAGATACCAGCAGAAGATTGCACAGCTTGCACAGGAGCACCAGACAGCTGCTTCCAGGCTGACAGACCACCAGGAAATCAAGGACGAAAAGTACGTCTATAAGAACCGTCTGTTTGATGCCAAAATGCAGCTGGAAAAGGATTATCAGCAGATTAAGGACCGCAGGCATGCAGCATATACATACCAGTATCACCTGATAGACCTGCTGCGCATGTCCAAATTTACATTTCTGGAAACACGCGCCCAGAAATGGGAAAATTATAGATATACCTTTAACCGCAGGACATTTCTGTTACAGAACGGCTTATATATTGCGATTATTTTCGTATTTATTATTCTTTGCCTGATTGCGCAGTATGTAAAAGAAACACCGCTGCTTACTTATAACAACGTGCTGAATATTCTGCAGCAGGCTTCGCCACGCATGTTCCTGGCCCTTGGTGTAGCCGGACTGATTCTTCTTACCGGTACAGACCTTTCGATTGGACGTATGGTCGGCATGGGCATGACGACAGCAACTATTATCATGCACCAGGGTGTCAATACGGGTTCCGTTTTCGGGCATGTGTTTGACTTTACGGGGCTGCCGGTCGGTGCCAGGGTTGTGCTGGCGCTTGTGGCATGTATAGTGCTATGTACATTTTTTACATCCATTGCAGGATTTTTTACGGCAAAATTTAAAATGCATCCGTTTATCTCTACAATGGCAAATATGCTGGTCATCTTCGGTCTTGTGACCTATGCGACCAAGGGTGTGTCCTTTGGTGCAATAGAATCCTCGATTCCGAATATGATTATTCCAAAGATTAACGGCTTTCCGACGATTATTTTATGGGCAGCGGCAGCCATTGCAATCGTCTGGTTTATCTGGAATAAGACAACATTTGGCAAAAACCTGTATGCGGTCGGCGGGAATCCGGAAGCGGCAGCAGTATCAGGCATATCCGTATTCCGCGTTACGGTAGGTGCATTTGTAATGGCAGGCATTCTGTATGGCTTTGGTTCCTGGCTGGAATGTGCCAGAATGTTTGGTTCCGGTTCCGGGGCTTATGGCCAGGGCTGGGAAATGGATGCCATCGCAGCCTGCGTAGTCGGCGGC
>CAJTSV010000107.1:5362-12940 GCA_910579075.1 uncultured Eubacterium sp.
TACAGGCGGTATTGGCAAGATTTCGGGTGTGGTAGTCGGTGTATTTATTTTTACAGCGCTGACGTATGCCCTTACGATTCTTGGTATTGATACGAATCTGCAGTTTGTATTCTCGGGCATTATTATTCTTGTGGCAGTAATGCTTGACTGTCTGAAATACGTGCAGAAAAAATAAGAAAAGATAGGCGCAGAGGCAGCAGCCAGGACAGTCCTGGCTGCAGCGCCGCAAAGGTTTACAGATTCTCCTGTATTTGTTATAATAATCCAGATATAACGCAATTACAGCTATACATGATACATGGAGAACAATATATGAATTATTACACCATTCTTTTGGCAGACGACGAAGAAGAAGTCATTCAGGCAATTATGAAAAAAATAAACTGGGAAGAACTTGGTTTTTCCGTTATCGGATATGCGGGCAACGGGGTCAAGGCTCTGGAAATGGTAGAAGAATTCCAGCCGGACGTTGTCATGACGGATATCCGGATGCCGTATATGGACGGCATGGAGCTGTCCAGCCGTATTAAAGCAGACTTTCCGGCAACGAAAATTCTTCTGTTTACCGGCTTTGATGAATTTGAATATGCGAAAGAAGCCGTGCATCTGGAAATCGAGGAATATATTTTAAAGCCTATTCATGCCGCAGAGCTGTCCGGCATATTTACGCAGCTGAAAAGAAAGCTCGACCAGGAAATAAACGAAAAGCGCAATGTGGGTGTTTTGCAGAAATATTATCTTGAATCACTCGAACTGTTGCAGGCGGATTTCTGTACCGGATTAATCGAGGGCCGGATTCATGAAGAAGAAATTCCGAAGTTTCTGTCTGATTACCGGCTGGATTTTCCCGGCCCGCTGTTCTGCTGCCTTGTCATTCACACATCATCCTGTCAGGTGCCTGAGGATATAAACCCCGTATTGTTAGCAACCTCTGTCCAGAAGCATGCAAAGGAGCATCTGGCAGAAAAATGGCGTGCAAAATGTTTTTCCTATCTGGGAAATACGATTCTGATAGCGCAGATTCGCGATGAAAATGAAATGTCTGATTTAACGGATGAATGCGACAGGTTCTGCAAATATGCCTGCCGCATCATAGGTGCTTCTGTCACCGTGGGGATCGGGCAGGCCTGCAGCGGGATTCTGGAACTGGCGCAGTCATACAGCAGTGCCAGGGAAGCTGTCTCTTACCGGGTTATTTACGGGTCGTCCAGGGCGATTAATATGAAAGAAATTGTTCCAAAAACGAAAAGCAGGCCTGGAGCAGAAAATGACGTGGAATTATCCAATCTGTTTAAGATGATTCGTCTCGGCTCGCAGGAAGAAGTGGAAGAAGCAGTGGATAAGTATCTGGATTATACATCGTTTCCGGCAAAATCCCTGCAGCAGCATCATATTGACATTATGGAGCTGATGATTGCGCTGTTCCGCTTTTCGGCAAATCATGATATCGAATCAGAGGAATTTTCCGGGGATATCCGGAATCTGTATACCAGCCTGCTGGATTTGGAGCCGGATGCCCTGCGCAGATGGCTGCTAGACAGCAGCCTGGATTTTCGTGAAAAGCTGATTCATGCGCGAAATAAATCTACAAAATCTTTTGTATCAAAAGCGGTGGAATATGTACATAATAATTATGCAGATGAAGGACTTTCGCTGGACAGTGTCTGCGAAGTGCTTGGTGTTTCAAATTCTTATTTTTCTACGATATTTAAGAAGGAGACAGGAAGTTCTTTTATCAGCTATTTAACAGATTACCGTATGGACCGCGCTTCGAGCCTTTTAATCGAAACAAACGAAAAGAGCTATATGGTGGCGAAGAAGGTCGGCTATACGGATGCGAATTATTTCAGCTATGTATTTAAAAGGCGCTTTGGACTTTCGCCTTCGAAATACAGGACGGAGCATGCAGAAAGTGGAAGCTAAATACTGGAAGCACACGAAGGAACGAAAGCCGAGGAAAATGCAGTCTGCGCTTATGACCGCATTTTCCATGATTTCTGTTTCCATTATGCTGATTCTTGGAATCGTTATGTATATCCGGTTTTCTGCCGCGTCCCGCCAGCAGATGATACAGGACACGCAGAAGCTGATGGAACAGACGGGGGAAAACCTGGAAGATTATCTGGTCAGCATGCGGCAGATTTCGGATGCTGTTTATTATAATGTCATGAAAGAGAATGACTTTTCCAGCAGGGATAACCGCATCCAGCAGGGAATGAACCTGCTGTACGAGGCGAACCGCAGCAGCCTGAGAAGCATTGCCATTTATAACAGGTATGGCAGCCTGGTAGCGGCAGAGCCCGTTGCCCTGCAAAAAGAAGACCCTGACGTCACGAAACAGGACTGGTATGTGAAAGCAATGGACGAAATGGAAAATATGCATTTTTCCACGCCCCATATCCAGAATCTGTTTGATGATGCGGCAAGGCGGTATTACTGGGTAATTTCCTTAAGCCGTGTGGCAGAAATTACCGATAACGGGGTGTCTGCGCCCGGGGTTCTGCTTGTGGATATGGATTTTTCGGCAATCTCCCGGATGATGAAAAAAATCAACCGGGCGGATAACGGCCAGTATTATTACCTGTGTGACAGCAATGGACAGATGATTTATCATATGCGCCAGGTTCAGATAAGCCGGGGGATTTCCAGTGAAAACAGCGTGATGGCGGCGCGGTGCAGGGATGGTGTCTACGATGAAATATTTGAAGGAAAGCAGCGCAAAGTCCTTGTCAGCACAATCAGCTATACAGGCTGGAAGCTGGTAGGCATTATTCCGTATTCGGCATTTACCCATGGCATGTTCAATATCCGGTATTTTATTATGATGCTGATTCTTCTTATGGCAATGATGCTGGCAGTGATTAACCGGTTTATTTCCGTCAGGATTTCCAGCCCGATTTTGAAGCTGAATGAATCTGTCCGGGAATATGAAGCCGGGGAGAAGCCGGAAATTTATATTGGCGGTTCCATGGAAATCCGGCATCTGGGCAGCTCCATCCAGCGTTCTTATGAACAGATTGACATGCTGATGCATAAAATCGTCCTGGAACAGAATGAAAGAAGGAAAAGCGAGCTGGACGCGCTGCAAAGCCAGATTAATCCGCACTTTTTATACAATGCGCTGGATTCCATTATGTGGATGGTGGAAGGGGAACGCAACGATGATGCCGTGTTTATGATTTCAGAGCTGGCAAAGCTGTTCCGCATCAGCCTGTCAAAAGGAAGAACGGTCATCAGCGTCCGCGATGAGCTGCAGCATGCAAAAAGCTATATGAATATTCAGAAAATCCGTTATAAAAATATATTTACCATTGTTTTTGATATCGAACCGGATGTATATGATTACTGCATTGTAAAGCTGGTTTTGCAGCCGGTGCTTGAAAATGCGATTCATTACGGGGTAAACGGGATGGATGACTGCGGGGAAATTAAAGTGTCCGGCATTTTGAAGGACGGCATGGTTATCCTTACCGTAGCGGATAACGGAGTCGGAATGCCCGAAGATGTGGCAGAAATGATTCTGACAGACAGCAGCCGGGTACACAAGCATGGCTCGGGCGTCGGGCTTGTGAATGTCAATAACCGTATACAGATACTGTTTGGAAAAGAATACGGGCTGCATGTAAAAAGCGAGCCGGATGAAGGAACGGCAGTATCTGTGTGCATACCGGCTGTGCCTTATACAGAGGAAAACAGGAAAAGCCTTGAGGAAGGTCATGCATTTGGCAGGGAAGAATAGCATATGAAAAACAGCAGGAAATGGTTTTTTGCATTTGAAGCAGTTCTGGCAGTCCTGGTGGCGGTGCTTGCCTTTGTGATGTTTCTGGAACGAAACGGGGAAGATTTGCCCAAGGTATCGGTAATTGTGCAGAATTCGGATGATAACCGCTGGGCAGCATTTAAGTACGGGCTCAAAATGGCCGCAGCAGACCAGAACATCGAGCTGTATGCTGCGGGCACAGGCGGCACGATGACGCCGGAAGAAGAAATCGAGATTATTAACCGGGAAATAAAGTATGGGGCAGATGCGGTCATTGTACAGCCGGTTGTGGGCGATGGCGTGGAAGCTGCCATAAAAAAGGCAGGAAAAAAGGTTCCAGTCGTGTTTGTGGAAGGTGCAGCATCTGCCGGACCGCAGGAATACACGCAGCCGGTTGTCCAGCCAGACCATTATGCGATGGGGCAGACGCTGGCCGAAGAACTGTTAAAGGACTTTAACCATAACATCACCGGAAAAAGGCTCGGAATTGTTATGGAGACAGCTGAAACGGAGCCTGCTGCTGCCCGCAGAAAAGGACTGGAAGACGGACTGCAAAATACAGGAGCCATTTTCTGCTGGACATTCGCCGGTGCGGTATCACACGATGGAAAAAACCGGCTGGAAGAAAAGCCGGAAGCAGATATTGTTATCGCGCTGGATGATGACAGCCTGACAGCGGCCGGGGAATGCGCTGCGGCCGGAAATCTGCACGGGGCGCTTGTGTACGGGATAGGAAGCTCTACAGAAGCAGTATATTATCTGGACACCGGAAACGTAGAATGCCTGGCAGTTCCCGATGAATTCAGCATGGGTTACCAGAGCCTGTCAGAAGCAGCAAAGTGCCTGCGCCGTTCCCATTATAAAATGAAAGGCAGCCTTGTTTCCCATACGGTTATCCGCAGGGAAGAATTGTTTTCCGAAGAAAACCAGGAGCTTCTTTTTACCATGAGCCAGCAGGAATAAGCTTCTGGCGGCCTGTAAAATGCGGCCAGGCTGGCCGGATTTAGAGATAGAACATGTACAACAGCAGGCATGCTGCGGGAAAGGAAATACAGATGCATGATGGCAGGACAGGGGCTGAATCAGCAGTGGTCAGCGCATTCGGCAGGAAAAAGAAAAACAGGCATATGGCTGCCGCCGCAGCCCTGGCGGTGTTTTTCTGTGCCTGTGGCAGGCCGCTGCCTGAGCCGCCAGACAGAATACAGGCCGGGGTGGCATATTATAACCAGAGCGATACGTTTTTAAGCGAGCTGAATGACTGCCTGAAAGAGCAGCTTTATAAGCTGGAAAATAAACATTTTGAAGTGACGGTTACCACGAAGGATGCAGCAGGCCTGCAGCGCACACAGGATGACCAGGTAAAGGAACTGATTGATGCGGGCTGCAACGTACTCTGCGTAAATCTGGCAGACCGTTCCGACCCGTCTGAAATCATTGACCTGGCCAGGGAGCATCAGGTGCCGATTATATTTTTTAACCGGGAGCCTGTAGCGGAAGACCTGATGCAGTGGGAAGGGCTTTTTTATGTCGGAGCGGACGCGCAGCAGTCCGGCGTGATGCAGGGAGAGCTGGCGGCAAAGGCCATACAGGCAGACAGCCAGATTGACCGGAATAAGGATGGAAAAATCCAGTATGTGGTGCTCGAAGGGGAGCCTGGACACCAGGATGCAATTATCCGTACCGAAAGCGCAGTCGATACCTTAAAAAAGAACGGAATTGAACTGGAAAAGCTCAGCTGCGGCATTGCAAACTGGAACCGCGCCCAGGCACAAAACCGCATGATGCAGATAATCAGCGAGCATCAGAACCGGATTGAGCTGGTTCTGGCCAATAACGATGACATGGCGCTGGGCGCAATCGATGCCTACCAGAAGCTGAATTATACAGAAACGGCCCTTCCCGTGTTTTTTGGAATCGACGGGACAGATGCCGGCCTGGAAGCTGTCGCAGAATCAAAGCTGGCAGCAACTGTATATAACGATAAAGAAGGACAGGCAGCTGCAATGGCAAAGCTGGCAGCAGCCCTTGTCCTGCAAAAAGGCCTGGAAGAAACAGGGCTTGTGGATGGGAAATATATTTACCTGCCGTATGAAAAGGTGACCCGTGATAATGTCAGCAGTTTTACAGGTGCGTAAAGCCGGACAGACGCTATCCGGGAAGCCTTACCACAGCTGTTCCAGATACGGCACATTCGCCGTTTTGCTTTAATACGCATGTTTCCAGATACGCGTTTCCATTTTCTGAGGAGGCAGGCATGGAGAATCTGCACACAATGACAGCCACACTTCAGCAGCCGGATATAGAAAAAGCCAAAGCAGTGTTTGCGGAGGGAAAGACTATCGTGGACGAACAGAGGGAAACTGGGTCAGGGGAAAATGGTACGGAGGTGTTGATTTAGTGAGAAAGCGGCAGGCATACGTTCAAACAGAAATTGGCCGCCTGTTTCGTAAAAAAGAATTCTATTTTTCAGTTCGCAGGCGTACCGGCTTTGTTCTTTTTTTCCTATGAAACAACGCAGCTGTTTACGCCTCTGGAACTGCTTGGACTGACAGTGCTGCTTGGCACTCTGGTAATTGCGCTGGCTGGTCTTTTTATGTTTGCAGTCAGCTTGTACATAAGCAGAAGTGCTGCGGTTACCGCGGCATTTCTTATGGTGATTATGATTTATCTGGTTGAGAATATTTTTGCATGATTTCCGATTTGTCGGGCTGATTTAATTTCGCCGTATTGAATGACTAATAGAATTGCAAAAGATTTTATTACTATAGAAAATAGAAGGGGCTGTCGCACTAAGCAAAATATATACAAGATATAGTATAGAAGAATGGTTTATACCAACTATATCTTGTATCATTTTTCTTAATGCGACAGCCCTTTTTAAATTATTATTCATAACGCATCATAGTATTTATGATATATTGTTTTTTTTGTATGTGTTACGGTTTTTGCTGCCAGCCGGAATGCTTTTTCCATTGCCGGGGTAAGTTCAGGAGAATCTTCATCATATACAATCTCTTTCTTTGCAGCTTCTTCAATCTGCCTGATTTGCTCTTTTGCAGGCTTCTGGTTTCTATCTAAAGGAACTGTCCGTATCATAATAAATACTCCTTGCTGTTTTGTTGGCAAGCCTTGCTGAAATTAGGCGTATATTCTGTTTACGCTCTGTATAAACAACAAATAGAACATCATTTACCATCCTATTGTATTGTAGCGGTCTTCATAAATACTGTGTTCTGTATCGTATATTTCAATGCGTTGTAAATCATTAAAAACAAGCATTGCTGTTTCAAAATCAATACCATGCTTTTTTAAATTCAACTGATTTTTATCTTCATCCCATTCAAATTTCAATGCAATATCCTCTGTTCATAGATTTGACTTATAAAATATATGTGATTATTATACTTCTGTTTATGCAAAAATTCAAATAATAAATTGATACGAACCAGAACAATGACATGTAATTATAGAGCAATATCATTATTATACAAGCAGCAGTATAAATGTCGGAAAATGTTGAAAGGGTATAATAAATTATGGATTTTTGCAGTTGAGTTACTTATAGCTGTTGTAAAGTTATAAAAAAGAAATGCTTGCAAATACTGATTATGGAGATAAGATAGAGTCGTAAAGAAGGACAGCTTCTAAAAAGGACAATTTATAATGGATGTAAGAACATCCTGAATGTAAAGGGACAACAAAAGGACAGCGAAAAAGAGGACAGACACTGCGTGTCCATCCTCTTTTCATTCAGAAATCCTTATAAAACCGAGCCGGATTTCATAAAAAATCCTTTTAAATTTTAGCCAAAGTATCTC
>CAJTSV010000108.1:0-3782 GCA_910579075.1 uncultured Eubacterium sp.
ATGGCTTGTTTCAGGCATTTATGGGCACCTCGTCACGTAAATCCGAGAATCCAGGTTGCATGGGAAGGAGAAGCATTATGAGCAGAAAAAAATTTTTTGCAGCAGGGCTGTTTTGCAGCCTGCTGCTGGCAGGAATGGCACAGGCAGACACAGTCTATGCAGCAGCTCCGACGCTGTCTGCATCGGCAGACACAGGAAGCGTGTCAGAAGGGGACTATGTCAATATTGATGTGGAGCTTGGCAACAATCCGGATATCAGCACGCTGGGCGCTGCATTAAATTATGACAGTGATGTATTAAAATACGACAGCAGCACCTGGAACAGTTCTTTTTCCGGGAGCGACATGCAGATGGCATCCGATACAGGCAGTGAGGTAAACCTGTCCGTTGTCTGCGATGAAAGCTATGCACAGGACGGCACGGTTGTGAGCGTGCGGTTTCAGGCACTGCAGGATGCGGAATCGATTCCGGTATCACTGTCTCTGCGGGATATGGCAGATGCCAGCCTGACGGAGGTGTCCGATGTTACGGTAGCCAGTTCCGTGCGGGCACCGGAAACCGGCAAAGCTCCAGAACCAGGAGATGAACAAGTGCCGGAAAATACCCCGGATGATACGGATATGGTAGATTTGGATAATCTTGGAGAAACAGCGGATGTCAGCCTTGTGGATGAAACAGCCGATTCCCAGGGAGAATCTGAGACAGCTGTATCAAATACTGCTGGCAGCACGGGGAGTGAATCCGGTGTTTCTGGAAGCATGGCACAGGGGACAGCATCTGCAGGAAGCAGCCCGAAAGCAGCAGCTGTACAGTCTTCCAGGCCGGATTCGAATTATAAGACTGGAATCGGGCTGGGCAGCGATGCACTGCTGATTGGCGCAGCCGCATTCGGCATACTGGCGCTCGTGCTGGCGCTCAGAAGGCGCAAGGGCGAAGAATAATGCCAGACAGGCAGCAGCGGAAGGGGATAGAAAAATGAATCATATCATGAAAACATCAGAAAAAGGAAGAATGATGGAATACCGAAAAAAACCGGCAGAAATGAAAATACGAAAATATATAAAGAAAGCGGCAGCAGCAGTATGCTGCCTGTGCATCTTTGCCAGTGCAGTTCCCCAAAAGGCGTATGCCACAGGAAGCGGCTGGGATATTGAACATACGCTGGATAAGGAAGAATGCAGTCAGGGGGACACGCTGCTGTTATCGGTCACGTTAAAAGGCAGCAGCACGTCCAAAGAGCAGGAAATTTCCACCTTAAGCGGTGTATTCGAATACGATACGAGCCTGTTCCAGGTGGAAAAAGCGGACATTCTTCCAGCTGAAAAAAGTGCGGTGAAGGAATGCACATTTGATGAAACAGAAGGAAAATTTACGATTCAGTATGCTTCCAGCATAAAAGCAAAAGATGCCAGTGCCCTGTTTCAGATAAAGCTTCACGTTGCAGAAGATGCAGAAGCCGGAAAAACAACAGTCTGCGTGACGAACATGGAGTGGAGCGCTGCAGACGGAAAACAGAAGCAGGAAATCGAACACCGCGTGCCGGCATACCTGACAATCCGGGAAGCAGAAAAGATTACGCCAGGCGATGTAAATGGAGACGGCAAAACAGACCTGACCGACGCCAGGCTTGTGATGCAGCATTATAACGGCGCAAAAACGCTGCAGGGCGCACAGCTGAAAAGCGCGGATGCAAACGGGGATGGGAAAGTAAACCTGACCGATGTGAAGATGATAATCCAGTTTTATAATGGAGAGATTGAAGAATTTTAGATAGGCAGCAGAAGACGAATGCTGTAAGAATCAGATATCCTGCTGCTTTTCAGCTCTGCAAAGCAGCAGGATATCTGATTTCATGTGAATTAAATTTTACTATTTGAGGAATAAGCCCGCTTTTATTTCATTGGTTTTCGCGTGGCCGTATGATATTGTTATTGATGAAAGAATGATACCCGATTGTATTTTTTATCCGTATTTCCCCGTAATCTATACTTACCGAAAAAACAAGTTTATAAAACAGGTTGACATTTTACTATTACTAAATATAATATAATGTAAGGAAAACAAGGGAAGTAAGGAATATAGAAAGGAGATTACAAATATGGAGCTGGCAAAAGTAACGTCGAAAGGTCAAATTACAATACCTGTCGCAATCAGAAATGCACTTGGAATACGGGAAGGAGACAAAATTCTTTTTATGGAAGAAGGAGACAGAGTTATTTTAACAAATGCTTCCACAAATGCTTTGCTGAAAGCACAGGAAGCTTTTCAGGGGGTGGCAGAGGAATTGGGAATTAAAAATGAACAGGATATTATAAAACTTGTAAAGGAAATTCGGGCAGAAAGAGGAGAACAATATAAATGCGAATAATGTTAGATACAAATATCCTGATTTCAATGCTGCTCTTTCCAAATGAACAATTCAGGAAGATTTTAGATTATATCACAAGAAATCATAAACTGGCTTTGTCCTCTTTTATCATTGATGAATGAACGGCTGTTGTTGCCAGAAAATTTCCGAAAAAGAGATATGCCGTTGATTCTTTTTTATCGGACTTGTCATATGAGCTTGTTTATACGCCTCGGCATATGCCAGGAAATCTTTTTGATATTAGAGACATAAATGATTATCCAGTGCTTTATACTGCCATTATTGAAAATATAGATATTTTTATTACAGGTGACAAAGATTTTTTGGATGTAGAGATTGAACTGCCAGAGATTATGATGCCGGGAGAGTTTTTCGAAAGGGTTATAAAAAATAACTAAAATATTCTGATTGTGAGTCTGGCAATATCCATGATATATTACAAAAAAGAATCCAAAATCCTGTTGTAAGCCCGTTCCATTTTTTGTATAATAATGAACAGAAACCTTATCAGAAAACCTTGTCAGAAAGAAGGCAGAATATGGCATTAGAATGGACAGCAGAACAGCAGGCGCTTCTTTGCATCAAAAAAATAATTGCCAGGGCCTGGCGCATGAACAGGCAGCAGCTGCGTTCCTGCTGTGCGGGTCTTCGCAGAAAACAGGCGCAGCTGCTGCCCGGGCGGATAGGCAGTGCATTTTTAGACAAGCTGGAACAGTTATCCGCCAGGGAAGCAGAAGAAGGGGCAAAAGACTGGCCCAATCTGATGAACGATACCAGCCAGCTGTTAAACCTGATTCGCAGGAACCAGCATCTGAGCCGGAAAGAATGGCTCGCGGTTCTGCCGAAGCTGGAAACACAAAAGGGCAGGTATTTTAAATCAGAGCTTGGCGCGGCATTTGTGACAGCGCTGAAAGAAAAGCTGGGCATAGCAGTGCCGGCTTTGCCGGAAGCTGCGGCACCGGTGCAGGAAGCCGGAAAAAATGCTGCTTTGGGAAATTCCGGTGCCGGAAAAGTGCTGCGTTCCGGTACAGACAGCAAAGCAGAGCTGGAACATCTGGCCGCATGGCTGATGCAGGACGCAGACGGCAGGCAGAAAAACCATTCCAGCGGACAGAAAACAGGCATCCATGCATTCCGGAATTTTCGAAATAATGCAGGGCAGCCAGGCAGCAGGCACAGGCACGGTAACAATACAAGCCGCCGCACGCTGCTCCCGGAACGGCTGCAGTCCGCTGCAGTCCCGGTATTCGCCTGTCTGTCCGTATGCTTTCTGTCCGTCTGGCTGTATGGACAGGCTGCAAGAAACCATACGGCATGGAGCGCGCAGCAGATGAAGGTATCGGCTTCCCGGAAAGCAGGCGGCACGGCGCAAGAAAATCCACAGGACAGTCCGGCAGATGCAAATCAGGCAGGA
>CAJTSV010000108.1:3857-12869 GCA_910579075.1 uncultured Eubacterium sp.
GAAAAGACGCTGGCAAATGATGGCCTGCAGGCAGATTCCAAAACGGAAAAACAGGAATCCGGCAAAACAGCTCGCAAAAAGCGTCCGAAGATACTGGAACAGTACCAGGAAATGGCCGAAGAATACCCGGGGCTGTACGGATGGCTTCAGATTCCGGGTACACAGATTGACCTGCCAGTCATGCAGCCGTATAAGGAAAACGAATATTACCTGGACCATGATTTTACCGGGGCGGACTCGGCAGAAGGGGCACTGTTTGCAGACCCGGAAAACAGCCGCTTTCCGCAGGACGGCAATACAATTATTTATGGCCACAATATGAAAAACGGACATATGTTCGGGCTGCTGAATCTGTTTGAGGATGCAGCGTATTTTAAGACGCATAAAGAAATCCTTTTTGATACCATTTATGAAACCGGCGTTTATGAAGCGGTTGCTGTTATCAAAACAAGGATTTTAAATGAAAATGAGCAGGGCTTCCGGTATTATCAGTTTTTCCAGTATGAAAACGAGGATGAGTTTCAGGAATGTGCAGATTTTGTGGAGCGAAACCGCATGTTTGCAACCGGCAGTTCTTTGCAGTACGGGGATAAAATACTGATGCTGTCGACCTGTGAGTATTCTCAGGAAAACGGGCGGCTTCTGATTGTTGCCAGAAAAACAGGATGATAAACAGGGGCTGTGGCACGAAACAAAACAGACAAACGAACGAGATTGGGTATTGTTTTGCTTTATGCCACAGCCTGTTTTATGCAGATTTCCTATGTCCGGATAAACTGGCTGTCTGATTCCGGTATTCCGCCTTCATCCGAAAGACACCGTTCTACCCGCATATGCAGATTGTATTTTACCCGCAGCTGTGTGATTTTTTCCATCATCGGTGATGCATGATGCGCATCAATCGCGTGCTGGTCTGTCCAGCTGTCGATAAGAAGTACGGTTTGCGGGTCTGACATCGGAAAGAAATATTCGTATTTGAGATTTCCGGCTTCCCGGCGGATTTCGGCAGCGGTTCCGCTGCTTTCCATTTCTTCTGCAAACCGGCGTGCTGCTCCGTCTGTACCGGTATAATAAATATGGATTACGACACTCATAAATACTGTCTCCTTTTTGATTTTATCAGGACTCTGTTTCCTTTGCCCAGTCAAATGCATACGTCACGGCTTTTTTCCACTGATGCACTTTTTTCTGGCGTAAATCAGCAGAAATCTCTGGCTGGAACGTGCGGTCGCAGGCCCAGTTTTTGATAACGTCTTCTTTGCTGGCCCAGTAGCCCGTGGCAAGACCGGCAAGGTAAGCGGCTCCCATCGCGGTTGTTTCCACACAGACCGGGCGCTCGACCGGAGCGCCGCTGATATCTGCCTGCATCTGCATGAGCAGGTTGTTGGCGCTTGCGCCGCCGTCTGCTTTCAGGGAAGCAAGGCGCATGCCGGAGTCGGCTTTCATGGCTTCCAGTACATCATTGGTCTGGTAAGCGAGGGATTCCAGCGTTGCGCGGATAATATGGTATTTGTTCACGCCGCGTGTAAGGCCGACAATGGAACCCCTGGCGTACTGGTCCCAGTAAGGGGCGCCAAGCCCGGTAAAAGCCGGGACAACATAGCAGCCGTTCGTATCGTCCACTTTTCTGGCCATATATTCGGAATCCTGGGAAGAATCAATAAAGCGCATTTCATCGCGCAGCCACTGGATAGCGGCACCGGCAACAAATATCGAGCCTTCCAGCGCATAGGTCACGCTGCCGTCCAGCCCCCAGGCTATCGTCGTCACAAGGCCGTTTTTGGAAAAGACTGGCTTTTCCCCGGTGTTCATCAGCAGAAAGCATCCGGTTCCATATGTATTTTTGGCGTCTCCGGCCTGAAAACAGGTCTGGCCGAACAGGGCTGCCTGCTGGTCGCCCGCGGCTCCTGCAATCGGAATCGGGCTTCCGAAAAATACCGGATGTGCATTGCCGTAAATGCAGCTGGACGGCTTCGCCTGCGGCAGCATGCATTTGGGGATATTTAATTCAGCCAGGATTTCGTCGTCCCATTCCAGCGTATTGATATTGAACAGCATCGTGCGGGAAGCATTGGAATAATCGGTTACATGCACCTGGCCCTGTGTCAGCTTCCAGATAAGCCAGGTTTCGACGGTTCCGAATAAAAGCCGGCCGTTTTCTGCCCGTTCCTTGGCACCGTCCACATGGTCCAGAATCCATTTTAATTTGGTTGCAGAAAAATAGGCATCAATGACAAGCCCGGTTTTCTGGCGGAAGCTTTCCGTCAGTCCTTTTTCTTTGAGGGAATCTGCGTATTCCGAGGTTCTGCGGCACTGCCATACAATGGCATTGCACACAGGCATGCCCGTGTCTTTGTCCCATACGATGGTTGTTTCACGCTGATTGGTGATGCCAATGGCGCTGATGTCTGCGGCAGTAATGCCGAGGTTTGCCATGGCAGTTTTTGCGACCTCCAGCTGCGTAGACCAGATTTCATCAGCATCGTGCTCTACCCAGCCTGGTTTTGGAAAATATTGTGTAAATTCTTTCTGCGCAATGCTGCACATCTCGCCATGCTCGTTAAACAGGATGCAGCGGTTGCTTGTAGTTCCGGCATCTAATGCCATAATGTATTTTGACATGCGGGGCCCTCCGTAATCTTTAAAAAATCTCTATTTTACATCTCGATTTCCTGTATTTTTTCCATTATATAATGATAACCAGTCGGAATCAATTCCTAATTATCATTTTTTGCGGCCAGCCATGCATCTGGGGCAGTTTCGGATAACCGCTGTAAACAGCAGCCGGTTTATGCTATAATAACAGCCGGGAAATAAATCAGATGCCCTGTAAAAACATGTATTTGCAATTTTATAAAAGGAGAAATCCATGCCAAAAATTTTAATTATTGAAGACGACGAGGACTTCCGGGAAGGGCTTTCTTTTTCCCTGCAGTCTGAAGGATATGAAACGATGGAAGCTGCAACAGCCAGGGAAGCGTTTGAAAGACTGGATGCAAACCCGTGCAGCATGGTTTTGCTGGACTGCAATCTGCCGGATGCAAGCGGATTCGCCCTGTGCCCGCAGATACAGAAAAAATACAGCCTGCCCATTCTGATGCTGACAGCCCGGGACACGGAGATGGACGAGGTAAAAGCGCTGGAGCTTGGCGCGGACGATTTTATGTCCAAGCCGTGTTCGCTTGCTGTACTGAAAGTACGGATAAAAAAACTGCTGGCAAAGAACATGCCGCCCGCGCAGCTTCGTTCCGGCAGCATCGTAATCGATAAAAATACCTGCAAGGCGTACAAAAACGGAAACGAGACAGAGTGCAGCAGAATCGAATACCAGATGCTTGTTTATTTTATTGAGAATGCCGGAATTGTCTTGTCCAGGGAGCAGATTCTGGCACATATATGGGACAGCCGGGGACGTTATGTGGACGAGGGCACGGTAGCTGTCAATATCCGCAGGCTGCGGGCCAAAATCGAAGACGACCCAAAAAACCCGCAGCGGATTCAGACTGTCCACGGAATCGGTTACATCTGGAAGGATGTGCAGTCATGACGCGCGCAGCAGCTCTGCTGCCAGCCGGATTCAGGCACAGCATGGCACTGGCATCCGTGCCGGCAGAAACCAGCCATATGATACTGGCAGTCATAGCGCTTGCAGCAGTGCTTGCGGCACTGGCAGCGGTTTATCAAAAGTGGAAGCTGTACGGACAGGCAGACAAAATGCTGGACCAGATTTTAGAACATGAAAAAATCGGGCTGTCCGATATACAGGAGGGTGCCCTGTCAGCGCTGGCCAGCAAAGCCATCCGCGTGCAGGAAAAGATAGACTGTGAGATTGACCGGGCACAGGAAGAAAAAGAGCAGGTCAAAAGCCTTATTTCCAATATGTCCCACCAGCTGAAAACGCCGCTTGGCAATGTCATGATGTACCGGGATTTGCTGGAAACGGACATAAGCCCGCAGCAGCGCATGCTTTTTCTGGAAAAAATGAAAAAGCAGCTGGATAAAACAGACTGGATTCTGCAGTCCCTGTTTAAAATGGCAAAGCTCGAACAGGGGGCCATCCAGTTTGAAACCGAAGCAGCTTCTATCAGGGAAACACTGCTGGGCGCTGTCAATACGGTTTATGCCAGGGCAGAAAAAAAGCAGATTGAAATACTGGCAGAGCCGTTTGCGGATGTCATGCTGGTGCAGAACCGGAAATGGACAGCAGAAGTCTTTTGCAATATTTTGGAAAATGCCATTAAATATTCCGGGGAAAACAGCAGAATCCGGATATCGGTTCACCCGCTGGAGATGTTTACGGAAATCCGGATAAGCGATTGCGGGATGGGCATCCGCCAGGAAGAACTGCCCCATATTTTCAAGCGTTTTTACCGGTGCAGCGAAGCGGAGAATATCGAAGGCTCCGGAATCGGGCTGTACCTGGCGCGGCTGATTCTGGAGAAGGAAAAAGGGTATCTGACCGTCACTTCGGAATATGGCAAAGGGAGCAGCTTTCATGTATTTTTGCAAAACTGCCAGTTATAATGCGGTTTCCGGGATTTCTTACAAAACTGTCAGAAATGATGCCGGATTTGTTATGCCTGTGAAAGATTTGCCTGTTATCCTGGTACGTGTTTGAAAAATGCTTTTTTAAACACGCTCTAAAAAGCAGCAGATAACAGATAGAAAGGAATGAAAAACATGGAAGTATTGCAGGCAGACAATATCAGCAAACAGTATGGCACAGGCGTAAACGCGGTGCATGCACTGCGGGAAATATCTTTTCATATCAGCCAGGGAGAATTTGCGGCGATTGTCGGGACGTCCGGCTCGGGCAAAACGACGCTGCTGAATCTGATTGGCGGGCTGGACGTCCCCACAGGCGGGGAAATTATTATCCGCGGGCATAATCTTGCGGGATTGAAACGGAAACAGCTGACGGTATTCCGGCGCAGGAATATTGGGTTTGTGTTTCAGAATTACAGCCTGATGCCGGTGCTGAATGTATATGATAATGTGGCGCTTCCGGTCACGTTTGACAGGGGAAAGCATGCAGGCCACAGGTATATCGAAGAACTGCTAAAGGAGCTGGGGCTTTGGGAAAAGAGAACGAGATATCCGCATGAATTATCCGGCGGGCAGCAGCAGCGCACGGCCCTGGCACGGGCGCTGGCCAATAAGCCGGCCGTGGTTCTGGCAGACGAGCCGACCGGAAACCTGGACTCCTGCACAGCTGCGGAGGTGATGGGGCTGTTAAAAAACAGCTGCCGCAAATATAACCAGGCCATTCTGATGGTCACCCACAACGAAAGCCTGGCCATGAACTGTGACCGGATTCTGCATATCGAGGATGGCAGGCTGGTGCGCGACCGGAATCTGGATAAGGGAGGCGCGCTGTTATGAAGACGGTATTTCATCTTGCATGTGCTTACTTAAAAAATGATAAAAAACAGACGGCGGCGCTGTTTTTTTGTATCGTATTATCGTCGGCCCTGCTTGCCGGAATGAGCGGGCTTTTTGCGAGCGGAAAACAGGCTGCAAAAAACAGGGCAGAAGCAGATTATGGCAGATGGCATTACATCATGCGTGCAGAAGGGCCATGGATGAAGGCGTTTGCACAATCGGAAAAAAATCCGGAACAGAACGGTTATCACATCGAACAGGCCGGAATGCTGTCCATCCGGAAAGTGCTGGAAGAACCGATTGCCATTGATATGGTTTATGCAGACGCAGGTTATCTGGACATGATGGGAAGGACGCTGGAAAAAGGCAGCTATCCGGCAAAGAAGCAGGAAATAGCAATGGATGCAGGGACGCTGAAAAACCTCGGCGTTTCCGAAGAACTGGGAACGAAAGTGACGCTGGATGGAGAAATATTTAAGCTGTGCGGCATCCTGTCCGGCGCTCCTGGAAGGCTTGCAGAGTTTCAGGGGGATGCGGCACAGGTATTTGTGCATGAAACACTGGATTATGGAACAACGGGCAGCTTTGTTTACCTGCGCTTTGACGAAAGCCGCAGGCCGTATGAACAGATGTATCAATTCTGCCGCACATTCGGACTTGCATTAAAAGATATCAGCCGCAACAACGGGCTGTATGATTACGGCCTTGCAGGCCCGCCGGATATGATAAATGTCATAAAGACCGGGATTTCGGACAAGGCGTATGGCCTTCCTTATATCTGGGGACAGTTAAATGACACAGGGCAGCTGGCCGAAACCGTAATTTTAGCAGCACTTGCTTTGTTTGGCGCGTTTGCGGTTTACAGCCTGTTTCAGGTATCGGTGATAAGACGCATGGCCCAGTACAGTGTCATGCAGACGCTTGGCATGACAGACGGGCAGGGCTTTGCGGTGCTTTTGGCAGAGCTTGGAAGCATCTGCATCATGGGATATCCGCCTGGGTGTGCAGCCGGGAATTTTGCCGCACGGCTGCTTTATGAAAAAATCGGACGCATTTTTATCATACAAAAGAAAGCGGCGATGCATATCCAGGGTGCGGGGCAGGTACAGGCTGTTTCTGAACTGCCGGATGCCGGAGCCTATGGGGCAGACTGGACGGTGATGTGGAAAGGCTTCCTGTTTTTTGCGGCCGTTACCGCGGCTGTGAGCGCTGCCTGTATTCTCAGAATGCGGCAGATGACAATCCGCCAGCTGATTTCCCGGGAAAATGCCGCCGGGAATTTTGCAGGCAGGCAGCCGTCCCGCAAAATTTACAGCATCCGCCGCAGCAGCCTGACAGGCATCCTGACGCATAAATTTATGTTTGCCAGGAAAGGGACATTTGCCGGGATTTTACTGTCGCTTTCGGTCGGCAGCATTTTGTTTCTTGGCGCATGCTATGTGACGGAAAATACAAAAACGAATTATGAACTGACCTTACGGGCGGACGACGGGCTTGGCTCGGATATTCAGGTTTATGAACAGTCTGACCGCCTTTTGGATGTCATACCGGAAGAAACCGCAGCGCAGATGCAGGAAATTCCCGGTATTTCCCGGTTTCATCCGGTCCGTTACCAGCTGGGGGAAATCCGCCTGGAAAACGGAACGTATGAATGGACTGATTTTTACGGCGGGATGAATCCCAAAGACCAGGAGCTGATGGAAAAATACAATGGCATTGTTACGAAGACGGGGGATGATGATTATGCGGTAAAAGTAAACATATACGGCTATGATGATGCCATGCTGGAAGAATTGCAGGCGTATCTGATGGATGGGGAAATCAATCCGGAGCATATGCGCCGGGATAACACGGTGATTGTAAAGCTGCTGATGGACGGCCAGGGAAATTATGGCGGCGCGGATATTTCAGCTGGAGACCGGATATCATTAAAAACCGTAACCCGTGCGGATGTGCCGCAGGAAGCGCTGCGCTTTGACGGAAAAAGCAGCTGGTATCAGGAACAGTCACTGGGAGTCTGCGCGCTTGTGACAAGGCCGCTTGCAAAGGCAGATACGTTTATCGGGGACTGCGGGACAGACAGGCTGGATATTATTATGACAAATGAGCAGATGGAGCGCTGCTTTGGCGTGTCCGGCTGGCGGACAATCAGTATTTCGGTAAAAGACGGGGCAGATGCGGGGCAGGTATCTGCGCAGCTTTGTGCGCTTGCGTCGGGAATCAGCCGATGCGTGGTCAGGGATTATACGCAGCAGATAAAAGAGCAGAACCTTTACCTGACGCAGAAAATGTTTTTCTATTATGGAATTGCAGCCGTCCTGCTTGGCATCAGCCTTTTGCATATCATGAACAGCATGCAGTATTTAATCGCTGCGCGAAGGCGTGAATTCGGCATTCTGCGGGCCATGGGCATTACCGATGCAGGATTTTTGAAAATGATTGCAAAAGAGGGGCTGCGGTACGGGGCCTGTTCGGCAGCGGTGGTTATGATTGTATACTTTTTTGTCCAGAAAGTTCTGTATTATTTTATGGTGCATGTGTATCTGTACCTGCATCCGCGGTGGAGCATTTCGTGGCAGGCACTGGCGGGTGCTGTGGCGCTGAATGTGGCAGTCTGCGTGGCCGTAACGCTGCTGTCTGCCGCAACGGTGCTTAAAAAAGAGATTGCAGTGGAAATACGGGAGTAAAAACGCGCTAAAATCCTGCAGCAGTTTGTTTTTGGTCTGGACTCTGCCTGTATTTGTGGTATGATAAATACAGTAACAGGGGTGAGGGCAATGAGTGAGAATGAAAATGAGGAATTTTTTTATCAGCTAATCCGTAAAAACGTCAAAAACATCAACCTGCGTGTAAAATCAGACGGAAGCGTCGTGGTTTCTGCCAGTCCCGGCGTGCCGGAAGATTACATAGACGATTTTGTATATTCCAAGCGTTCCTTTATCCAAAAAGCACGCAGGCAGATGGCGCAGGGCACAGGCAGCGTGTCAGACTGGAAGCCTGTGTCTGGCGGACAGGTTCCATATCTTGGCGGGATTCTTATTTTGCAGGAAGCGTGCGCAGACAGCCGCAAGATTCCGGTGTGGATTGAACAGTCCCGCCAGGGCAGCATTACAGCTTTTTCCAGAAATAAGAAGGGGGAAGCTGTTTTCTGCCGTGATGGCTGCCTGTATCTGTATACGCAGAATCCGGATGATACGGCCTATAACCAGCAGCTTTATGACAGCTGGCAGAAAATCCAGGCAGGTATTTTATGCCGGAAGATAAGCCTGCAGTATTATCCGGTGTTCCAAAAACAGGGAATCGCCTATCCTGAATTGAAAATCCGAAAGATGAGTTCGCGGTGGGGCTCCTGTATTCCCGGCAAGCATAAAATCACGTTTAACAGCCGTCTTTTAGAAAAACCTCTCGAAAGCATTGAATATGTAGTGGTGCATGAGTTTTCGCATTTTATACATCCGAATCATTCGAAAGCGTTTTATGACTGCGTGGAGCAGGTGCTGCCGGACTGGCGGAGCAGGAAAAATGCGCTGCGGTAATTAAGGAACGCAGCGGATAAAATTATTTGTGAGAAAAATGTAACAGTTCAGGCAGGTCTTTGCACCCTGATGCAAAGACCGTAAGAACATGATT
>CAJTSV010000109.1:0-12326 GCA_910579075.1 uncultured Eubacterium sp.
ATGTACAGTTATATATAAACAGTCCCGGAGGTTCTGTATCAGCCGGTTTTGCTATTTATGATACAATGCAATTTATAAAATGTGATGTTTCAGCTATTTGTATTGGTCTTGCCGCCAGCTTTGGGGCTTTTTTATTAGCTGGCGGAACGAAAGGAAAACGTATCGCTTTGCCAAACGCAGAAATAATGATACACCAGCCAGCAATTCATGGAAATGGTATTCAGGGACAGGCAGCAGATATAAAAATAACATCCGACCATATACAAAAAAGCAAAGAACGCCTAAACTCTATTTTAGCAGGGAATACTGGAAAAAGCATTGAGGAAATTGCCCTTGCAACAGAACGCGATAATTATATGTCAGCAACAGAGGCAATGGATTTTGGGTTAATTGATAAAATTATAGATAAGCGTTGAAATGTTAGAATAAAAAGCTAACAAACTTGTTCACAGCCGAATACGGGAAAATCGGCGGCAACTTGATTAATTGCTAAGATTCATGATACAGATTATACGGGCGTAAAGAGACTGATGGACAATATGGAACAATTAATGCTGGTAGAACATGCAGTTCAGATAACGTTCCATTATACTGATGCAGAAAAAGAACAGATGGAAGCTGATTGTAATAAGGTATCAGCAATTTTGGGTGAAATGAGAGACTGGGCAGCCGAATTTGTGGAAGATAATTGTAAATAAACTGCAGAGGACAAAAAGGCATGTGCAGCAATGGCACATGCCTTTTTCTTTTGACCATATACCGAACAAATTTGAATTTGGTTGAGCGGCGAAGTTCAGGCATTTATTTCAGCTGGGATTGCTGCGCTATTGATTGAAAAAAATATTACAGCTTTTATATATTCAGGGCTGAAAGGTTGCTGCCCTTTGTCAAAAAATTATGAAGATGGAGGAATGGAAAATTGCAGAGCAAGGAAATGAAACCACAAAATGGACTGCTGCCACTGTGATGAAAACAGTGAGATTGAAGCAGGGGTAAAGTGACTTCTGATCAGGAAGTTCTGCAAAACAGGGTGGAAGGCGGGAGAGCATGGGAAAAGCAAAAGAAACGTATAAAAAAGGATTACAGATATGGCAAAATGTGTTTGGCGAGAATCATCCAAATACATCGATTAGTTATAATAATTTGGCTGATATATATGTGAAACAGGGGAAATATAAACAAGCAGAAGGGCTGCATAAAAGGAGTTTGCAGATAAGGGAGCAGGTTCTGGGCGAAGATTATCCAGATACAGCGATAGGATATAATAACCTGGCAGGGTTATATAGACATTGGGGCGGATATGATATTGCATTGATTTATTATCTAAAGTCATATAAAATTTTAGTGTTTAAATTTGGGATGAATCACCCACATACACAGATTGTTCATAAAAATATGAAAATAACATTTTGTGAATGGGATACTGAGGGTAATTTTGAACAATGGCTCAAAGAAAATATGAAAGAATCTGATTGAATACCAGGCAGAATGAAAGGCATGTGCAGCAGTGGCACACGCCTTTTTCTTTTGCCTATATGCCGAACAGATCGGCATGGGTACCAGTGCGGACAAGGTACAGCTCTTTATCATTTATATGATATATGAGCAGCCAGCCTGGCGTGATATGACATTCCCATTCTCCAGCGTGTTTCCAGAAAAAGGGTAATCTCTGTTTTTCGGTGGCAATGGAGCAGGAGTACACAAAGTATCACTGCTGCATGCAATTAATCCCAGTTAATGGCATTGTGATTTATTGTTTCGCCGTTTGCATACTCTGCACGTGCCATATATATATCTTCAAGATCATCAGGAGTTGCTGAATCATCAGGAACAAATCTTTTTACAATTTCGAATAGCAATAACTGCTCCTGATCTGGAAGGCAGTCAATCATTTGTACGAGCTGGTTTCTGACTGGTGACATATTTTATACCCCCCTTATCTGCTTCGCCGCGCGGCTTTATTTTTTCTATCAATACTGTATTTTTTTCTGGATATGAAAATATTATGCGTAAATCCCCGACACGCAACCGATAGCTTCCATTGCAGCCTTTTAGAGGCTTTATATCTCCGTTAGGAATATTTTCTACGGCTGTCTTTATGCGTTGTTTTGTACGCTTATCCATGCTGTTAATCGCTTTTACTGACTGTTTTGAATATTCAATATTCATATGAAATCTGTATCCCGTCTTTTTGTTGTATTTGTTTATGCTTTCTGCTATTTTGCTTAGTTCCTCTGGTGAGAACGTCTCTTTTAAGTTTTTGGTTGAAATTTGATGGTGTCATGGAAATTGCCCTTGCAAGAGCAGCCTGGCTCATTCCTTTGTATGCTACAGCCATGTTAATTTTTTGAGCCATTGTCATAGAGGATTACCCCTTTCAGTTGTTTTTTTAATATCCTCTATAGTTAAAACAATGGATTGTCCATCTGAGGCTTTAAATTGGAGCTCCCATCCTAATGAGTCGCTAATTTTTATTAAGTCGCTTACTGAGAAACTGTCACGACTAAATTTATTACGGACAGCTTGTACTGAAATACCAAGGCATTGTTCGAGGTCTGATGGTTTTTTTTCAGCAATGTTGAGCATTGCCCGAACTTTGTTCGTAACGGACATATTGCATTTCCTCCCATCTTTGTTTGTTATAAAGAATATAACATAAATGATTATTAAATTCAAGAAAAAGAAATAAAATAATCAAAAATGAAACAAAGAGTATTCGCAAGGATAATTAAAAGTGGCATTATATAACCACAAACGAAATAAAGAAACCATAAATGAAATATCAGTAGAAAGTCCAGCTAATAAATGTCAATAGAAAAATATTTTATCCTAAAAAAGGGCGCGCTTATCCCTTGGTGAAAATACCTCTTTTAAAAAAGATATTGATTTGTTGGATTGCAGTATTATTATGCAGCTATGTCGCATTTAGCAGCCTCCCTTCTGGAATGGACAGACCGTTTTGGCAGATGCCGCAGCAGCCTGTTTTTTCATCATAACATGAAAAACAGAAGCCTTCAGGCAATATTTTTCCTGAAATACTTGCATTTTCCCTGGGAAAGTGCTATCCTGTAAATAAGAATATGGCAGCTATGAATTGAGAGTGGACCGAAATCCACTCTCAATTCGCGTTGTGCCGCAAAGCGGCGTGCAGTACAGCGTATATGGCGGTACGAAACCAAGGGAGGTGTTAAGATGTCAAAAAGGGAAGAATATGAACAGAAAACCGAAGAACTGCTCCTGCCAATATTAGAAAAGCGTAATTTTGAACTGGTTGATGTAGAATATGTCAAGGAAGGAAGCGCGTATTTTCTGCGTGCTTATATTGATAAAGAAGGCGGGATTACCATCAATGACTGTGAAGATGTAGCCAGGGAAATGAATCCGGTTCTGGATGAGCTGGATTATATTGATGGTTCTTACACCTTTGAGGTCAGTTCGCCAGGGCTGGGCAGGCCCCTGAAAAAGGAAAAAGATTTTGCCAGAAATCTTGGCAGGGATGTAGAAATTCGTACTTACCGGCCAATCCGGCATGAAAAGGAATTTCATGGAACGCTGAAAGCATATGATGATACAACGGTTACAATCATAGATGACAAGGATGTGGAAACTGCTTTTGAAAAAAGTGATATTGCCCTGATTCGCCAGGCGCTGGATTTCTAAGCACTGCGCTGCACAAAGATTAGGAGGAGCGAAGAATGAACAATGAATTATATGAAGCATTGACTATATTGGAAAAAGAAAAAAATATCAGCAAAGATACACTGTTAGAAGCGATTGAGACATCCCTGATTACGGCATGCAAAAATCATTTCGGCAAATCGGAAAATGTCTGGGTGGATATGAATCCGCAGACCTGCGAGTACCATGTGTTTCAGGGGAAGACGGTGGTAGAGGAAGTCGAAGACCCGGTTATGGAAATCAGCCTTGCCAACGCGAGAATGGTAAACAGCCGCTACGAACTGGGTGATACGGTGAATATAGAAATAAAGTCCAAGGAATTCGGCCGCATCGCTACCCAGAATGCCAAAAATGTTATTTTGCAGAAAATCCGCGAGGAAGAACGCAAAATACTGTGCGAGGAATATTACAGCAAGGAAAAAGATATCGTGACAGGCATCGTGCAGCGCTATGTCGGCAGGAATGTCAGCATTAATCTTGGAAAGGCAGATGCCATGCTGACGGAAAATGAACAGGTACGGGGGGAAGTGTTCCAGCCGACCGAGCGTATCAAGCTGTATATCCTGGAAGTCAAGTCGACATCCAAGGGGCCGAAAATATTAGTATCGAGAACACATCCGGAGCTGGTCAGGCGCCTGTTTGAATCCGAGGTAGCCGAGGTAAAAAGCGGCATTGTGGAAATCAAGAGCATTGCCAGGGAGGCTGGAAGCCGGACAAAAATAGCCGTGCATTCCAACGACCCGAATGTAGATGCCGTAGGTGCCTGTGTCGGCATGAACGGGGCCAGGGTCAATGCCATTGTCAATGAACTGCGCGGGGAAAAGATTGATATTATTACATGGAACGACAATCCGGCCATGCTGATTGAAAATGCACTGAGTCCGGCAAAGGTTATTTCGGTTATTGCAGATGCAGAGGAAAAGAGCGCGAAGGTCGTTGTTCCGGATTACCAGCTTTCCCTTGCTATCGGCAAGGAAGGGCAGAATGCAAGGCTTGCTGCAAGGCTGACCGGATTTAAGATTGATATTAAGAGTGAAACACAGGCCAGGGAAGCCGGGGATTTCTTTGACTACGAGAATGACTACGAGGATGCGGATGAATACGACTATGAGGACTATGAGAGCGGTTCATTTGAAGAATCAGAAGATTCCGGCTATGCAGATGACCTGCAGGAGACAGAAGACGCTTATGCAGATTCGCAGGAAGAATCCGGTTATACAGACGGCCTGGGTGAATCGGAAAGCGGAGCGCAGATAGACAGTCTGGATGAGGGCTTCTATGAAGGAGATTCCGGTTATGAAGCAGGGGAATCGGAAAGCGGCCTGAACGAACCGGACAGCACAGAAGATGAATCAGGCTGGGAGGAAGACAGCATCCATGCAGGGGATGAAGATAAAGAAGGTGCAGGCGAGTGAAAACAAAAAAGAGTCCTTCAAGGATATGCGTCGGATGCAGGGAGCCGAAAGAAAAGCGTGATTTAATCAGGATAGTCAAAAATGCGCAGAATGAAATCAGCCTGGATGAGACCGGAAAAAAGAACGGGCGCGGAGCCTATTTATGCAGAAATACCGAATGCTTCCGGCAGGCAGTAAAGTCCAGGGGGCTGGAACGCTCGTTAAAAACAGCCGTTCCACAGGAAGTTATTACATTATTAGAAAAGGAGATGAGTGAAGTTGAAGCCAGATAGGGCATTGTCAATGGTAGGGATAGCTGCCCGGGCCGGGAGCATCGCAAGCGGCGAATTTTCGACGGAGAAAGCGCTCAAAAGCGGTAAGGCTTATCTGGTAATTGTCGCGTCGGATGCATCGCAGAATACAAAAAAGCATTTTACCGATATGTGCAGCTACCGCAATATCACATACATCGAATATGCGGATAAAAAACAGCTTGGCAATTGTATTGGAAAAGAGCACCGGGCATCGCTGGCAGTTACGGATGAAAATCTGGCAGGGGCAATTATCAAAAAGTTCACGGAGACCGGACAACTGAATAATGGAGGTAATGAATAGCATATGGCAAAACAGAAAATACACGAGCTTGCAAAAGAGCTGAAAATAGCGAGTAAAGTAATCGTTGATTATATGAATAAAAAAACAAAAGATAAAAAGTATACGCCTTCCAATGCGCTCGAAGCAGAGGAAGCCGCAGATATTAAGGCAAACCTGGAGCATCTTTCCAGGGCAGACGCCAGGCTGAAGGAGTCATCTGCTTTTGCAGGGGAAAAGGAAGCAGCGCCAAAGCGCCAGGAATCCAGGCAGCCTGCTGGCAATGCAGAAAAAGGCGCACAGCCGAAAAACCAGGATGCAAAAGAAAAAGACGCTTCCAGGCCGAAGAAAAAAGCAAGCATTACCGCGGTTTTTAATGCGCAGTACAGCAAGCAGAACCGCAGGCCGAATTCGAATGGCGGCCGTGGGAGAAAGCCGGGGGAGCGGGGAGAACGCGGGCCGCGTACTGTAAAGCCGGCGGAAAGGCCGCATATCCCGATTCGTCCGAATGCAGACAGGCCGAACTATGACCGGGCTTCTGCACATGTGCCGGATGATGAAATTGTAAAGCCGCAGCAGGAGCGTACCGAACGGCCGGAGCGTGCTGACAGGCCGGAGAGGACGGAACGCCCGGAACGGAATGACAGAAATGACCGGAATGAACGCAATACCGACCGGAGCGAACGCTACGGAAGCGGCCGCGGTTTAAGGCCGCAGCAGGAACGCGGCGCAAGGCCTTCGGGCGGAAGGCCTTCCGGCGGCATGGGACAGCGTGGCGGTTTAAGGCCGGAGCGCAGCCAGAATGACAGGGGTGGAAAAAATGCGGGATTTGAGCAAAAAGGCGAGAAAAATAATCAGAATAATCGAACGAATTCCGGTAATAATTATGGTGATAAAAACAGCGGCAGAGTCGGTCCGAATCGCCAGAAGGAATTTAAGGGGAAATTAGACCAGGGCAGGTTCCATAAAGATTCTGCAAAGGCAGCGCCGGAAGAACTGCAAAAAGAAAGCCGTGACAACAGGAGCCGCGACAATAACCGCAAGAAAGGCGGTGCCGGGAAAGAACATGACAAGCTGGGCAGCAGGAGGCAGGAACGCTTCATAAACCTGGAAAAGACGAGCGGGCATAAGAAGAAAAACCAGCAGCCGTCACAGCCGGCCCAGAAAGAAGAAGATGCAATCCGTACCATTACGCTGCCAGAGCATATGACAATCCGCGAGCTGGCAGAAAAGATGAAGGTGCAGCCGTCTGTCATTGTGAAAAAGCTGTTTTTAAAGGGTACGATGGTTACGGTAAACCAGGATATCGATTATGAACATGCAGAAGAAATCGCACTGGAATTTAACTGCATTGCAGAACCGGAAGAAAAGATTGATGTGATAGCAGAGCTGCTCAAAGAGAAAGAAGAAGACGAAAGCAAGATGGTTTCCCGTCCGCCGGTAGTCTGCGTTATGGGCCATGTAGACCACGGCAAGACCTCTCTTTTGGATGCCATCCGCCATACAAGGGTGACAGACAAGGAAGCCGGGGGCATTACGCAGGCCATTGGTGCCTATATGGTAAAATGCAACGGGGAAAATATTACCTTTTTAGATACGCCGGGCCACGAAGCATTTACCGCCATGCGTATGCGCGGCGCGAATTCGACCGATATCGCGATTCTGGTCGTTGCCGCAGATGACGGTGTCATGCCGCAGACCGTAGAAGCAATTAACCATGCAAAGGCAGCCGGGATTGAAATTATTGTTGCTGTGAACAAAATCGACAAGCCGAATGCAAATGTAGAGCGCGTAAAGCAGGAGCTTTCGGAGCATGAGCTGATTCCGGAAGACTGGGGCGGCAGCACGATTTTTGTACCGGTATCGGCGCATACAAAAGAAGGCATTGAGCAGCTGCTGGAAATGATTCTTCTGACAGCAGAGGTGCTGGAGCTGAAAGCAAATCCAAAACGGAATGCCCGCGGCGTAGTTATCGAGGCAAAGCTGGATAAGGGACGCGGTGCGGTAGCGACCGTGCTCGTGCAGAAAGGAACATTAAAGGTCGGCCAGCCGGTTGCCTGCGGCAGCAGCTTCGGCAAAGTCAGGGCCATGATTGATGATAAAGGACGCAATGTAAAGGATGCAAAGCCGTCCATGCCGGTTGAGATACTGGGACTGAGCAGCGTGCCGGATGCAGGGGAAACGTTTGTAGTCTGCGAATCCGAAAAAGAAGCAAGGAATTTTGCAGAGACGTATATTACCGAAAGCAAGGAAAAGCTTCTGGAAGAAACCAGGTCGCGCATGTCCTTAGACGATTTGTTCTCCCAGATTCAGTCCGGCAATGTCAAGGAACTGAATATTATTGTAAAAGCAGACGTACAGGGCTCCGTAGAGGCAGTAAAGCAAAGCCTCATCAAGCTGTCCAACGAAGAAGTCGTTGTCAAGATGATACATGGCGGCGTTGGCGCGGTCAACGAATCCGACGTGAACCTGGCGCTGGCATCGAATGCGATTATTATCGGATTTAATGTCCGTCCGGACCCGGTAGCGAAGGCTACTTCCGAGCGCGAGGGCGTGGACATCCGCCTGTACAAGGTTATTTATAATGCAATTGAGGACGTCTCGGCTGCCATGAAGGGCATGTTAGACCCAGTCTTTGAAGAAAAGGTAATCGGCCATGCAGAAGTCCGCCAGGTATTCCGTTCGTCTACAGCTGGAAATATTGCAGGCTCCTACGTTCTGGACGGTATTTTCGAACGCGGCTGCAAGTGCCGCATTACAAGGGAAGGCGAGCAGATATTCGATGGCGCGCTGGCATCCTTGAAGCGGTTTAAGGACGATGTGAAGGAAGTCAGGAGCGGATATGAATGCGGGCTTGTATTTGAAGGCTTCCATGATATTGCAGAGGCTGACCAGATTGAAGCTTATAAAATGGTCGAAGTACCGCGTTAAGCGAGGTATCAGTATATGAGAAAGAACAGCATTAAAAATATACGCATCAACGAAGAAGTGCTGCGGCAGCTGAGTGTCATTATCCGCAGCGAAATCAAAGACCCGCGCATCAACCCGATGACCAGCGTGGTTTCTGTGGAAGTAGCGCCGGATTTAAAGACCTGCAAGGCGTATGTCAGCGTGCTCGGGGATGTGCAGTCGCAGAAAGACACGCTGCAGGGACTTCGGAGTGCGGAAGGCTTTATCAGGCGCAGCCTTGCAAAGAGCGTCAACCTGCGCAACACGCCGGAAATTACGTTTATTATCGACCAGTCGATAGAATACGGCGTGCGTATGTCCCATATGATTGACCAGGTAAACCAGGAAACAGCAGGACGCAAAAAGGACGACGGGGACGGCGGGCCGGAAAGAGGGCAGCATGAATAGCCTGGAAGAACAGCTTGCGGGAGTAAGCAGTGTAGCCATTGCCGGGCATATCCGGCCGGACGGGGACTGTGCCGGCTCCTGCCTGGCGACCTATAATTATCTGAAAACATATCATCCCCAGATAGAAGCAAAGGTCTGCCTGGAGCCGGTTCCGAATAAATTTAAATTTCTGTCCGGGGCGGATGAAATCATTTCCGTGCCGGATGATACGATTAAGCCAGACCTTTTGATTGTGCAGGACTGTGCAGACGCAGCGAGGCTCGGCGGGGCCGCAGTACTGATGGAGCGGGCAAAGCGGGTTATCTGCATTGACCATCATTTCAGCAATGCCGGATTTGGCGATGACTGTTATATTTTTCCGCAGGCAAGCTCCACGTCCGAGCTGGTTTTCGAGCTGCTGCCAAAAGAACGCATCACAAAGCCGATTGCAGAGTGTCTTTATACCGGCATTTTAAACGATACCGGCATGTTCCAGTATTCGTGCACATCATCGAAAACGATGCGTGCAGCCGGGATTTTAATGGACACGGGCATTGATTTTTCGGATATTGCGCATAAGACGTTTGTCCAGAAAACGTATGAGCAGAACCTGATTCTGGCAAGAGCCATTGAAAAGAGCAGCCTGCACCTGGACGGGAAATGCATATCCACGGTCATTACCCGCAGCGATATGAAAGAATGCGGGGTGCTGCCCAAGCACTTAGACGGCATCGTATCGCAGCTGCGTGCTACAAAAGGCGTCGAAGCTGCCATATTCTTTTATGAAAAAGAACCGGATGAAGGCAGCACGGCACAGGCTGCGGAATATAAAATCAGCCTCCGCTCCGGGACGGATGCGGTCAATGTGGCTGAAATTGCAATGGGCTACGGGGGCGGGGGCCACGTGCGTGCAGCAGGGGCTTCCATTCAAAAGCAGCCCCGGGAATGCCTGGATGAAATACTGGAACAGATAAAAGCACAGCTGGAGAAACATGCATGAATGGGATTATCAATGTCTGGAAGGAAAAAGGATTTACGTCGCATGACGCAGTCGCAAAGCTGCGCGGCATCTGCCGCCAGAAGAAAATCGGCCATACCGGGACACTTGACCCGGATGCGCAGGGAGTTCTTCCGGTCTGCCTTGGGACTGCCACGAAAGCCTGCGAGCTGCTTTCCGATAAGGATAAAGAATATGAAGCGGTTCTGCTGCTTGGCTGTGAGACCGATACACAGGATGCCGGCGGCACGGTGCTGCGGCAGTCTGACGTTTCCTGTACCCCGGAGGAAGTCCTTTGTGCCATCCGCGGGTTTTTGGGGACGTATGAGCAGGTGCCGCCGATGTATTCTGCCTTAAAGGTCGGCGGCAGGAAGCTGTGCGACCTGGCAAGAAGCGGCATTACCGTAGAGCGCAGGGCCAGGCAGGTACAGATTTATGAAATCGAAATCCAGGAGCTTGCGCTTCCAAGGGTAACCATGCGCGTGCACTGTTCCAAGGGCACGTATATACGCACGCTCTGCCACGATATCGGAAAGGCTTTAGGCTGCGGCGGCTGCATGGAATCGCTTGTGCGCACGAGAGCCGGCATGTTTGGCAGGCAGACAGCGGTAACGCTCTCTTATATCCAGCAGATGGCAGACGAGGGACGGCTGGGAGAAATCCTGCTGCCCGTGGACATGCTGTTGGAAAAATATCCGAAAGCAGCTGTTACCTCTGGTTTTGTTAAAATGCTGAAAAATGGAAACCGTCTTCCGGTGCAGGCACTTGCAGCAGAGACCGGGGCAGAAGGGCAGGAAACAGCTGCAGAAGCTGTAACTGCAGGGCATGTACAGGAAGCTGGAAGCATGGAACAGGACGCAGACAGCGGAATATGGCGGGTTTACCTGGACGGGGATTTTTTTGCCCTGTATCAGCTGGATGCAGCAAGACAGGATTATAAGCCGGTGAAAATATTTGGACAGGGGAATTAAAAGCCTATGAGATACGAGAGAGATTTTAAACATCTGCAGCTGCAGGAACAGACCGTTCTTTCCCTCGGAAAATTTGACGGCCTGCACCGCGGCCATGAGCTTTTAATGGACTGTGTGTTTGAGAAAGCAGCCCAGGGCCTGAAAACGGCTGTCTTTACCTTTGATATTCCGCCGAAGCAGGCCTGCGGCAGCATGCAGAAAGTCATTACGACCAATGAGGAAAAACAGCAGCTGTTTTTGGAACGCGGCGTGGATTACCTGATTGAATGTCCATTTACCGAAGAAATCATGCAGATGGAAGCCGAGACGTTTATTGCGCAAATGGTTCAGCGCCTGCGTGTGAAATGGGTGATAGCGGGCACGGATTTCCGGTTCGGACACCAGCGCAGGGGAGATTACCGTATGCTGCAGCAGCATGCAGATGCTTATGGCTATCAGGTACAGGCAGTGCCCAAAATGCAGCATAATGGCCGGGATATCAGCAGCACATATATCCGTGAGGAGCTGGCAGCGGGAAATATTGCCCTTGCAAATGAGCTGTTAGGCTATCCGTATTTTATTCAGGGAACGATTGCCCATGGCAGGCAGGTCGGGCGTACCATCGGGTTTCCGACGGTCAATATCGTGCCGCCGCCGCATAAGCTGCTGCCGCCGTTTGGCGTGTATCTGTCTGCTATTCAGATTGGCACAAAGTCTTACAGGGGCATTACAAATATCGGGAAAAAGCCGACGATACAGGGAGAAAATCCGCCGGGGGCGGAAACCTATATTTATGATTTTCATGGAGATGTATATGGAAAAGAAGCCAGGGTGAATATCCTGCATTTTGTGCGCCCGGAAATGAAATTTGACGGGATAGAAGGGCTGAAAGCCCAGCTTGGGAAAGATATTGCTTTTGGAAGGGAATTTTTCAAAGGCTGTATTACATAAGCAGACATCATATGGGAATAAAACAGGAACGGAACGCTGATTGGGTGATGAGCGCTGCCGTTTCTTTTTTTATACCATTTTTCAGGACGTGTTTTGGTAATATTGCTGTATTTTTGGATTGATATTTGTTTGTTTTTATGCATTTACAACGAGGATAGCGCGTGCCTGCCTGCATTAAAAGGCTTGCTGATTGGCGGGCTGCTCTATCCGGTACTGATGAAAATAACAGGAAAACAGGTTGTGGTATAGGAGGGCGGCTTGTATGAGAAAATATAAAATCGCAGCACTGATTGGAATGGTAATTATGGGAACCGGTTCTTTTATGGCGTGCCTGTGTACGGCTCAGGCCCCGGCTATGATTGGAAATGCACTGCTTGTCATCAGCCTTTTTATTATGGCGTATGCGTTTTCCTCGTGGCAGCCATAGGA
>CAJTSV010000109.1:12341-12574 GCA_910579075.1 uncultured Eubacterium sp.
CAGACGGGACTGTTGCATTAAGAAAAACAATACAAGATATCGTTCGTTCACATGGTTCTTTTGAACGGTATCTTGTATATGTTTTGCTTAGTGCGGCAGTCCTGTTATTTTTTTCTGTTTTGTCCCGTAAAATTGACGAAAATGTAAATAAAGGATGCAAAAGAAAGGGAACGATGCTATAATAAAAAAAGTATTATTCTGGATATGAATCGGGAGAAAAAAAGATATAGAAA
>CAJTSV010000110.1:0-10191 GCA_910579075.1 uncultured Eubacterium sp.
CCAGCCATAACCCAGACGATATGCTCCGGGGAAATGACAATGACATTCGCACAGCAGCATACCAGAATCAGGGAACAGACAATGGCAGCCATTTTTGAACGCTTCCTGCACCCGAAAGCCGCAGATACCAGTCCGGCCTGGGATGACATGATGCCAGCCAGAAGGCTGCAGGCCAGTACGGTTACCGGATAATTCCCTTCCAGCAGCTGCGGTTTTATTCCCAAAATCTGTGCAGCGGCATATAAAAATCCCATGGCGGACACAATACCGGCGCATGTGCAGGCAGCCGTAAACACGCAGACTGTCATGCACTTTGCTGCCAGCATTTCTATCCGTTTTACCGGATAGCACAGCAGCAGCACGGCATATTTTCCGCAGTATTCGCCCACAATGAGCCTTGCTGCCAAAACGGCAGACAAAACGCTGAAACAGGAAAAAGCAAGCGCGGCTGTCAGCGCAAGCAGGCCGTTCCAGCTTCCATACGGCTCCGTTACCGCACCGGGCCCGGTGACGCCTTCTGATTGAAAAATAAATAAAAACATAAGCCCCATAGACAGCAGTGCCGCACAAATCCCGGCAGCTGCCCGCAGATAAACAGAAAGCCGTATTTTTCGTAATTCCAGTCTGTACAGATTCATGCTGATTCCCCCTTCATAAGCCTGATAATTTCATCTTCAAACTGCTCCCCGCATGCCGCTGCCTTCTCCCCGTCTTCTTCCCGGAGTGAAAATTCCCGGCTGATGCACCCGCCGGAAAGAATGCCGATACGGTCTGCCGTATGCTGCATTTGCGCAATTATATGGCTTGACAGCAGAATGGACATTCCTTCCCGTGCCAGCGAGCCAAGCAGGCTGCGCATTCCGGCAATCGCAACAGGGTCAAGGCCGTTTAACGGCTCATCCAGAATCAGCAGCCTGGGCCTGTGGATAACCGCCCTTGCCAGTCCAAGCCTCTGCTTCATGCCCAGGGAATACTGGGAGACCGGCTTTGTGCCGGCATGCTCTAATCCTACAAGCTGCAGCGTTTTTGCAATATCCGCTGTCTTTTGCATATAGCATAAATGCATGGCTAAATTCTCACTGGCATTCAGGTGTTCATAAAATACCGGATATTCAATCATACTTCCAGTACTGGATAAATATTCCGTGCTGTTTCCAGCAGTTCTGCCCAGAACCGTAACTGTTCCGCTGTCTGCCTGCTGCAGGCCGAGCATGATTTTCATCAGGGTTGTTTTTCCTGCCCCGTTGACGCCCAAAAGCCCGTATATTTCGCCCTCATACAGCTTTAAGCTGCACTGGCGGATAACCTGCATGGGCCCGTAGCTTTTGGAAACGGAACGGATGTCTGCGATTAAATTCATAAATCCTCCTTTTCATACCAAACGGCGGTATGTATAAATGTTAAAATTTTTCTGCCCTTTTCATGGGCAGAATTTTGCCGTTCTATTTTGTCTTTCCCATTGTTAATTACCTGCACTTCTGGTAAACCGAAGCCAGCTTCTGCACCCGTTCCAGCATGCCATCATCTGCAATATCCAGCCCGAACCCCTGCATCATCTGCCTGAATACCATAAATTTCCGGACGGTTTCTTCTTCAGTGCTGTCCATAATCATCGGATTCATCCAGATATTCACGACGAGCAGTATCAGCTCGGCCAGCTGCTCCGGATAATCCGCCTGAATGGAGCCATCCGAAATGCCCTGCCTGATTACCGGCAGAATATATTCCGGTGCCGACTTTTCTATCGTGTCATGTAAAAGGCTGAATAAAAGCTGCGGGTTTTTGGAAAAATCCGGGGCTGTTTCAAAGATTTCATCCTGCACCGGATGGCCGACCGATGACTGAAAAATGGTTTTCAGCTTTTCCAGCCCGTTTAAGTCCTCCCGGTCCCGGATAAATGCCAGCATCTGGCTGGATTGTGCAGTCATCCTGTCGGTAACCGCTTCCAAAATATCCTCTTTTGACTTAAAATGATGATAAACCGCACCTTTGCTAAGTCCGCCCAGCTGGCTGATAATATCCTGAATGGATGTGTGCTCATACCCTTTCTTTAAAAACAAACGGGATGCTGCATCCAGTATCAGGTTTACCGTTTCTTCGGGATGCTTATTTCTGGCCACTCCTCTTCCCCCCCCTGACATACCAATGGTATGTTTCTGATTCTAGCATATATGCCCGCAGTCTGTCAATATGCAATTGCATAACGTGTTCCGTTAACGGCCAGGTATTTTTAATTCCCGTTTCAGGGCAGCTGTCAAAAGTGCTGAAAAATTGATGCCGGCTTTTTCGGCTTCAAAATTAAGCCATGATGGTATGGTACAGTTCTTTTTTACAGCCCGCATATCATTTTTTCTGCGGTATTCCTGAAAATCCACATCTACCAGTGTAACAATATCGGAATCAATCCTGATTTCTGATACAGGTGTTGGAGCTGGCAGGCTTTCTCCGTCATCTTCCATATCGATTCCCATAATTCCAATTGCATCGCGTGCCATTTCCATTGCCTGCGCAATGTCTTTTCCCTGTGTATTTATTTCGAAGTCTGGTATATATACAACAATAAAGTTTTTTCCCTGTGATAAAATAACCGGATATGCTTCTTTCATTTCTATCTCTCCTTTGGAAGCGCTTTTTGAAGTATGCTGCTTATTTGCAATATGAAAAGTTATTTATGGACAGTTCCTAATATAACAGGAATATCAGAAAAATCCAGGCTGCCCGAAAAGCTTCATCCAGCAGGAAGAACCTGGAATTCGGCCGGCTTTCCCTGGCAGGACAGCGTAAAATCAAATCCACTGCCAAGCGACAGCAGCACACAGGAACCGGAGCGGCTGCCAATACTGCGCACATCCAGATTGTTTCCAGAAACCAGCCAGGCATAATCTCCTGGCAGGTTTTTACGGTATACATACTGCCTGCTGCCTGTCTGGATGACATACCAGCCGCTGCCTGTACACTGCCTGTTTATAACAGCCTGTACGCTGTCTGTAATTTCATCCATTTCACAGCGGCGGATGTCTGTATATTCCCCCTTCTTTCCCGCCTTTTGCCCGGATTTTCCTGCTTTTTTTCCAGCAGCTGGTTTCTTTCCGTTCTTCTTTTTAGTGCCTGCGGCTTTTTCTTTCTGCACATTCTGTTTCTTGTTTTCCGTGGCCGGGACTGGCGGAATGCTGTCCCATACATCTTCCAGAATCTCTCTGGCTTCATCCTGCGCAATCAGCTCCAGCGCAGTGACTGCACCGTTTTTTCCACGCAGCAGGCGGATGTCAGCCGTGCCTTTGCGGTCCGCAAAGCTGTTTTCAAAAGAGCCGTCCGGCCTTATATCCTGAAAAATGCGGATGCGCGTTCCATTGTAAAAGTAAGCATCTCCCTGAATGGTTATTCCAAAGCTGCCATATTCTGCCACATGGCTGTGATGCTTTGCCGCAGATACCGGCAGTGTTATGCCTGATACAGACAAAACCATACATGCCAGCAGCCCTATCCATTTAAATTTCCTATTTGAAAGCTGTGTTTTTCTCATTCTGCCTTTCTCCCTGATAAATAGCTGTATTTTTCTCATTCTGTCTTTTCTCCCTGATGAGCTGTATTTTCCGTAGTGGAAAGAATGTGTTTAAAAGCGGAATTCCAGGAAGTCCTGTGCCTTTGCTATCACCACGACTCCGCTCACATGTTTCAGGTCCGATTCCCGCGTATGGACAAACAGGCTGTATTCCCCGGGCTCTAATGGTTTTTTCCAGACAAATCCGTCGTCCCTGACTTCCAGCTTTCCATCTGTCCGCCTGTTTGATACCGTGTGGTATGTTGTACGCGGCTTCTTTGTCCCAGTCTTTGCAAAACCGACAGACAGCCACGTTCCGGTTTTGGCAGACACTTTGTAATAGACCCTGTCATTTTCTTCCAGTTCATATGTGCCAAGCCAGACAAATTCCCCATCCTTTACTTTGTCAATGCTGACAGGAATGGTAATTTTTACCCCGCCTTCCTTTGTCAGTTCTTCTTCCAGTTTTTTGTCCATGCTGTCTGATTTATCCTGCTGTTCCTTCCCTTTCCCAAGCCAGTCCGGCAGGCTTCCAAGCTTATCAAGTTCATCTAATTTATCAAGTTCATCTAATTTATCAAGCGCATCTAATTTATCCAGGGCATCCAGGCTGTCTGTATCTTTCTTTCCGGAAGATTTATCATCCCGGCTGCCTGTCAGCTTGCGTACTTCTTCCTCACTGATGCGCTCTACTCTTTGAATGCTGCCGTCTTCGTCCCTTGTTACTTTTACATAAACGTTCCCTTTTGGGTTTGTGCTCAGGGTATAGGTATTGCTGCCTTTTTGCATATCCAGGAAAAATCCGGCCAGCTTCCCTTTATAGTAATACGAATTCCCTTTTACCGTAATGCCATGCTTCTGGTATTCAGCTTTGCGCTTTTCTTTCAGCTCCTGTTCCAGCTGTTCCCGCTCGTCATCCATATCCAGGGCATCCAGCAGCATCACCTGAAACGCTGTCTTTTTATCTTTTTGAGCTTTTTGCAGCCACGATTTCAGCATTTTGCTGCTCATATGTTCAGCTGCTGCGGAAAAAAAGCTGATTTTTTCATCCTGATAAGCGGTTTTCGCAAACTCCTCCGGCAGAGAGCTGCCTTCATCCAGCTGCTGCAGAACAACTGAGAAAAATGCGATTTCATCATCCCGGTAAGCGGTTTTTGCAAATGCATGAAACAAAGGACTGTCTTCGTCCAGCTGCTGCAAGCTGGCCTGAAAAAATGCAAGCCCGCCGTTTTTATATAATTTATTCAGCCACGTCTTTTGGGAAGCTTCATCCAGCATGGAAAAGGCTTCCCCAAACGCCGGAATATTTCCATTTTTATAATAATCTTCTGCCAGAAACGCCGCCCTGCTGGCGGATGCGTTTTCCTCTGCGTCATCTGTCTTTGCGGGATATAAAAAATGGTCATAGGAGCGCACATTCCCAAGCGAAAGCGCAAGCACCGGGGCAGCGGAATGTCCGTTCTTATTTCTTCCGGCATTTTCAATGTCATAATCACGCATCGTAATGTTATAAATATGGGCATCTTTTGCAGCGCCAAACAGTCCGGCCAGTTCTGCATCCGGGTCTGTCATCGTAAGCCCTGTGATTTCAAATCCGTTGCCATTATAGCTCCCGGTAAACGGATGTTCCTTCGTTCCTATCGGAATCCATTCCCGGGAAGACAGCATAATATCAGCCTGCTGCATATAGTCCTTATCCAGCCCGTATCTGCCGTGCCCAATCGCGCGCAGCTGCTTTTCATCGGTAATCAGGTAATACTTGTTTCCCCTGAAATCCAGTGTTTCTATAGTTACATCCCCCGCATCCTGGCTGCTGCCCAAAATCCGGCCTGCCGCACTATCTGCGTCACTGGCAGCTGCTTTATTCCTGTCTGTATCTTCTGCCGGCAGGCTTTCGTTTTCCAGCTGTTTTTTCTGTGAAGCCTGTGACGGGACAGCCGCTCCGGCTGCTGCGGCACCAGCCAGCAGTGCAGCAGTAAGCGATACGGACAGCGCCGTCGTAAACACTGTGCTTTTTTTATAATTCATAATCACACCCAGCCTTTCTTTTAACTGTTTTGCACTCTCACTCAGCATAACCGATGTGAGAGAATTTTTATAAGCTCCCCCTGCTTTTAGTGCATGTAGCAGTGTATTCCCATAAGAACGCCGCCCGCTTTCATCCAGACGCTGGATAACCGCTTCATCACAGGCCAGCTCGCAGGCACGTTCCAGCTCACGGCTCATCAGCCAGACAAGCGGATTAAACCAGTGCAGGCAGGCCGTTATCTGCATCAGCCATTTATAAAACATATCCCGCTGCTTATAATGAACCAGCTCATGCCATACCGTATACCGGAACTCGTCAGGCGGCAGCCCGTCAGACGGCAGCACAATGCCCGGGCGGAAAAATCCAAGCAGCAGCGGCGAGGACACAAGGCGGTTTATATACAGCTCGACCGGACGCCGGACGCCTGCCTGCTCCCCGGTCTGCGCAAGCTGGTCTAACAGCTTTACATCAGCGATTTCTTCCCGCCCGGCCCGGATATATTTGACAAAACTCTGGTAAATGGTTATTTTGCGAACAAGTAACAGTGCTGCCACGCCCAGCCATATCATCCATAAATACGGAAGCAGTTTTATTCCGGCATCTGACAAAAATCTTCCAGCAGCATGAAAGGCCTGTTCCAGCGAAAGCTTTCCGGCACTTTCCTTCCCTGTTCCTGCGCTTTCCGGCTCTGTATCGGTATATTCCGGCGAAGCAGTGCTGCTGTCTGGTATAGCCTCCTGAAAAAAATTCTCGAAATCCGGCTCTGTAAAACGGCCGTTTCCTTCTGCAGTACTGGTTTCCGGATAGGAATCTGCAGGCTTTTGCCCTGACAGGCTGTCTGTTTCAAAAGCGCCGTCCCCCTGCCTTTTTTCTTTTTCCGCCAGAATGCCTGTTTTTGCATCAGATATGCCAGAAACCATCCATCCGGCCCGTTCAGCCAGCATCCCGGAAAGGCTTTGCTGCGGCGAAAACGGCAGCAGCAGGCGCGCAATTACCGCCAGCCAGATATAATACTGCCACCTGCGCCTGGTCCGGTTTCGATACAGCGGCTTTAAAATCAGCAGTGCCAGAATCAGCAGGGAGCCCGACAGGGACATGGACAAAAACAGCATCAGAATATCGTTCATTCTTTGTTTTCCCCGCTTTCCCAGAATTTTTTCAGTTCCTCGTAATCACCTGCTGAGAGCATTTCTCTTTGAATCAGCGTGGAAACAAGCCCTTTTGCGCTTCCTTCGTAAAGCTTGTTCAAAAGCGTCTGTGTCTGTGCCGTCTGGTAGTCTTCTTCCGATACAATGGCTGTATACTCATTGCGCCGCCCTATTTTCTTTGTCTGAATCAGCCCTTTGTCCGCCAGCCTGGATAAAAGCGTAATGACCGTATTTTTCTGCCATGTATTTCCCATATCCGCAAGCACTTCCATAATCCTGGCATACAGCGCCGTTCCCCCCTCTGCCCAGATAATTTTTAAAAGCTCCAGCTCGGAGTCTGAAACCTGCTGAATCATCACCGGTTCCCCCTTCCCTTTTCAGTCTTTGCCTTTATGATGACATTATGTAGGCTTAATTTAGGATAACACCTTGCAGGCCATCTGTCAATAGCACAGAGGAAATTTTTTGCAGCACAAAAAAAACTGCCAGGCAGTGATGCCTGAGCAGCTTCCATGTGAATGGTTATGTGTATTTCCATTTTATATGCCAGAGCCAAAATGCCTGACTGATATATTTTGAATTCATGTTATACAATCAGCATCGCATCTCCAAAACTGAAAAACCGGTATTCTTCCTGCACCGCTGTCCGATACGCGTCCAGCACGTGCTCCCTGCCCGCAAGTGCGCTGACAAGCATAATCAGCGTGGATTCCGGCAGGTGGAAGTTCGTTATCAGCGCATCAATGCACCGGAACTGATAGCCCGGATAGATAAATATCTGTGTCCAGCCGCTTGCGGCTTTTACAAATCCATGCTCGTCTGCTATGGATTCGAGTGTTCTTGTGCTGGTTGTGCCTACGGAAATAATACGCCCGCCGCCCTGCTTTGCGCGGTTGATTTTATCTGCCGCTTCCTGCTCCAGCCGGTAAAATTCCGAATGCATATGGTGCTCAAGCACGTTCTCTGTTTTGACCGGGCGGAACGTGCCAAGTCCTACATGGAGCGTGATTTCTGCAATGTCTGCCCCTTTTGCGCGGATTTCATCCAAAAGCTGCGGCGTAAAATGCAGCCCTGCCGTAGGCGCGGCAGCCGAGCCTTCATGCCTGGCATAGACGGTCTGGTAACGCTGCCGGTCCTGCAGCTGGTGCGTAATATAAGGCGGCAGCGGCATTTCGCCAAGCTGGTCTAAAATTTCTTCAAAAATGCCGTCGTATGAAAACTGGATAATCCGGTTTCCTTCTTCTGCCACGCGGATAATTTCCCCTGCCAGCATCCCGTTTCCAAATATAAGCTTCGTTTTGGGCTTTGCCTTTTTCCCCGGCCTTACAAGCGTTTCCCACTGGCTGCCGCAAAGACGGCGCAGCAGCAGCAGCTCGACAGCAGCCCCGGTATCTTCTTTCTGCCCGAACAGCCTTGCGGGAATGACCTTTGTATTGTTGATAACCAGGCAGTCCCCGGGATTGATATATTCTGTAATATCCCGGAACACCCGGTGCGTGACAGAACCGTCTTTTTTCCCCAGCACCATAAGCCTGGAGCTGGAGCGGTCTTCCAGCGGGTCCTGTGCAATCAGCCTTTGCGGCAGTTCATAAGAAAAATCTTTTACATTCATATTCTGCATCCGCTTTCCGTATCGTATTTATTTTCTCAGCTCGATGCCCTTTTCTTCCAGCGCCCTGATAATACGGTTTAACGGCGCATTCACGGATTCATCATCCAGCGTGCGGTCAGGTGCGCGGAACGTAATGGTATACGCAATGGACTTAAATCCAAGCTTGATTTGATTTCCTTCATAAATATCGAATAACCGGTAGCTTTCCAGATAATTTCCGCCCATGCTTTCAATTATCTTTTCAATGTCCCCGGCTAAAATCTGCTTCGGGCATACCATGCTCAGGTCACGGGTCACTGCCGGGAATTTTGCAATCCCCGTATATTTGCGGTCAAAACTGGACATCTCCACAATATGCGGCATATCGATGACAGCAATATAAACGCGTTCCTTTATCGAATAATTCGCGCTTACCACAGGATGCACTTCCCCAAAATAGCCAATGACCGTGCCGTCATAAACCACATCTGCCTGCCTGCCCGGATGCAGGAACGGTTTCCCGGCTTTCGGGTCATATTCCGGCTTTTTATGCATGCCTGTCTGGTTCAGAAATTCTTCGATAACGCCCTTCATCGTATAAAAATCGCCTTCTCCATACATGCCCAGCGTAAACTGCATCCGTTCCTGCGGAAGCCCGGCAAGCGGCAGGGACTCCGGCAGGTAAATATTGCCAAGTTCATACAGGCGGACATCCTTGTTGCGCCGGTTAAAATTCGTAGAAAGAGAAGAAAGCATGCCGTTTAACGGAATGGTACGCATAATGCTGAAATCCTCGCCAAGCGGATTTGCAATGACAACTGCCTGGCGCAGGCTGGAATCCTCTGGAATCAGCAGCCGGTCAAATACCTTCGGGCTTTCAAAGGAATACGTCATGCCCTGGCTGAATCCGCAGTATTCTGCCACATCCCTTGCAGCTGCTTCAATACGCAGCTTATACGAGAGCTTTCCGGTAGTCGCTTCCCCGCACGGCAGCGTCGTGCCGATTTTGTCATAACCGTAAAACCGTGCTGCTTCTTCTGCAAGGTCTGCGCCGCATTCCAAATCCTGTCTCCAGGACGGAACCAGCACTTCATTGGTTTCTTTATCATATCCTAATTCTATTTTCTGAAAATATTCCAGCATCGTTTCCGGTGCAATCTGTGTTCCAAGAAGGCGGTTGTACTTCTCCGGCTCAAATAAAATCCTTCTTCCTTCTTTTACCTTCGGATAAACATCCACGGCACCGCCGACAACTTCCCCTGCGCCAAGTTCTTCTACCAGCTGGCAGGCACGGTTCATCGCTTCCATTGCATTGTTCGGGTCCAGCCCTTTTTCAAATTTGCCGGATGCATCGGTACGCATGCCGATTTTTTTTGCCGAACGGCGGATGTTTGTTCCGTCAAAGCAGGCTGCTTCGAAAAGCATCGTCGTCACGCTGTCTGTAATCATGGAATTTTCCCCGCCCATGATGCCTGCAATGCCAATCGGCTTTTCTGCATCGCAAATCATCAGCACCGTATCATCCAGCACCCGTTCCTGGCCATCGAGCGTGACAAATTTTTCGTCCTTTGCGGCCCGGCGCACCACAATCTGTTTTCCGGCAATCGTGTCCAGGTCATAAGCGTGCATCGGCTGGCCATATTCTTCCATAACATAGTTGGTAATGTCAACCATATTGTTAATCGGACGGATGCCCTGTGCAGCAAGCCTGCGCTGCATCCATTCCGGTGACGGAGCGATTTTGATATTTTTTACGACGCGGGCCGTATAGCGCGGGCACAGCTGCTCATCATCTACCTGAACCCGGATATAGTCATTGACATCCTCGTCATTGCCTGTCTGTTTGATAACAGGCGGCTCAAACGGCAGGCGGAAGGCTGCT
>CAJTSV010000110.1:10218-12446 GCA_910579075.1 uncultured Eubacterium sp.
AACACTGAAGCAGTCCACGCGGTTTGATGTAATTTCGTATTCCACGGACACATCATCCAGGCCAAGATACGAAACCGCATCTGCACCGACAGGCGCATCGTCTCCAAATACATAAATGCCTTCTTCCGGTGCCTGCGGGTACATATCCCTGGAAGAACCCAGTTCCTCTATGGAGCACATCATGCCATTGGATTCCACGCCACGCAGCTTTCCTTTTTTAATCGGAATGCCGCCCTCCGTCTTTGAGCCGTCATGCCCGCCAGCCACGCGCCCGCCGTCTAATACGACCGGAATCTTCTGCCCCTGTGCCACATTCGGAGCGCCCGTTACTATCTGAACCGGCTGCTCTCTGCCGATATCCACCTGGCAGACAACCAGCTTGTCCGCATCCGGGTGCGGTTCTATGTTCACAATCTGCCCAATCACAATGTTTTCCAGGTCTTTGTCAAAAGCTTCGTACCCTTCTGCCTTTGTGCCGAAAAGCGTCATTGCATCGATATATTCCTGCGGGGAAACGTCCAGCCCGGGAACCATGTCTTTTATCCATTTTAATGAAGTGTTCATTTTATTTCCTCCAAATACTGCATTCTATTTGTAACAGTTCAGGCAGGCTGAATGTTACTTCTGTTTTCATCTCTTAAAACTGTGCCAGAAACCGGTCATCATTCTCATACAGAAGGCGCATATCATCTATCTCATATTTGAGCAGTGCAATCCGTTCCAGTCCCATGCCGAAAGCAAATCCTGAATAAACCTGAGGGTCAATGCCGCTCATCTTCAATACTTTCGGATGAATCATGCCGCATCCTAAAATCTCAATCCAGCCGCTGCCGCCGCACTTAAAGCAGGTCACATCTACCTCTGCGCTTGGCTCCGTAAACGGGAAATGGTGCGGGCGGAATTTTACCTGCGTATCTTTGCCAAACAGCTCCCTTGCAAACTCTGCCAGTGTGCCTTTCAAGTCCGCAAAGGTAATGTTTTTATCAATCACCATGCCTTCAATCTGATGGAACGAAGGCGAATGGGTTGCATCCACTTCATCCGAACGGAATACGCGTCCAGGCGCAATCATGCGGATTGGCAGCGGGCGGGTTTCCATCGTCCGCACCTGAACCGGGGAAGTCTGGGTACGCAGCAGTATTTTGTCCGTAATGTAAAATGTGTCCTGCTCGTCCTTGGCCGGATGGTCAGCCGGAATGTTCAGCGCTTCAAAATTATAATAATCGTATTCAATCTCAGGGCCTTCCACTACCTCATAGCCCATGCCGATAAAAATACGCTCGACTTCTTCCAGTGCAATCGTATTCGGATGGCGGTGCCCGATGCGGTTTTTCTTTGCCGGAAGGGTTACGTCAATGACTTCCTGTTTCAGGCGGAAATTCAGCTCAGCCGCCTCAAGCTTTTTCTTTGTCTCATCCAGCATTTCTTCAATTGCCGCCCTTGTTTCATTTACCAGCTGTCCGACTGCCGGGCGTTCTTCCGGCAGCACGTCCTTCATGCTCTTTAATACAGCCGTAAGCTCTCCTTTTTTTCCAAGAAATGCGACCCGCACTTCGTTTAACTTTGAAAGCTCCTGTGATGACTGAATCTGGCGCATCGCTTCTTCCCTGATTTTTTGCAGTTTGTCTTTCATTGCAGATTCTCCTTATTCATTCAGCTATAGATATCGAAAATAAATTTTTACATAAAAAAACTCCATCCCCCAAAAAGGGACGAAGCTGCTCCGCGGTACCACCCTGATTCCCGGCTTTCCAGCCAGGCACTCTGCATGCGTAACGTGCATAAACGTTCCAGGCTACGCATGTACAAGACGTACACTTCCCCCGGACTGCTCCAGTGTGAAATCCCAAAATCCCCCGTTCTGGAAAAAGCTCTCAGCGCCTCACTTCTTCTCTCTGTCAGTGGAACTGGTTTCTGGGCGCGTTCTGGCAAACAGCCGGAACAGCCACCTTCGCTGCATTTGAATTATGTTCTTTTCAGGATTTTTTTATTATAGCGCAGTCTTAGCGGATAGGCAAGAAAAATTTTCAATATTCAGGCTTTTTTAATCGAGAAAAATCGCTTTGCTGCTGCAAGAGTAAGGACGAGGATGTTTTTGAATATGTCCTGGGCCGGACTATGAGTCCAGCCATGATTTCCTGTTATTTTTGCAGCCCCAAGTCAGCATAAGGAGCAAAGCGATACTGACATTTCGGGCCAGACTGTCCTGAAACCGTTTTTTGTGGCTG
>CAJTSV010000111.1:0-5845 GCA_910579075.1 uncultured Eubacterium sp.
GTCTAGCCTCGTCGCGTGCCATTTCGTGTACTGTATCATGGATTGCATCCAGGTTCTTTTCTTGGCTACTGCAGTATTTATAAGGAATAACAGTGGAACAAAAGTACACTTCTTAGTACAACTTAACAACAACTATAAAAGAACCTTCTGCAAGAAAGTACAACAAAAGTACACTTGAAGGAGGTTTTTATTTATGTCAGATACAGGTTTTGCCGGAGTTTATCAATTAGAAAATGGATTTTATGGTTATAGATATGCAATTGTAATTAATGGTAAAAGAAAAGAAGGAAAAAAGTTAAGAAATGAAATGGGAAAACCATTCAGAACAGCGAAACAGGCAGCAAAAGCCAGAGAAATTGCAATTGCACAGGAACAGTCAAAAGCATTACTGCCACATCAGGGAAAAACAGTAAGAAAGACGGTTGAAGAAGTTTATACAGAATATTGTGAAAAAGGAAGAAGCGGAAAAGCATATTCTACAATCAAAAAACAAGATTCTTTATGGAACAATCATTTAAAAGAGCGGTTCGGTAAAAGATACATTGATGATATTACAGTAGCGGAAATACAAGATTATCTGGAAGAATTATATTACGTTGATAACAGGGCGTATTCTTATACAGAATCCTTTTTGAAAATGTTTTATCTGATATTTGGACAGGCATATTCAAGAAATTATATTGAAGTTGATTCTTATAATAAATTATGTATTAATAAAGACACTAAGATTCACATGCCAAAATTAAAAATAGATGATGATTTGGACATAGTTTATTTTGATGAAAAGCAGATGGAACAGTTAGACAGTTATTTTAAAGGTACAAATGCGGAAACAGCTTATATGCTGGGGAAATATTGCGGATTGAGAATCAATGAATGTTATGGTTTAAAGTGGTCTAATGTTGATATTAAAAATGGCATTATAACAATAGACAGGCAGATGCAGTATCAAAACGGATTGATTAAACTGGTATCTCTGAAAACCAGAAATGCAAGAAGGAAAATCTATATGTGCAGCAAGCTAAAAAGATATTTTAAGAAGCTGTTAAAACAAAAGGAACAGGATAAAAAGGAATTAGAACAGCAGCGTCAGCAGAATCAGACTATGATACAGGATTTGGACGGGGAAATGATTTCTTCTCTTGATTTGGTTAATACTTTATCCAATGGTAAAATACAGACGGTTAATTCCATGAAATATCATTCGAGAACAGTACAGGATAAATGCAGCTTTACATTCAAATATCATTATCTTAGGCATACATACGGAACAAATTTAGCAGTTTTAAATACACCTGAACATCTGTTGTGTAATCAGATGGGGCATAGCAACAGTCAGGTAACGCACAAATATTATATTGCCATATCGGAAAAAGGCGTTGATGAACTGTTAAAGAATCTCGAAAAGATGTGAATGTATGTGGAAAAATGGAATCAGCAAAGGAGAATATTCATTATGAAAGAATTATATTCGATTATGAGGAATTTATTAGAAGTGGAGTATAACCAGAAGTCTTTGCTTTATATTTTGAAATTATTGGAAAATGATTGCAGCGGAGAACAAAAAGAAGAAATGCGTCTGGTAGTCAACTGTGCAAAATATTATTTAGAAGCTGTGCAAACGGATTTGAAGAAATCTATAACCAGGATGGATAAATACATAGCGAGAACCGCAAGGAAGAAATAAGAAAAGGGCAGCAGTTCCAAAATGATAAATGACTGCTGCCTATTGTTTCGGATATTCTGTTTTGATGTTGCTTGCACCTGTGATATAGTCCATAGATACATTGTAAAATCTGGCAAGAATTAAAAGGCTGTCAACGGGGATTCTTGTCTTTCCGCTTTCATAGTCTGCATAAGTACGTTGTCCGATATGTAGCCGGTCAGCTATTTTTTGTTGTGTTAAAGAATTATCTTCTCTTATTTCTCTTATTCGCTCATTGTATTTCATGACTTTTTTACCTCTGAAATATTATAAGATAGAAACAAATAATACTTGACAAATAGAGTTATAAACTCTAAAATGGATATGCAAGAGCGATTTATGAAAAAGGAAGTGAAGCAGCATGGAGTACATGGGTACAAAAGAAGCGGCTGAAAAGTGGGGTTATACGCAAAGTACTATTTCAAAATGGTGTAGAGAAGGAAAGATTTATCTTGTGGTGAAACCAGAGAAAATAGGTGGCCAATGGCAGATTCCTGTTAATGCAGAATGTCCTAGAATAAAGAAGGGAAAAAGAGGGTGAGCATTTATTAACTAAATTATCCCATGTTTGATATTTGTTTCGATAAAATGTTGCTGTTCAAAAAGATGAGATAACGATGTTGAAAGGAGAATGTATTATTATGTATGGAAATATATTAAATAAATGTGATTGTGGCAAAGGTTATTGGAAAGAAATTAGTAGTACTGGAAATCAACCAAGTGGTTATAGTTTAGGGAAAGGAATTTTAGGCGCTGCTGTTTTTGGACCGATTGGTGCAGTAGCTGGTATTGGAGGAAAGAAAACAAAGATGGTTACTTATCAATGTACAGGATGTGGAAGAACAAAAACAATAACATATGATAAATATGGAAATTATAAACGGTAGATTATGTGTACATTTGCAAAACTGGAGCAGATTAGAGTGGTTTTAAAAATAAAGTGTGGCAGTAGGAGATTTTAATTTCCTACTGCATGTTTTAATTCAGACTTATATTTATAATATGAATTTCTGGAAATCCCCGCAATTTTTATAACCTCCGCATCCGTATTACTGCCATTAAAGTCTTTACTATTTTTTAAGATGATTTCTTTTGCAGCAGTTTCTTTCTTAGTAGTGTACTTTTGTCCTTTAATTCTGCCTATCTGTTTTCCGTTAAGTTTTGCGGTCTTAATTCCTTCGGAGGTTCTCTGGTGCAAGTCCAGAACTTCTTTCTCTGCCTGTTCAAAAGCGATTCTGATTTGCTCCTTCGCAAGCTGCATCAAATATTCTTTTACTGCCTTTAAAAGAATATCTGCATGTGTCCCGGTCATTTCTATATTAACATTAATAGCTTTTTTATAAGTATCTGTATTAATATGCGGCTCTTTTAAAAATACAAGGTTAATTCCAAGATTGTATAATTCTTCATATAGATTAAATCCTTCCTCTGCATTTCTTGACATTCTGGAAACAGAATCAAATATGAGAGTAATTTCTTTTCCGTCAGCAGCTTCATGTGTAATTACCTTATATAATTTAATCCATTCCTTTCTGCCTATTGTCTTAGTTCCAGTAAAGACTTCTTTTACAATATGCGCGGAAGGATAGACTTCCAAAATATTTCGCTCTTGTCTGTCAATATTCTGTTTTGGCGTTGAGATTCTGCAATAACCGTATTCTTCTTTCATAATCATTTCTCCTATTCTGTACCAAATTAGACGAACCTTATTTCTTGTACTATTATTTTAACATTAGAAACAATAAAAGTCAAGAATTTTGGTACTAATTTTTATAGGGTTATTTTGATACAAAATTTAGAAAAAATTTGTAATAAAAGTTTATCCAAGTACAAATTTTTGTACAAACATAACTCTATAATTAGATATAACAAATGAAGATAAACGGAAGAAACAACAACAACTATACAGGAGGAAATCATAACTATGAGCAAGAGTACAAATTACACAATCAATTTTGAAGCAGAGGAAATCATTATTACAAAGAAGTTCGGGAAAGCTGCAAGTCAGATTGGAACGCCGGAATTTAAAGTAATGCAGCAGTTGAGAAAAGAATTTACAGGATTTTCTTTTGTATATAAGACAATCGAAAAGAAAGAAAATAAGAAATCTTATAAAGGTTTAAACATTGATGAGATGAAAAGGTTTGTTTCTACCAGAACGGATGAAGAAATAGATATGTTTGAAAAGGTTTTGGCATTAGCTTCAAACAAACAGGGAAAATATGCAATCGTAAAGAAATGGTTCTTGGATAATTATAAAGAAGATTATGCAATGGAAATTGACAGAGTAAAAGACGGCTATGAAACAGGAAATGAAAAAAATAAAGAAAGTGAAGCAGCCTAAATTATTATAGAAGGATAAAGGAGATAAGATGAAGGATATTACATTCGATGCAATTACAAATACAATTACTATTAGCAGAAGTTTTTATGATGCTTCAAAAGAGTTCTGTTCGGAGGAACAAAAGCAGTTAGCAGACATTAAAAAAGAATATCCTCATATGACTATTGCGGTCAAGTCTAAGAGAACAGGCAGCAGAAAAAGTGAATTTAAAGGTCTTACATATGATTATATGAGAAGATTCATCAGGATTATGGACAGAGAAAATATTGTTACTTTTGAAGATGTTATTGCTCATTATGAAGAATTTGGCTATGATTCCGGCAAACTGTATCAGTGCGTAAAAGACTGGTTTTTAAGAACTTATCCAGATCATAAGGATATGATTGTAAATTCTACGCCGATAAGAAACCAAAAGATAGTTGCGTAAAATAAGTGCAGCAGTACGGGGAGGGGGCTATTTCGGGCAGATACAGTAATGGATTGCCGTTTTCGCCTTTCCGCACCTGGAAAATTTCCAAAAGCAGATGGAACAGGGAAAACGGTCAAAAACAATAAAAAAATAACAAGCATTAAAAAAGATAGAAGGTATATGTAATTTGGAGAATAACGGACGTTATCGGCAATAGTTTTCTGCTACACTGTTAATCATAGATTTAAAAGCATCTGCTGTTGAATCAGGCGATAGTATTTTGACGTTTTTCCCAAGCCCAAATACCCACGCGAAAAACTGTGGGCTGATATTAACCGTTATACGGACAATAAAAGAATCTGGATTATTAAAATTTGGTCTGATATTGGCGGATTCTCCGAATCTGTCAATAAAAACGCTGACAAGGTAATTTGCAGCTTCAAGTGTAACAGTTTCTTCTTTTCCGCCAAACATGCCAAAAGTTTTTCTTGAATAATCCACAATATCAAAAGACTGGAATAATTCTTTACCGATTCTTTCAGTATTTGTAATGGTGATAGACTGCATTTTATCTATGCGGTAGTGCCGTAAATCATTTGATTTGCTGTCAAATGCGATCAGATAATAATTATCATCTGATAAAGATACTGCATACGGGCTTACTGCATATAGCTTTTCAGATTTTATAACAAGTTTCCGCTTTGTGTTCCATTGCAGATATTGAAATGTTATCTGCTTATTATCAGCAATAGCAGAATAAATATAATCCAGATTTCTTAACACCTTATCATTCATGCTTTTGATTCTTTTGCTTAGCAGAATATTCCTGTTAAGAGATTTGGCATCAAAACTGCTGCCTAAAGATTTTACTTTGCTGATTAGATCTTTAGACTTTTTTTCTGTCAAAAACTTGGATGCAGCAATAGAATCAATTAAAAATTTCAGTTCGTTTGTATTGAACAATCTGGAAGGGTGATGATATTTATAATTTCCTTTTTCCTGTACACCAACAATTTCAAAATCTGTATAGTTTAATAAAGAAATAGCTGCATAAATAGTTCTCCGGTCTGCAAATATATTTTTACTTTCCAGATAAGATAATATATCAGGCATTCTTACATAATGTGTCTTATCCGTTTTTTCCAAGAACAGCTTTTGCAGATATAACGGGATTAATTTTTTACTTTCAGATTTTTCTTTATTCATGTAATTTACCTCTGATGGAACAAGTTTGTTTTTCTTTTGTTTACTGTTATTCTGTTTTGTGTGGCTTGCCACACAAAATCAGAATAACAAAAGAATGTATAGTTAGGTATAGTATATCATTGACATGCAGAAAAAAATATAATTTTTTGAATGCTCTATATATAATATATAAGAAATGTCA
>CAJTSV010000111.1:5866-9308 GCA_910579075.1 uncultured Eubacterium sp.
ATAAAACTTATACAAAAATTAAAGCTTGTTCATAAATTGTTCCTATAGTTATGTATATTTCGCCGCATTTCTTTTTGACAGGTTTAATTAAAATTCTAAAACATCCAAATTGTAGGTTAGCAATCGTTTTCATTGCTCTGCCAACAGTAGACACACTACAATTTGTAAGTTCGCCTATTTGTTTATAGGTTACAATGTTATCAGGCACTTTAGATAAATCCAGTAATATGAGAAAAATTTTTAAAAGATTTTCCCATGATGTTTTATTTGCAGCAGTCCGTAGCTGGTTATACCATGTTCTTTTTAACTTATACTGGTATGTTTTTTCAGATATATCGCTCAATGTAATAGTGTAAATTTTTTTATCTTCTGACATAGTAATATAGTTGTTATTTGCAAGATAGTTAAGGGCAGATTTTATTTTGTTCTTGTTGCCGGATGAGTTTTGTATAGACAGATTTTTGCAAAAGGCAGTCAATTCTCCTTTAAAAGTTCCTGTATTGTCAGCCAGTTCTGTGATGACTGCCAAAATCTTAAAATGGTATTTTTCAAGCATAAACCATTCTTTAGAAAAAATAAGTTCATCTTCCATTGTCATTCCTTCTTTTTTGAATTTCTTTTTGTATTTATACTAATATTTTATCATAATTTTTGTATGGAATAAAAAATGTGATGAAGTGCCGGATTAAATGAGTAATAGAACTACAAAAGATTTCGTATTATAGAGAATAGAAAGCAGCAGTTGATTGTAAACTGCTGCTTTTTAAAATATATTCATAGCCCATCATAGCATTTATGATATATTGGCTTTTCTGTATGTGTTACGGTTTTTTGCTGCCAGCCGGAATGCTTTTTCCATTGCCGGGGTAAGTTCGGGAGAATCTTCATCATATACAATCTCTTTCTTTGCAGCTTCTTCAATCTGCCTGATTTGCTCTTGTGTAGGCTTTTGGTTTCTATCTAAAGTAACTGTCCGTATCATAATAAATACTCCTTTCTGTTTTATTGGCAAGCCTTGCTGAAATTAGGCGTATGTTCTGTTTACGTTCTGTATAAACAACGAACAGAACATCATTTACCATTCCTATTGTATTGTAACGATCTTCATAAATACTATGCTCTGTATCATATATTTCAATGCGCTGTAAATCGTTAAAAACTAACATTGCTGTTTCAAAATCAATGCCATGTTTTTTTAGATTCAACTGGTTTTTATCTTCATCCCATTCAAATTTCAATGCAATATCCTCTATTCATAGATTTGACTTATAAAATATGTGTAATTATTATACGCCTGTTTATGCAAAAAATCAATTAATAGATTGACGAGAACCAGACATAATGCCATGTAATAGAGCAATATCATTATTATTTATAAAAGCAACAGTATAAATGTTAGAAATTGTTGAAAGAGCATAAAAAATTGTATATATTTGCAGTTGAGTTACTTATAGTTGTTGTAAAGTTATAAAAAAGAAATACTTGCAAATACAGGTTTTCGGAGGTAAAATAAAGACAGAAAAAAGTACACTTTGCAGAAAGTACACTTTATAGGAAAATGAAAGATTGTAAAAAGAAGAAAGTACACTTTTCTTCCACTAGAAAAGAGGATAGACACCGCATGTCCATCCTCTTTCCAATTAAAAATCCTTTTAAATTTTAGCCAAAGTATCTCTTTAATAAGCCAGCAAATGCCTTGCCATGTCTAGCCTCGTCGCGTGCCATTTCGTGTACTGTATCATGGATTGCATCCAGGTTTGCAGCTTTTGCACGTTTTGCAAGGTCAGTCTTGCCAGCGGTAGCGCCGTTTTCAGCTTCCACACGCATTTCGAGGTTCTTCTTTGTGCTGTCTGTAACTACTTCGCCGAGTAATTCAGCAAATTTAGCAGCATGTTCAGCTTCTTCGTAAGCAGCTTTTTCCCAGTATAAACCGATTTCAGGATAACCTTCCCTGTGTGCAACTCTTGCCATAGCAAGATACATGCCGACTTCTGTGCACTCACCGTTGAAGTTTGCCCTCAAGTCATTCAGGATATCTTCAGAAACGCCTTTAGCAACGCCTACTACGTGCTCTGCTGCCCATGTTGTTTCGCCTTCCTGTTTTGTGAATTTTTCTGCCGGTGCCTTGCACTGCGGGCACTGTTCTGGTGCAGCATCTCCTTCATGAACATAACCACATACCTGACATACAAATTTAGCCATTTTAAATTCTCCTTTTCGTATTGTTTTATTTTATATTTTCCAGTTAAAATAGCCAGCTTTTTCAGCAGCCTGTCTGGAAAACTCACTGATAACTTTATATCATATATTTTATAAGGTGTCAACTATTAAAATAGAAATAATTACTGTTTTATTCTTCCTTTTTTGATTTTGCGCATTCCGGGCATAAGCCGTAAAAGTGTGTAAGGTGCCCTTCGATTGTGCCGTCAAAATTATGTTCGGCAAGCAGATTGATGTGAGCCAGGGAATCCATTTCCAGGTCAAGGACTGCTCCGCATTTTCTGCATATAAAATGATAGTGCAGGGCCGTATTTCCGTCAAAGCGGTCAGGCCCGTCAAAATCAGTGATTTTCTTTATTTCGCCCAGTTCTGTTAGCAGGGTGAGGTTGCGGTATACGGTTCCCAGGCTGATATTCGGATTTCCGGCCTGTATGGCATGATAGACGGTTTCCGCGGTAGGGTGGCATTTTACGGTGCGGAGATATTGGAGTATGCTTTCTCTTTGTCTGCTGTACTTCATATCCATATTCCTTTCAATATTAGTAATTATTATTAATATTAAAAGAGATAGCGGTAAAAGTCAATATGCAAATTCTGTCAGGAATATGGTATTGCGGCGGATGGCAATCTGTGATTCTGGCTGTAAATTCTGTCAGGAATTATGGCATTCTGGCGGATAGGAATTTGTGATTTCAGCCGTGAATTCCGTTTTTTCAGAGGCAGTTTTGTCTTGGAGAAAGCTTTCGCAGCAGCTTGAAATTCCATGTATGAATCTGAATCCGGTGCATACATTGTAGTAATGACAGGATTGGAGTAGTATCAGGCATATGAAACGTTTTGTAAGTTATCTGTACTCTATTCATAATAATCAGAAAATTCATAATGCCGGTTTTGCACGGGTAGAACTGCGGGCAGGACGCAACCGTATCGATATTCATATGAGGGAAAATGGCTACAGCGGCAAAACAGGTACCGTTTATTTATTTATCAGAAACCGGGAAAATATACAGGGAATTTCCATTGGAACCATTACGTTTCGGAATAATCAGGCAGACTTCCGTTATGAGCAGGCAGAAGAAAATATTGGACAGACACCCTGGCAGATTATGCAAATGAATGGAATTCTTGTGATGATAGACGGCCGGGCAGCTTTTCTGACCCAGTGGGATGAACAGCCGGTTGATACGGGCAGGTTTAAAGAATGGAAAGAAGGAAACCAGAA
>CAJTSV010000111.1:9326-12390 GCA_910579075.1 uncultured Eubacterium sp.
AAGGAAATCAGAAAGCAGACGCCGGAAAAAAACAGGAAGCAGCGCAGCAGGAACCGCATCCTGAACAGCAGAAGATGCAGGCCAGACAGGGAAATCCGGAAAACAGCACAGTTCCCGGCCAGAATGCATCGCTTTCTGGAAATACAGGACAGGAGCATTCCGCAGCAGAGCAGAACCCTGCGTCAGCTCAAAACCGCCAGCCTGGCTCTTACCAAAAATCGGAAAAGGAGCGCCAGACAGTCTTAAACCATGCGCCGGCCCGCAATCAGAAACCAGCCGTAAGCCAGAAAACAGGATCAAACCGAAAACCAGCCCCGAATCATCCGCCAGTCCAAAACCATGCAGTGCAGCAGAATCAAAGAGCAGTGTTAAACCGAAAACCAGCACAGAATCAGAAAGGAGTGTTAAATCAGCAGGCAGCCCAAAATCAGGCAGCAGCGCTAAACCAGAAAGCAGTACAGAATCATACAGCAGCGTTGAGTCATTCAGCTGCTCAGACACAGACAGCCATGTTAAACCAGGAAGCAGAACAGGAGACTCGGGCATCGGTATTAAATCAGCGTGCAGTGCAGGAGACCCAGGCATCGGCGTTAAATCAGCATGCAGTGCAGGAGAATCTATCACCAGCAAGAAACAAGCAGCCAGCGCAGAACCAGCAGCCGGCATTGAATCAGGATGCAGTACGAAATCAAAGAGAAGCCCGCAATCAGCCAGCAGATTTAAATCAGCAGACGATGCAAAATCCGGCAGAAGCATTCAGTCAGAAAGAGAATTCCATGCAGGGTGCGGCGCAAATCCAGCAAACAGCTCCGACACAGGATGCGGGGATGAACCAGGCATCACAGCCAGGCCAGGGCGGCATGCCGCAGATGGAAAACGCTGAAAGCATGCCGGCATCTGAAAACCGCAATCCTGTTCAGCATGATAATCAGAAAGAAACTCAGAAAGAAACTCAGAAAGAAACTCAGAATAAAAATCAGCATGAAAACCTGAATAAAAATCAGGAAGAAAATCAGAATGTAAACCAGCCTGGGAACCAGGCAGAACCAGACAGCAGTACGGGCAGTTCAGGCTATGGCAGTGAAGGGCAGATGTCGGATATCCGCACGGCAGAGCTGCAGCCGCAGCGGAATAACTGCTGGGAGCAGACGTGGCGGAGAATGCTGCGTACATATCCTGTCCTGAATTGCTTTCGGGAAGAAGACCAGGTTTTGTGTGTCCGTATTGAAATAAAAGACGTGCGGCTGCTTCCGGAGAAATACTGGAGCATTGTGAACAACAGCTTTCTGCTGCATGGATTTTTCAGCTGCCGTTATCTGGTATTTGGCAGAATCAGGAAGAAGTGGTTTATCGGAATTCCTGGAATTTACCAGAATCAGGAACATGCAATGGCTTCTATTTTCGGATTCCCGGATTTTCTTCCGTATGCCTGCAGGAATGAACAGGGAGAACAGGCCGGGTGCTGGTACCGGATTCTGGAAATATAGCGGCAGGTGCGTTCAGGGGCAGATAATGCTGTAAACGGCATGGTCTTCCCAGACGCCCCGCACCATGGCATTCTTTCTTGCAATTCCTTCCAGTTCAAAGCCGGCACGCTGCACCAGCCGTATGGATGCGGCGTTATCCGGCATGATATAAGCAGTAATCCGGTGCAGGTTCAGTTCATAAAAAGCAATCTGAATGCATTTGCAGAGTGCTTCCAGGGCATAGCCATGGTGCCAGGAAAGCTGGTCAAATTTATAGCCGGTTTCGCAGCTCTGGTAAACATGCCGTGTAATATTGCGCAGGCATACGGTGCCAATCACATGTTCCGGGTCGGACTTTTGGTAAACCCAGAAACGGATTCCTGACTGCCTGACGCACATATTGAATTCGTGGTTTAAAATACGGCGCTGAAAAGCTTCTGTATAGAAGTTGTCCGGGCGCTCTGCTTCGGAGCGTTCAAACAGTTCCCGGTTTGCCAGATAAAACCGCAGCACGTCGCTGGCGTGGTTTCCATCAAGGACTTTGAGAATCAGCCGGTCTGTTTCATAAGTAAATTTCATAAGTTTCCTCCGTATCGTGCGTGGGAATCTATATTATAGAATAAAAACATTGCGGAACGCAGTTTCAGTATAGTATAATAAAAGAAAAAAGATACATCAAGACAGGAATCAAAAAGAAATATACAGGAGATTTGATAACATGCCGGTAAAACTGACAGCACAGGAAAAATTTATGAAGGCTGCACTCAAAGAAGCGCGCAAAGCGTATCTGATGGATGAAGTGCCGATTGGCTGTGTGATTGTACAGGATGACAGAATTATAGCAAGGGGCTATAACCGGAGAAATACAGATAAAAATACGCTGGCCCATGCAGAGCTTACGGCAATTCGCAAAGCCAGCAAAAAAACAGGTGACTGGCGGCTGGAAGACTGTACCATGTATATTACACTGGAACCATGCCAGATGTGTGCGGGGGCTATCGTGCAGTCCAGGATGAAAGAAGTGGTGATAGGAGCTATGAATCCGAAAGCAGGATGTGCCGGGTCTGTGCTGAACCTGCTGCAGGTGCCAAGGTTCAATCATCAGGTAGCAATCACAAAGGGGATTCTTGGAGAAGAATGTTCGGCCATGCTGAGTCAGTTTTTTGCAGAGCTGCGCGGGAGAAAAAAGCGATAAGGTTTGAAGGTCTTTGCAGGGTCTGCAGGGGCCTTTTCTAATAATCATAAATGTTTTTGAAAAAAAGTAAAAAAATGGTTGACATCTAAAATTAACTATGCTAATATAACATTCGCCGCGGGAGTGGCGGACACAAAATGCGGAGTTCAATAGCAGAATAAAAAAGTAAAAAAAGCTATTGACAAGAGATGCAAAAAGTGTTAATCTATAGCAGCTAAAGTTGTTCCAAAAGTCAGCAATAAAAGATTTCAAAAAAATAAAAAAGTTGTTGACAAACAAGAAACAAGCTGATATAATGTCAGAGTTGCTACAGAAACAGCAAGTAACATTTTTAGCAACAAGCCATTCGAACATTGATAACTGAACAGTGAAATAACCTTGAAAGATTCATAAAATTTTAATG
>CAJTSV010000112.1:0-8197 GCA_910579075.1 uncultured Eubacterium sp.
TATGCCCAGGGACAGCTGGCAGGAACATCTTCTGCTGCATCTGGCAGTACAAATACGCTTGGGGATATCCTGAACCGGTATTTTGATTACGATGATTATCTGGAATTTCTGCAGCTGTTTACAAGGGTGATTTATGAAAAGCTGACAGGCACGGAGCTGGAAAGCAGAAAACAGGAATCCGAAAGCAGCACGCAGACAGCTGCCAGCGGCCAGGCGCAGCAGGCAGCGCAGCCGCAGGAAGCAGCACAGGCAAAAGAGCCGGTAAAAGTGCTGGCAATGAAAATCAAAGACGGAAACGGCGTCAATACATTCCAGCAGCCAGAGTCATCCGGGGATGCTTACAAAGCATTCCAGTATATGACAGCAGGCGGGCAGAGCCGGATGTCGGTATTTTTGAATAAGACGGTGTAGTGCTTTTGGGGATAAGGGAGAAAAGCAGATTTGCGATGGTTACTGTTCACGGAGTGGACAGTAACCTTTTTTGGAAGGAATACAGCCGGGAAAATGTGAAAAAGAAAATCCCGGCTGATATCGCAGAATCCCTAAAGTCAGTAGAAAAGAATCATTGGTTTATTTGCCGTTTTCTTGTCTTTTTTAATCCGCTCTATGAATTCAGCCATTGCATCTCGAGAAAAAGTGAAATCATTCATCAATCATAGCCCTCAATTCCTCGAGCGATTTATAAATAATTTCACCTTGTTCCAGCTGGGCAAAGCTAGTATAACCCGATTAAAATAAGTATACGTTTGACTGAGAATAAATTTTTGAGCGTACATGGCAAAAACCGGAGGTGTACCGGGGTACATTGAGGATTTTTGCCATGTGCGCTCGGAAATTCAGGCCAGCCAAACGTGTGCTTATTTAAATTGGGTTATACTAGGGTCTAATTTTTTTAAATATTCCTCATTCCTTTTTGCTTTTGCCATTTCGTTATACTCTTTTTCGGATACAATTACTACATTTTCATTTTTGGGCCGTGACACAACAAGCGTCTCACCGCCTATTACTTTATTGCACCATTCCTTAAAATTATCACGTACATCCATGCTTTTTACTGCTAACATAATATCACCTCGTAATTTCGTATGGTTTTTCGTACTTTTATTATATTTTGTAGTATGTGTATGTCAAATTATATTTTGCTGATTGTCTCAAAATAGATAGAAGATAGGGCAGAATAAAAATAAAGGCATTTCAAAGAGTGATTTCCTTGAAATACCTTTATTTATAGTCTTTCAAAGCTGCTGACGGGAATCGGACCCGTGACCTCCGCACTACCAATGCGACGCTCTACCGACTGAGCCACAGCAGCCTGATGATTCTGATGCAATGAATACTTCAAAACCAACTTGAATCAGTATACTATGGCTTTGAAAAAATGTCAATATATTTTTTGTATTTTATTTGATACAAGAAAGCAGCTGTAGTAACAGGTCAGCTTGCCTGAACTGTTACCAGCCGTAAGCTTAACAGGAGATTTGGCAATAAGTCATAGTGCCAAATCTCTTTTTCTATTTCTTGAAAAAAAGGGGGATGGCAGCGTATAATACACTTAGCAGCCGGCAGGTTTCCTGCCCAGAAGTGACTGGCCAGTCATGCTTTGAAAACGAAAAAAAGAGGTGTGATTTATGAAAGAACGAGTACAGACATTTGGAAGGTTTTTAAGCGGCATGGTAATGCCGAATATCGGGGCTTTTATTGCATGGGGACTGATTGCAGCACTGTTTATTGAGACAGGATGGGTTCCGAATGCAGCATTTGCCCGGCTGGTTGGCCCGATGTCACATGTGATGCTTCCGCTTCTGATTGCGTATACAGGCGGAAAGGTGGTGGCAGGCGACCGTGGCGGCCTGATTGGCGCGATTACGGCAATGGGCGTCATCGTGGCTTCGGAAAATCCGATGTTTTTAGGGGCAATGGCAGTAGGCCCTTTTGCCGGATGGGTCATTAAAAGGTTTGACAAAATGATGGACGGACATATTCCGCCTGGCTTTGAAATGCTGGTAAATAATTTTTCTGTCGGAATTATCGGCATGATTCTCTGCCTTCTGGCCATGCTCGGCGTAACGCCGCTTGTAAACGGCCTGACGGCCATGATGAGCTCGGGCGTCGGTTTTCTGGTAGAGCACAGCCTTCTGCCGCTGACCAGTGTTTTTATTGAACCGGCAAAGGTACTGTTTTTAAACAATGCGCTGAACCAGGGTATTTTTTCACCGCTTGGCATTCAGGAAGTACAGGAAGCGGGAAAGTCCGTATTTTTCCTGCTGGAAGCAAATCCGGGCCCAGGGCTTGGCATTCTGCTGGCATACTGCCTTGCAGGGAAGGGAAGTGCAAAAAGCTCTGCTCCGGGCGCGGTGATTATCCATTTTTTGGGCGGCATACATGAAATTTATTTTCCATACATACTGATGAATCCGTTTCTGCTGCTGGCAGTTATCGCAGGCGGCGCGGCGGGTGTCCTGACCTTCAGCCTTCTGGATGTGGGCCTGGTATCGACGGCTTCTCCGGGAAGCATCCTGGCCATTACAATGATGGCAGAACGGCACTGCTATGCAGGACTTTTCCTGGGAGTGGTGTTATCTGCGGCAGTTTCTTTTGCTGTTGCAATGCCGCTTTTGAAATTCCTTGGCAAAGATACCACGCTGGAAGAAGCGCAGGCACAAAAGGATGCCATGAAGCGCCAGGCAAAAGGAATTGCGCAGCCGCAGGCAGCTTCTGTATCGGGCAAAATAAATAAAATTGCATTTGCGTGTGATGCCGGCATGGGCTCCAGCGCGATGGGTGCAACGGTTTTAAAGAAAAAAATATCTGCGGCAGGCATTGAGGGGATTGAGGTCATTCATACGCCGGTTTCTTCGATACCGCAGGATGTGCAGATTGTGGTTACGCATCAGGAGCTGGGAGAGCGCGCGGCCCACAGCAATCCGAACGCAGAGCTGGTGCTGATTACCAATTTCCTGGCGGCGCCGGAATATGAGACACTGGTAGAAGACTTGAAAAAGAGAAATTTATAAAATTCTGCTGCCTGGCTGCATGTAACGCTGCAAGGCTGCATGCTGTGCGGGGACAGGATGGAATCTTGAAAGAAAGGATGCATGCTTATGGAAATGACACCCAGGATGAAACAGATTTTTGAAGTGCTGCTTCAGGAGTCCTCTGCTGTTTCCGTAAAGTATCTTGCAGAACAGATAGGAGTCAGCCGCAGGACCGTGCAAAGGGAGCTGGAATCGGCTGGCACATGCTTAAAGGCATACGGGCTGGCGTTTGTTTCCAAAACAGGCGTCGGCATCTGGATAGAAGGCAGTGACGCGGAAAAAAAACGTCTGCTTGGGATTTGCAGGACAAAGGATGATTACGATGCCGGCAACCGGGAAGAACGCAGGAAGCGCCTGATACTGGAAATTTTGAAAGAAAAGGGGCTGCGCAAGCTCTATTATTACAGCAGCCGGTTTGCAGTCAGCGAAGCGACCGTCAGCACAGACCTGGAAGCGGTGGAAGGGTGGCTTACGCGTTACGGGCTGTATGTAAACCGCAAGCCCGGCAGCGGCATTTCCATCGATGGCAGCGAGGACAGCTACCGCCGTGCCATCCGTGCCTTTATCAATGAAAATATCGATACAAAAATGGTACGTGAAATATACGGGGAAGAAGCGGATGAACCGGCACCGTATGATTCCTTAAAAAGAGGCAGTCTCGGGCAGATTTTGAATCATGATATCGTAAAGCGCGTGATGGACTGCATTACCCGGATGGGAAATGATAAAGTGCTGACCCTGACGGAAAATTCGTATGTGGGGCTGATTATCCATATTTCCATTGCGATTAACCGGATTATGAAAGACGAGGTTATCGAACCGGATGAAAACTGGAGCCAGAATCTGGCAGAAGACGATGATTATGAGCTGGCCCGCGTGATTGTGGAAAAGCTGGAAGAAGAATTCCAGACAGATATACCGGATGTGGAGATTTCTTATATCTGCCTGCATTTAAAAGGGGCAAAGCATGAAAAAATCCGGTGGAACGACGACAGCCAGCTGGAAATGGAAAACAAGGAGCTCCAGCAGCTGGTCAATGATATGGTCGATGCGTATGACCCGAAACAGGCATATTTTATGAAACAGGATGACGGATTTATCCAGGGGCTGCTGGCACATCTGCAGCCGACGCTCATCCGCCTGGTTTATGGAATGCAGATTCAAAATCCTGTGCTGGACGACATCAAGGCAAGCTATCCGCAGATTTACAGGCGCTGTGAAAAAGTAGCCAGCGTGCTTGAGGCCTATACCGGAAAAAAGGTGCCGGAGCAGGAAACCGGTTTTCTGACTGTGCATTTCGGGGCTGCGATGGTGCGCCTGGAAGGACGCCAGGAAAAAATCCGCAAGGTGCGCACCGGTGTTATCTGTTCGAGCGGCATCGGCATTTCGCGCCTGATGTCATCCAAGCTGGAAAAGCTGTTTCAGGGCAGGATGCAGCTGACGGCATATGGCAAGCACGATATTACGCCTTATATCCTGAGCAGGACGGATTTTTTTATATCCAGCATACCAATGGAACCGCTGGATGTCCCGGTGGTGCCGGTCAATCCGCTGTTAAGCGATGCGGACATCGAAAATATCGGGCGGATGGTAAGCAAATATGAGCGTCTGCCGCAGAAGCAGAAAGAAACGGATGAGTTTTCGATGCAGTTAGAAGAAATCAATATGGTGGCGTCGCAGATTAATACGCTGATTAAATATATGGATTTTTTCCGGGTGGACAGCCGCATCAGCTTTGGCGAGCTTCTGATTGCGGTATCGGAAAAAATGTCGCCGTATTCCGACCGCCAGGAGCTTATCCGCGAGGATATTTTAAGGCGTGAGCAGATAGCCAGCCAGATATTTGCAGAGTTTGGGTTTGCACTGCTGCATGCGCGTACAAAAGGGGTCGTGCGGCCGGAATTTTCCATCTGCATGACAAAAGACCTGGGCCCGTTTTTAAACCCGTACCTGAAAGGCATTCAGGTCGTCTTTATTATGCTGGCGCCTGTCGATAACAGCATGGCTGGAAATGACATGATGGGTTATATCAGCAGCATGCTGATTGAAGAATACGAATTTATGGATATCGTGCTGACCGGAGACAAAGAAGGCATGCGCCAGATGCTGTCGAAGAACCTGAAGAAATATTTTAACCAGTATCTGGCACGGCTTTCCTGAGCGGGGGCGGATTCGATGCCAAAGATACAGGAAGCAAAGCATCAGGAAACAGAAGAAAAGAAATGGCACTATCTGATAATGCCAAATCCAAGCTTCTTTCAATTGAAAAAACGCCGCACAGGGACGTATAATAAGCACAGGAAGAAAAAAGAAAACGTCTGGTATTTCATCCAGCCAAAGCAGAAATTCCTGTCTGGATGGAGCATCAGGTTCAGCTGAAAAATTGTATAACAGGAGGAAAGAGTATGTTTTTTAAAAAGAAAAAAGAAGAAGCCCCGGCTCCGGCACCAGCTCAAAAAAAGGAACTGCTTTACCGGGAAAATATCCGCGTAAACTGTGAACCGGCCCCAAAAAATGATGTCATAAGAAGTGTCGGGCAGATGCTGGCAGACAGCGGGTATGTAGACCAGCCGTATGTGGAAGCAATGATAGAACGGGAGAAGACATTTTCCACCTTTATGGGCAGCGGGCTGGCGCTTCCGCATGGCGTGGAAGCTGCCAAGAAAGAAGTCAAGGCATCCGGCATTGCGGTAATGACATTCCCGAAAGGAATCGACTGGGACGGTAACGAAGTGCATGTCGTAATCGGTATTGCCGGTGTGGGTGAGGAACATCTGGATATTCTGTCTGCCATTGCAGAAAAAATGCTGGATGAAACAGCAGCTAAACGGCTGGCCGAGGGGGATGCAGATACGGTTTACAGCATTCTGACAGGAAAGGAGTAACAGCCATGATTATTACAGTAACGATGAATCCTGCAATTGACAAAACAGTTGATATCGAGAAGCTGCAGCCGGGCGGGCTAAACCGCATTCAGCGTGTGGAGTATGACGCAGGGGGCAAAGGCATCAATGTGTCCAAGACAATCCGGGAGCTGGGCGGCAGCAGCATTGCAGCAGGATTTCTGGGCGGCAATGCCGGAAGGACGATTGAAACGGTTTTGCAGGAAAAAGGAATCCAGCATGATTTTATCTGGGTGGACGGTGAAACACGCACGAATACAAAGGTATACGAAAAGACCGGGGAAGTTACGGAGTTAAATGAACCGGGCCCGCAGATAACCGGAGAAGCAGTGGAACAGCTTCTTCAGAAGCTGGAAGGCTATGCGGATGAAAAAGCGCTGTTTATCCTGGCAGGAAGCATTCCAAACGGCGTAGATAAGAATATTTATGCAGAGATTACAAAAAGGGTGCATGCGCGCGGTGCCAGGGTGCTGATGGATGCGGACGGCGAGCTGTTTCGCAATGCCTTAAAGGCGGGGCCGGATATTATCAAGCCAAACCGCGTGGAGCTGGAAGAATACGCCGGATTTGATTACCGGGCTTCGGTGGAAGAACTGCTCGGCGCAGCAAAAGATTTAAAGGGGCAGGGAATCGAAACGGTTGCCATTTCCATGGGAAAAAGCGGGGCCATGTTCGTGCGCGGGGACTATCAGGTAAAATGCCCGGCACTGTCCGTAAAAGCACATTCGACCGTCGGTGCCGGGGATGCCATGGTAGCAGCGCTTGCATATGCATGGGATAAAAACCTGGATGACGAGCAGACCGTGCGCCTGTGCATCGCCACGTCCGCAGGAGCGGTTACGACCATTGGCACCAAGCCGCCGGCAAGGAAACTGGTCGACGAGCTGATGAAGCAGGTAGAAATAGAAAAAATATAGAAATTGTATAGAAACTATATTGAAATTATAGAAAATGACAGAAAGACAGGGAGAATTCAATATGAAGACAAAAGCAGTCAGAATGTATGGAGCAAGGGATTTAAGGTTAGAGGAGTTTGAGCTTCCGCCAATCAAAGAGGATGAGATTCTGGTAAAGGTTATCAGTGACAGTATCTGCATGTCTACCTATAAGCTTATCGAGCAGGGAAAAAAGCACAAACGTGCGCCGCAGAATATTGATACAAACCCGGTTATTATCGGTCATGAATTTGCCGGCGTAATTGTAGAAGTGGGTGATAAATGGAAAGACCAGTTCAAGCCGGGCATGAAGTTTGCACAGCAGCCGGCATTGAATTACAAAGGCAGCCTTGCATCCCCGGGCTATTCGTATGAATTTTTCGGCGGTGCCTGTACATACTGCGTGATTCCGCATGAGGTTATGGAACTGGGATGCCTGATGCCGTATGAAGGGGAGAGCTTTTTCGAAGCGTCGCTGGGCGAGCCGATGAGCTGTATTATCGGCGGCTATCATGGCAATTATCATACAAATAAGAGAAACCACGACCTGGCAGGCGGCACGAAAGAAGGCGGCGATATTATTATCCTGGGCGGCTGCGGCCCGATGGGGCTTGGTGCAGTCAGCTACGGCATCCAGTTTGAAAACAGGCCGAAACGCATTGTCGTGACTGATATTGATGATGCAAAGCTTGCACGCGCAAGGGAAGTCATTCCGGAGTCCCATGCACAGGAATACGGCGTAGAGCTGGTATATGTCAATACTGCAAAAATGGCTGACCCGGTGAAGGAGCTTATTGACATTACAGGCGGAAAAGGCTATGATGATGTATTTGTATACATTCCGAACCGTGCGGTTGCAGAGCTCGGTGACCAGATACTGGCGTTTGACGGCTGCATGAATTTCTTTGCAGGGCCGACGGATAACCAGTTTAAGGCAGAAATCAATTTATACGATGTGCATTATACAAGCCAGCATATCGTAGGAACGACAGGCGGCAACAACGACGACCTGATTGAGGCAAATGAGCTGGCAGCAAAAGGCCGGATTGAACCGGCTGTTATGGTCACACACGTAGGCGGCATTGACAGCATTGCCGATGCAACGCTGAACCTGCCGAAGATTCCGGGCGGAAAGAAGCTGACCTATACACAGTTTGACATGCCGTTAACAGCAATCGAGGATTTTGCAGAAAAAGGAAAGACAGACCCGCTGTTTCAGAAGCTGGATGAAGCATGCAGAAAAAACCGCGGGCTGTGGTGTGCGCAGGCAGAAAAAATCCTGTTTGAGCATTTCGGGGTTGAGGTGTAACAGCGGCGTGGCTGG
>CAJTSV010000112.1:8214-12293 GCA_910579075.1 uncultured Eubacterium sp.
CCGGAAAGCAGCCTGTAAGATATCCCTGTAAAGGAAAGAGCAGGATGCGGGCAATGGTTTTAGGAATGCTGCAGGATATGAAATACAGGAATTTAAAATAATTAGGAGCGGAGTACCGTGCATGTCCAAAAAAGGATGTGCACGGTATTTTTCTGTGCCGGATGAACACTCAGAAGGTGTCATAAAAAAACAGCTGGATTCACATACCGGTTCCCGGAAACATATGCTATAATGAATACTGCCGCAGGCAAAAAGCAGTCTGAATCTGCGATATCAGAAGAAATTCACAAAAATCGAAATAGCGAACCAGGCAGCCTGGCGGCACGATACGAAAAGAATGGAGAATACACAATGAGAAGCAATCTGACGACACTGTGTTATATTGAACAGGATGGAAAATACCTGATGATGCACCGGGTAAAAAAAGAACATGATATCAACAAGGATAAATGGGTCGGCATCGGCGGCCACTTTGAAGCGGATGAATCCCCGGAAGAATGCCTGCTTCGCGAAGCACGGGAAGAAACCGGGCTGACGCTGCTGAGGTGGCGGCTGCGGGGCATAGTGACCTTTATCTGTGACAGGCAGCAGACGGAATATATGTTTTTATATACCGCAGATGCGTACAGCGGGGAAATGACGGAATGCAGTGAGGGATGCCTGGAATGGGTGGAAAAATCCAGGGTGAACGAACTGCCGGTCTGGGAAGGCGATAAAATCTTTTTCCGGCTGCTGGAAGAAAACGAGCCGTTTTTTTCACTGAAATTAAAGTATGAAGGGGATGTGCTTGTACAGTCCTGCCTGAACGGGAAGGACATCTGCCAGGAAACCGTCAGATGAACCATACAGCTGAAATGGATTTCATCAAAATCTACAAAAAAATGCATGGAAAATTATAGGAAATGCCAGTTTACAAAAATTGCGCAAATGTGTATTATATGTTTTGGAAAATGAAATCGATAACAGATTACCAACCAAATAAAATAAGGAGGATTTTTCATGCAGCAGGTGAATGTCAAATTCAGCAATGTAAAGCAGGTAGAACAGTTCGTCAACATAATTGAGAAGTTTGAAGCACATTTTGACCTGGGTTCCGGGCAGAGAGTTGTAAATGCAAAATCCATACTCGGAGTATTTGCGCTGGACCTATCAAGGCCGTTATCATTAAGTTTTTCTTCGAAAGATACGGTAATTATTGACAAAATAGAGCCGTTTATATACCGGGGAGGTGACATGGGACTGGAAGCAGATGAGGCAAGCTGAAAGAAGCCCTGATACTGCTGACAGGAACGTTTTTCAGGCACACAGACGGGAAGGAAAGATGGGGTGTGGAAGGTATTTCAGAAAAAGGTGCCTGAAACAGCACAGGCTTTGACTCTGGCTGCGGCTGAAAGAATTTTTTACAGCCTGCAGCCAGCCAGAAAAAGCAGAATACGAAAGAAGGTGGGAGAAAAAGAGAGCAGGGAAGATTTCAAAAAAGAAAATAGAAAAAGCATTTAATATAGAATAAAGAAGGCGGAAAACAAAGAAAGCAGGAGAGATTTAAAAAAAAGAAATAGAAAAAATATTTAATTTCATAATATAGAACAGAAAAGGCGGGAGGCAGGGAAAGAAGCAATATTAAAATTAATAATTGTAAAAACATAAAAAAAGAAAATGTAAATAAAGAACTGATAGAATATAGAAAATATATACAAAGCATAAAAAAGAAAATACAGAAAAAGGAGGATTCAAATGAATCGAAAAGCGATATTTCTCGATATCGACGGAACGCTGACCGAGCCGGGCAGCAACGAAGTGCCGCAGTCAGCAGTCTGGGCCGTCAGCCAGGCGCGCAGGGCAGGAAATTTTGTATTTTTATGTACAGGAAGGAATTATGACATGTTACGGCCCCTGCTGAAATATGAATTTGACGGGCTTATCGCAAGCTCCGGCGGGTATATTGAATGCCAGGGAAAGGTTTTATCCGACCGTCCGATGACGCAGGCGCAGAAAGAAGCTGCTATGGAGATATTAAAAGAAAATGGAATTTTCCGGACCGTAGAATGCATGGGCGGTTCTTATACAGACGAAGGCTTTAAGGAATTTCTGAAAAAGCATGCAGGCGAAGGCAGCAACAGCGAAATGCTCCGGTTCCGCGAGCAGATTGAAAAGACACTGCATATCCTGCCGATGAAAGAATATAAGGGGGAGCCGGTTTATAAAATCGTGATTATCAGTCAGACTTTGGAGCAGATACAAAGGGCGCGCAGCGCAATGACGGATGAATTCCAGTTCTGCATACAGGAAGAAAATAAAGGCGGCTACATCAACGGAGAGATTTTAAGCAGGGATTACGACAAAGGCCGGGCGCTGGAAAAGGTCTGTGAGCATCTGGGCATACCGCTGGCAGATTCCGTGGCATTCGGGGACAGCATGAACGACATCGAAATGATTGCGGCAGCGGGACTTGGCATCTGCATGGAAAATGGCAGCAGGACCCTGAAGGAAAAAGCGGATGATATCTGCCCGTCAGTCAGGGACGGCGGAATCCGGGAAGCATTTTTAAAATACGGACTGGCAGCAGAAAAGGCTGCGGGTTTTTAGCAGCAGGAAAACGGAACAGGATAAATGGCCGGTCCATATCAGGGCATATGCTTCGTATATGCATTTTTTTACAGAAATATTGAAATCGATTTCAATATTTTGCACAAAACAGACAGGTAAAATTTGACGTAATTGTCAATATATATAGCACATGTAAAGTGTTACAATAGCATCAATGATTGAAATCGATTTTAATATAATAAGATGAAAGGGGAATGGATATGGCATTGAATTATGAAACATGTGCCAGACAGATTTATGAAACTCTGGGCGGAAGGGAAAACCTGGTCAGCGCAGCAGGATATCCGCCGACGGTGGCCGTGCTTTTGACAAACAGTGATGATTATTCCGCGTGCTGAAAACCGGGGAAACGGATGTTTTGGAAAAAATCATGACAGCAGAGGAGTAAGACTCGGGGCCGTCCCGCCTGCTATGGATATGCATGCTGAGAGTTACTGGTCACGAAGTGAGCAGTAACTGTTGAAAAAATTAATGAAAACCGGGTAAAATTTTAAGTTGATAATATGCGTTTCATTCGGTATAATAAAATCAAAAACAAAGAACGGCTGGTTTCGCCTGGCAGGAAACCAGCGGCAGACAGGATGATGATAAGGCATGGTGACTGACAGGTTTTAATTAATTTGTTACAAAGGGAGCGGTGCAGATGAATATAGCAGAAATCGCGAAGCTGGCAGGAGTTTCCAGCGCAGCTGTTTCACGTTATTTTAACAACGGGCATATCTCAGAAGAAAAGAAAGAGGCAATCCGTAAAATCGTGGAAGAAACAGGGTATCGTCCTTCGGTACAGGCACAGACGCTGCGTACAAAAAAGACGAAGATGATTGGCGTTATTGTGCCAAAGGTAGCGTCTGCTTCGATTGGCAGGATTGTGGAAGGCATTTTATCGGTGCTGAATGACAGCCAGTACCAGACACTGCTGGCTGTCACGCAGAACAATCCGAAAAAAGAATCGGAATATCTGGCTACGTTCAGTGAAAAGCAGGTGGACGGTGTGATTCTCGTCGCTACTGTATTTACGGCAGAGCACAAGCGGATTTTAAAAAGCCTGCTTGTGCCTGTGGTTATCGTCGGGCAGCGCCTGCCGGGCTACTGCTGTGTCTTTCATGACGATTACCATGCGGCCTATGACCTGACCAAGCTGCTGATGGAAAAAGGCAGGGTGCATCTTGGCTATATCGGGGCGACACAGCAGGACAAGGCCGTCGGGGCAGAGCGCTTCCGCGGCTACTGCGATGCGGTGCGGGACATGGGGCATAAAGAGCTGGCAGACAATGCAGTGACGGCTGCATTCAGCATTGCATCCGGTTATCAGAAGGCCGGAGAGCTGTTAAAACGGTGCGGGCATATTGACGGGCTTGTATGCGCGACCGATACAATGGCGGCCGGAGTCAGGCAGTATCTGTGGGAACACGGCATAGAGGTTCCCGGCCAGATTCTCGTAGCCGGACAGGGGGACTCGGATATGGCAAAGG
>CAJTSV010000113.1:0-11491 GCA_910579075.1 uncultured Eubacterium sp.
TTATTTTATCTCTTTTTACCACTATAAGATACTTTAAAATCTTAATTCTGTATGTATCTTTTCAAGATTCTCAGGTATTTCTATGCCTTTATGCATTTATTATTTTTTTCCAGCTTAATTTCAGTCCAATATCCATAAAAAATAATATTCCATAGAGCCAGTACCTCCATAGAATATCATTTTCAAAAAAATATTCAATTCTCAAACTTTACCGGTTTTTTCTTTTTCTCCCTTTTCTGTAATCCCGGATAACAACATACTTTTTCCGTTCTATTTTTCTGTTTCTGTAATTAGCCAGCTTCTGGCGGATGACATAAGACCTGTTAAACAGGATTTTAAAAATAAGTATCAGTACAATACCGGCAAAAATGCCGCCCAGCACAATCCAGGCATTCCCGGAAAAATCCAGCTTCTTATTTTGAAAGAAGCCTTTTACGCTGTCTATCAGTTTATGGATATCAAAATTTTGAATATGTTCTGTAATTTCCATATTTTGAATCTTCTCTTTCAGGCTGTCAATCAGATTCAAATCCTTTTTTCCAGACTCTGTTTTTTCCTGCTGCTTGTCCTCAGCCTGCCTGTCTGCTTCATCTGATTCCTGCTGGGGTTCATCTGAAACGGCGGTCTGGTTCTCAGCTGGTTCTATATTTTCATCCAGACTGTCTGATTCCGTGCTTTCCGTAATTGCATCCACATGATTATCAATAAACGTATTCGTGCGTATAATATCTGCCGTCCCGATTTTCCGGTTTCCATAGGTGTAAATCAGCTGCGCAAGTGAATTTTCGGGCAGATTTTCATAATTGATTGTCATTTCTGTCTTGTTAAAATTCACCGATTTTGGCAGAATCACTTTCGCCTGCGGGTCAATCTGGGCAAATGGGTCATTTGCATTCAGCGTGTCCAGCTTTTCTTCCTCATTGTTTTCATCTGCCCCAAAATACTCTGCCACATTGCACAGATTAAAATTTTCAAATCCAAATTCCAGCAGCGACCTTGTTTCATTCCAGTACTGCGGCGATGTTCCGTTTAAAATAACAGAAACCAGTGTCATGCCGTCTTTCTGGGCATAAGTAACCAGCGTATTCCCGGCTGCAATCGTATATCCCGTCTTTCCCCCCGTACAGTAATCGTATAAGTAAGCTGCCGTATCTTTCGGATAAAGCATTTTATGGTGATTCGTAAGGTAAGTAGGTTCCTTATGCTTATTGGTTGGCGGTATAACATACCGCTTCGTCCCGCATAAAAGCCGGAACGTTTCATTTTCATAAGCAGCCCTTGAAATAATGGCCATATCCTTTGCCGTTACATAATGATTTTCATCTGGAAGGCCATGCGGATTTGTAAAATTGGAAGATTTACAGCCAAGCTTCTTCGCCTTTTCATTCATCAGCTTGACAAACTTTTCCATTGTACCGCTGATATGCTCTGCTACCGCATAGGCACACTCATTCGCAGATTCCAGCATGACTGCATACAGGCACTGTTCCATAGTCATCTTTTCACCGACATCCCGCCAAATGCCAGAACCCTCTGTTTTAAAAACAGAATCGTGCGAAAAGGTCACGACTTCATCCATCCGGCTGTTTTCAACTGCAACAAGCACAGACAGTATTTTCGTAATGCTCGCAGGATAATATTTTTTATTAATATTCTTCTTATATAAAATCGTTCCAGTATCTATATCCATCAATATTGCTGCACCGGCTGTTATTTTATCCGGCTGTTTCGGCCAGTAATTTTTCGTCTTTTTTGCCTGAACCGGTACATCCATCATAACCAGAAGAAGGCATATCATGAATAAGCTGAATACTTTTGTTTTTTTCTTCATTTTTCTATTTCCAATCTTTGTTATAGTCATTCCTATCTATATTATAGTGTGAATAAAAGTGATAAGCAACACTTTTTTTCTTTGTGTGAATAAAAGTAAAAAAACGCAGCTTTATCCTAATCTTAATGAAAAAGCTTTTCAGCTTGATAAGAAGCTTCACTTTCTGCTTTTTTTCCCATGCAATCAATGTTATAATACATACGGCATACACACAAAATCAAAATTTGAGGAGAAAACCATGAGATTAAGAAATATTCCAAGTGCTGACGGCATTATCGCTGAAAGCCCGTTCTGCATACAAAATCCGTCTTCCTGTCCTGATTTCTGGAAGAACGTTTTTCAAAATGAAAATCCCATACATATTGAAATTGGAATGGGAAAAGGAGACTTTATCATCCAGCTTGCACAGCAAAATCCAGATATCAACTATATTGGCATTGAAAAATATACAAGCGTCCTGCTCCGGGCAGTGCAAAAACTGCAGCGGCTGGAAGCTGCTCCTGCCTGCCTGCGTTTTCTATGCATGGATGCTGAAAACCTCTCAGAAGTATTTTCACCAAATGAAGTTTCCAGAATCTATCTGAATTTTTCCGACCCATGGCCGAAAAAACGCCATGCAAGGCGCAGGCTTACATCCAGGCAGTTTCTGTCCCTCTATGACCAGATTTTGGCATCTCATGGCACGCTGGAATTTAAAACAGATAATAAACTGCTTTTCGATTTTTCCCTGGAAGAACTTCCAGAAGCACACTGGAACCTGGATTCCTTCACCTATGACCTGCATCAGGACGCACAAATGAATCAGAATAACATTATGACAGAATATGAGAAAAAATTTTCTGCATTAGGAAATCCGATATATAAATTCATTGCTTCCAGATAATATTTTATTATGAGGTCTTTAAATGCCTTTCTGAACCATCCAGGCAGGCATCAGGGTGCCGCACAGCCTGATTCTGACCTATAGATGTGCTTCACAGTTTGCAGGGAAATTCTCTCCAAATTGTGGAGTACCAGCTGCATTTCCTGATTTTCTATCTGCTAACCTATATCTATCGCATGCCCGATTCTTTCTCCCGGATTTACAACACAGATTGTATTATCATAATTGCCCAGCAGCAGATGTTCCATAACCCTGCAGCTTCCTTCCTGCAGTTTTACACACATTCCCGTTAATTCAGAAGCTTTTTCCACAAAGCTTTGCAGCTTTCCCACATCATAGGCTCCTGTCTCAATCAGGGAAATCGTATGATATCCACTGTATATTTGCTGGATAATTTCTTTTCCACATTCTTCTCCATACTGTTTCAAAATCATCTCACATTGCGGTACAATTGCTTCTTTATCAATTGTCCACTCTCTCGTCAGATAATAGCATCCTTTCTCTTTCAGGCCGTATCTTCGGCTTTTTTCAGGTCCGGTATACAGCAGCTGGCAGATGCAGTCATCGAACGCCGGAAATACCAGCCTTGCTTTTTTACTGCAAAGCCCGGATATGGCATGACCGCACAGACCATAAGACAATACGATTTCATCCATATGCTGCTGCAAATCAACCTGATTCTGCAGCTCCTTATGAAGAAGCTCCAGATTATGATGCAGCGCCCGTTCCAGCCATATAACAGGCATGGAAATCTGATATTTTTTCAACACATAATTTATAACATCCATCTGCATCGTACATGCAATCAATACCCTTTTTTTCATATAATATAAAAATCTCCTTTTATTCAAAATCAGACACAGGAGGTAGCCTATGTCATTTTCCCTGAAAAGAAAAGCAATTATTTTTACTTACCGTCATCCGAAGGTATCAAAAAAAATTACGTCCTTTCGTTCTTCGTTTCAGGAAGTGAAAAAGTTCTTTAAATAAAAAAAGAAACACAAAAAAAGCACCGACCCCAAGTTTTACCACTTGAAACCGATACTTTAGTGCGCCACCAGGGGTTCGAACCCTGGACACCCTGATTAAGAGTCAGGTGCTCTGCCAGCTGAGCTAGTGGCGCATTTCTTTGTGTTCTCCCTGAACACAAGAAATATTATATATGATAATTAAGAAAAATGCAAGTCTTTTTTTAAATTTTTTTAAGATTTTTTTAGGAATATGTTACTGTTCATACAGGATTTTGCAGAATCTGCCCCAGGGGCATTCACTGCAAAGTCCGTAAGATATATCGGCTGTTACATATTAGCAATCAAGGCTGCTATCTCGTCAGAACTCATAACATAACTAGGGTCTGATAAATCTGGCATTTCATCTTTTTTCGGTTCTGGCGCTGACAGAAGCTCTGTCTTTGCAATCAAGGCTGCTATTTCGTCAGAACTCATTACCTGGCTGGTATCAGATGAGTCTTTTTTACTGCCAGGCATCGGCATTTCCAAAATCTTATCAATATCCAAATCCTCGACCTGTTCTTCCATGATATCCTTGATATCCATGTCTTTCATAATCTGCTCTATTTCATCACCTGCTTTTTTCTTTGGAGCAGGCCTTGGCGGCTGAAAGGCCAGCGATAATGGGGACACTGGTTTCGAAGGCGTTTTTTCTGCTTTTGGCGTAACCCCCATCTTTGATATCATTGCATCCAGGTCAGACTCTGTTTTTGCCGGATTTTTCGGCTCCAAATCACCAATGTCTAACGTGTCTACAATATCGTCATCTGAATAAACTTTTAATGCATCTGCTTCACCTTCTGCGGCCACTGCTGCCGGGTCAATAAACGGCAGCGGAGCTTCTTCCATAATCGAATCCAGAGAAGGTTCTTCTTCTGTGGCCACTGCTGCTGAGACAGGCTCCTGCGCTGTCACTGGAGCTGCTTCTTCCACTGGCTGCATGCTGTCATCCATAGCCGGCATCGTCAGGGAATCTGCTTCTGGCATGCCTGCTTCTTCTCCAACTGCCACAGCAGACGCATTTTCCTGCGCAGACGCCAGCTCTGATTCGCCCGGCATAGACGAAAGTTCTGGCTCATCCATGATTGGTGCCAGCTCCGGCCCGCCTGCCATTGGTGAAACTTCGATTTCGTCCAGCATGGACTGTAATTCCTGTTCTCCTGTCATTGGCGCAATGCCTGATTCTTCCTGCGCTGATACCGGTTCATCCGCCATCGGTGATATTGCTGCTTCGTCCGGCATGGAAGGAGATTCTTCCATTACAGGAGAAACTTCAAATTCATCCAGCATGGACTGCAATTCTGATTCACCTGACATGGACGGCAGCTCTGGTTCGTCCAGCATTGGTGACAGCTCCGGCCCGCCTGTCATTGGTGAAACCGCTGGTTCTTCCAATATTGGTGACAGTTCCGGCTCGCCATCTATAGGCGGAAGGCCCGGTTCCTCTATACCTGGCTGTAATTCCGGCCCGCCTGCGATTGGCTCAAGGCCTGATTCATCTATACTTGGTAAAGCTTCTGACTCACCCATTATTGGCGGAAGGAGTGGTTCGCCCATCACTGATGCCAGCTCCGGTTCATTCGTCATTGATGAAAGGCCTGGTTCATCCGCAATTGATGCCAGCTCCGGTTCATCCAGCATTGACGGAAGGCCTGGTTCATCCAGCATTGGCGCCAGCTCTGGTTCACCTGTCATTGACGGCAATCCTGATTCGTCTGCAATTGGCTGTAATTCCGGCTCTCCTGCGATTGACGGAAGGCCTGGTTCATCCAGCATTGGTGCCAGTTCCGGTTCTCCCAGCATCGAATCCAAAGATGGCTCAGAATCCAATGCGAATCCTGATTCGTCCATAATCGGTGAAAGCTCCGGCTCTCCCATAATATCCCCAAGAACTGGTTCCTCAGCCCCCGCTTCTCCCATCTGCATTAACAGATTATCCAAATCAGATTCCGAAGAATTCTCAAATTCCTGCCTGGATTCTGTCTGGATTTGCGGCAGGCTTTCTTCATCTTCCATATCCAGCGGTTTCAGCTGTGATTTCATCGAAACTGCCCTGCTGGCAGATTCTGCTATTTCACTCCGGAGAGACTTCTCCATTTCCTTAATGCCAGATAAAATTTCTTTCTGGCTTGCAAGAATATCCTTACTGCTTTCTGCCACACGTTCGGACAGGCTTTCTTTCAGTTCTGCCTTATCCTGTTCACTGAGGCCTGCCGTTACATTTGCAAGTTCACCTGGATTGAACGTAACATCCTGACCCGCTGTATTTTTCTGATTCGCCAGCTCTTTTTGAAAGCTGCTGAGTTTTTGCATAATTCTGTCATTGGACATCAATAATGCATTCGTATTTTGTTTATTACGGTTAATCTGTGCTTTTGCAAGTGCTTTCTGGGCAGAAACAAGCTCCTTATACGGAAGGCCGGCATTTTCATTTATGCTGTCCATTTTCTGTTCCATTTTATCAAAATACTTGCGCATTAACAGATAGGAAGCTTTTTCCGAACGCAGCACATTGTCAAATGCTTCTTCCTGCTGCTTTGCTTTTAATTCATTCAGCCTTCCAATCAATAAAGCCGTAGAAAATACAGAAACAAGGATAAATACACCCAGGCTTCCAATCGCGATTAAATTAGCCGAATCATTGATAATCTCATAAATTTCTATCATCATCAGCAGAGCTGTCAGCAGCGAAGTAACCGCAATTTTCATCATCAGGCCATTGTCTTTGAATTTCTTTTCTTTATTTTCCTGTGACATTACTTTAACCCCTCTCAGTGGAATAACAATCAGGCACCAGTTGCAGAACGTTAAAAATGCTCTAGTCCAGAAAATTAATTTTCCCCTGCATCCATATATTTCCCTTAAATCTTCTGCCAACTTCCGGCACGCCTATCAAATCTTTTTCATTCATGCATATGTCAAAAATCAAATCATTGGAATTAACTTTCATGAACAGAATCGTTTCATTTGTCAGGCGGTTATGTGATGTTTCCATATCCATAATCTGCCCCAGAATCGAATACTGGTCACTTTCTATGCCATACGGCATAAAGTAGCTTTCAACAATACTGAATACATCTTCTTTTTCCACACGTTTTGAAATCATGGAATATAAATCAATATCTTCTAACGTCAGGCTTTCAATCGCTTCCTCATCCCCATCACGGGCAGCTGCCATCAGATGATTATGGTTGCGCCTGTTTTTTTCTGTATTTCGAATCTGTTCCTCATTTTTCCCAATTGGCAGTATAATTTTTCCGCCAAGGGAAAAAGCAGACAGCGTAGTTGTAACATTTTTTAAAGATATACCATAAACAGCCCTCTGATTCAGATAATCAGCGACATTTTGCAGATAAAATATTAAAGTAACTCCCAGCCGCATTTCATCACAAATACCGGCGTAGGATTCATTGCCTGCATGACGTTCTATATCAACCTGTTCATCCGTAGATATTTCCTGTCCCATAAAAACAGGATAATAATAATCCATGGAAAACAGATTACTATCCTGATACTGGCCGCATACGGTAATGCCAAATCTGTCATTAAACATCTGCGTTATTTCAGAAAACTCACTTCCGTCAGAATCGATTGCGAGCTTTTCCATATCAGGATGTTCGATAATATCTTTTATCAGTTCATCCAATTGACTTTTCTTCAGACCACTAAATCCAATCGCTCGCAAAAAGCGGTGCATCCTGTCATATCCTCCTTTTTCTAATCATACATTCTTATTATATAGTATTCAAAGAGCTTTTGCAATATTTTCTATTTATAATTTAGAGCCATGTCCAGTGCTTCCTTTTCTTCTGACGCCAGCACAATCACAGACTTGCCGGCAATGATTTCTTTGATATAGGTGTAACATCCCTCCCTGCTGTGCATTGCATTAATGATAAAACCATCATCCTTTTCATTTAACAGTGCCAGCGAAAAACTCAGCTTTCCGCCCATTTCATTAAATGCATCATATTTTACAAGGCCGATTTTCTGAAACGTCAGATTCATCTGGCCTTCCAGTTTATCAAGCCTGTTTTTGTTCTGATAATTGGTTTCAATCAAATCGCTGAACTGCTGGATATAGCCGTCCATTTTTTCTTCCAGGGAACGGGCATCCGAATCCCCCATAAATTTCTTATACTTCTTCTTTAATCCTGCTGTCATACCCATATTAATAAGAAGCAGCAGAAACAGGAATGCAGCAAACCCAGCAAGTCCCCAGACAACATATTCCAGCTCAATGCCAAGGTATTCACAAATACTCATTGTTCTCCCTCCATATTTTTTTCCATTTAAAGCTGTATCAGACCTTCTGCCTGAATCAGCCTGCCAAACACAGCATGCCTATTTTTGCAATGTCTGAAACATTTCGAACAAATGTTCCAGCTGATTCGAATCATAATATTCTATTTCAATTTTCCCTTTATTTTTATCTTTGTAGTTAATAATAACTTTTGTTCCAAGCGCCTGCTTCATTTTTTCTTCTATATCATGATAAACAACTTTTAAACGCTTGAATTCTTCTTCCTGTTCCACATCTTTTACTTTTTGCGGCTGTCCATCATTCAGTATTTTCTTTACGAGTTTTTCCGTTTCCCTTACACTTAGTTTTTCATCAAATATTTTCTGGGCAGCTGTAAACTGCATTTCATGATTATCTATTGATAAAAGTGCCCTTGCATGTCCCGTCGTCAGCATTTCATCAATTAACATCTGCTGTACTTTTTCATCCAGCTTTAACAGCCGCATGGAATTCGTAACAGCTGTCCTGGATTTTGAAACACGTTCGGCAACTTCATCCTGCTTCAAATGAAACTCTGTCAGCAGTCTCTTAAAAGCAACTGCTTCTTCAATCGGATTCAAATCTTCCCTCTGAATATTTTCAATCAGGGAGATTTCAACCTTTTCCTGCGGTGTAAGTTTTTTTACAATAATCGGGATTTCTTTCATCCCGGCCATCTTTGCTGCACGCCATCTTCTCTCGCCGGCAACAATCTCATAATAGCTTTCTTTGTCCTGTACTAACAATGGCTGTAAAATCCCAAACTGTTTTATCGATTCAGACAATTCTAAAAGTGCATCTTCATCGAATTTCTTTCTGGGCTGTTCCCTGTTCGGTTCAACCATATTGATATTTACCATAAAATCTTCTTTTTTTGCTTCTTCTGCTGTTTTTTCATTACCTGCATTGCCTGCACTGCTCACCTTGTTTACATTGCCTGCACTGCCTACCTTATCTGGAATCAGTGAATCCAGCCCTTTGCCCAGGCCTTTACCCAAACCGCTTTTCTTCACAGACATTTTATAAATCCTTTCTATTGATAATTTCTTTTGCCAGCAGGCGGTAACTTTCAGCTCCGGCAGACCTCTTATCATATAAATTAATCGGAAGGCCATGGCTCGGCGCTTCTGCCAGCTTTACATTTCTTGGTATAATCGTTTTGTAAATAACAGTATTCAGATTTTCCTTTACATTTTCCACAACCTGCATCGACAGATTGGTACGCGCATCATACATGGTAAATACAACACCCTCAATTAAGACCTTTGGATTCAGTCTCTGCTGAACCAGGTCAATGGTATGGATTAACTGGCTCAGTCCTTCCAGCGCATAATACTCACACTGAATCGGCACAAGAATCGAATTTGCTGTGGTCATTGCATTCACTGTCAGCATGTTTAATGCCGGCGGACAATCTATAATTATGTAATCATAATCATCCTGGATATAATCAACCGCATTTTTCAGAAGGTACTCTTTTTCATTAATACCCAGCAGCTCTATCTCTGCTCCTGACAAATTAACATTTGCCGGAATGATATTCAGGTTTTCAATCTGTGTCTGATAAATGCAGGACCTGACTGTGCATTCGTCCAAAAGCAGTTCATATATCGTGTTTCCCAATTCGCTTTTGTTCAATCCGATTCCGCTTGTTGTATTGCCCTGCGGGTCTAAGTCTATCGTAAGTACTTTTTTATCTAATTCTGCAAGGCATGCAGATAAATTTATCGAAGTCGTTGTTTTTCCCACCCCGCCTTTTTGATTCGCTATTGCAATGATTCTTCCCATTACTTTTTTCCTTTCTCAGCTCTGGATTCCGGCTGATTTGTTCTGTTCTGCTTATCGATGCTATGAAGTAATTTTTTTAACAGCTTCTATTATAGCACCTTCTTATTATATTTTCTATAGCTTTGAGAAAATATGTAAATAAAATCGTAGCAATTGCTACTGTTCACACAGGACTTTGCATTTACTGCAAAGTCATAGTGCGTGTTTGAAAAATGATTTCTGTAAGATACGCTTCAATTCTGCTTTTTGATTGGCCCCTCTTATGCTGGACAGGAATGCCTGTGCTGTTTGTTCCAGTTCCAGAATGTAAGAATACCTAAATATTCTGTATTTCATATATTGTTACCGGACAGAACAAAGTATTGATGCCATAAAAACAGACATCATATTTCATACTCCATCCGGCCATTAATTGCAATATGATACTGCTTGTTCCGCATCATTGTGTCGTTAAAATTTCTAGTCGATACCATCACATCTCTGTCTAAATTTCTCCTTCCACTACACGAAACATACATCCCTATATTTCAATATGAATACCAACGAGCCAGTACTCTAGGTTTCCATCCAGACAGAAATTAAAGTTTAGTGCTTGACTGATTCGTGTCAGTGCAATACAAAATTTCAACGGCATGGGCTTATCGACTGGAAATTTTAACGAAGCAATGGCGTGATTCAGGCTGTAATAAACTCTGATTTCTTTCGGCTGGAGCACTAGAGCGTGTTTGAAAAATCATTCCTTCCATCTTCATTCACTTTGCGGGCAGCATATCTGACAAAAAGCATATTTAAAACAAACTCTAATGACGGTGCTCTATTCTTTCAAATATTAAATGATAGACTGCATGTTTCCGCCAGTGCCAGGTATGATTTTGACGACGATACGCAGTCATAATCCATAAATTACAATGGCGCATTGTAGTTTTGGATAGTATTATAAAAAATCAGCCGGACAATATTTTTTCTATAATTTATTACATTTTACATTTTGTTCATCTGTATCTCCATCCCTTCAGAAATCAGAGCTTTATACTGAATAACTGATAACAGTGCCAGTCATAATTTAAACAATAATACCCTCGCTTCGCTGAAGAAAATTCCGTGACTCAATTTTACACCATCCAGTCATAAATTGAAATAAGCGGATGCATGTTTCCGTGCCAGTGCAAGGCGAAATTTCAACGGCATGCGGTGGCCAGAAATTCAACGATACAATGGTGCGAAACAAGCAGTTTCATATTTCAATTTCTGGCCAGATGGTGTACTGGCTTGCTGGTATTTATGTAAGCGTGCTGCATATTTTGTCACTATGCAAGGCGGATTTTCGACGACGTAGTAGTGCTGCGTCCAGAAAATCCAACAAAGCAGATGGCAAAATAGGCAGTGAGATTGCAATGAATGCCAACGAGCCAGTGCACTAGAATCAAAAGAAACGCCGTCCACCAATAGATATAAGAAACCTGCTAATTTTAAGGCAATTCCTGATAATCTTTAAAATCATATTTACCATCAGTCATGAAAAACATGAAACTCACTAATTCACAATATATCCAGCTCTAAAATTAAACTGACAGAAAAATTAGAAATAAATGTTTCACGTGAAACATTTTATATTTATTTTAAATATTTCCATTTACTCCGCTAATCTTCACATATAAAAAGCAGAAAACATAGAAAATATTATATTATATGTAAGT
>CAJTSV010000113.1:11506-12182 GCA_910579075.1 uncultured Eubacterium sp.
GTATATATTATTGATTTACTCCGTCAATCTCACTCATATAAAAATATCACACATAAAAAATATATCTTTTCTTCTCTCTCTGCAAATGCTGTAAGGCTATAATAAAATTCTTGCGATATTTATCATTCACAAAAGATAAAATAAATAAAACCATACCCCCTTACACCGAAAAGATCAATCCTATCCTACGGTATAAAGAAATCATATTTTTCTCATACTTTGAAATCTGTTATCATTCTCTCTACTGACAAGCAGATAAGCATCGTATATTTTACCCTCTGCTACAGCAAAAATTAAGTTTTGAATAGTTTAACTCAAAATAGTTTAACTCAGAATTTTTATTTAAGAGCACTTCTTTATAATCCAGGCACAGCATTGACTGAATCAATCCATAGAAAGAAATAGCATCAAAAAATATCGTATATTTGTACTGCCAATCACTTACTATTTATCAAAGGGTTTATCCATTTCCAAATCTTCAAAGTTTTATATAATCATTTTTCAATCTCTTTTTATTTGTCAATCATATTATTATATATACATCTCCTTCATCGCAAATTGCAATTTACAAACTTATGAGACGATTCAATACTTTTCTTTCATTTTCAACGTGTTTGTAATATATAAATTTTAATCACAAAAAAATCAATTCTCATACAGTCCTAAAATACCAATT
>CAJTSV010000114.1:0-4389 GCA_910579075.1 uncultured Eubacterium sp.
CAAACCAATTGCAGAGTTATTTGCGATAGCAGTCCGAAGGCACTGGAACATAGAAAACAACCTGCACTGGACACTTGATGTTGTATTCAGGGAAGACAGTCTGGGTTCCAAAGAAAAGAAAGCAGTCCATAACTTGGGGCTGATCAGACGGTTCGTCATGTTTATTATAAAGTTGATGAAAACGTATTATGGACGAAGCATGAGAAGAGTCCGGAAAACGATAGGGAGAAAACCCGAAACAGAACTTCCGCTTATTCTTGCTGTCCTGAGAGTATTATATACTAATGATTTATTAGATTCCATTGACGAACTCACCAAATAATTGGATGGCAATTAGAAAATATCTGTTCATGCGTTTATTCTGTGTTCGCGTTGATTCTCACTTGAAAGACTCTCCTGTTTATGGTATACTGGACAGTACAACAGAAAAACATCTTGCCGCCGGGTAACGCTGCTTCCCATTCCGTCAGGCCATCGTATCTGAATTTTATCCAGATATGGAAGGAATGGAGAACTGGCGTTTTTCTTTTTTATGCGGCAGATCCAATCCTGCAGGCAGCACATATCAAAACCGCAGCCGTCTGCAGGATGCCATTATCACAATACACAGGAGGGATTGTTATGTTTCGCGAAATGCGCAGAAAAAAACAGCAGTTAACAGAAGAAGCATGCAGGAAAATACTCAAAGACGGTTCGTCCGGCGTCCTGGCTGTGCTGGGAGATGATGATTATCCTTACGCAGTGCCGTTAAACTATGTCTACGAAAACGGCCGGATTTATTTCCACTGTGCGAAAGACGGCCACAAGCTCGACGCAGTAAAAAAGCATGCGAAAGCATCGTTTTGTGTCATATATAAAGACCGGGTTATACCGCTGGAATACCGGACGGATTATCAGAGCGTGATTGCCTTTGGCACCGTCCGTATTCTGGAAGACCCGCAGGAAAAACGGGCGGCTATTGAAGCGCTTGCCTTCAAATATGCCCCGGATGATACGGAAAAAAACCGTACAGGTGCAGTCGAACAGGACTGGAAGGCACTCTGTATGCTGGAAATGCGCATTGAGTATCTGACGGGAAAGGAGTCCTTATAATGCAGCGTTCAGAAAAAATATCCTGTTTTCTGGAAGCTGCGAAATATGCTTCCTTTAGCATGCTCGGCTCGCTCGGATTATCCTGCTACATACTGGCTGACACGTATTTCATTTCCAAAGGGCTGGGCGCAGACGGCCTGGCTGCCTTAAACCTCGCGATACCGGTATACAGCTTTATTCACGGCTGCGGGCTGATGATTGGCATGGGCGGCGGCACGAAATATTCCCTGCATAAAAGCGCCGGTTCCCGGAAAGAAACAGACCGGATTTTTACCAGTGCCGTGCTGCTTTCCCTTGCAGCTGCGGTGCTGTTTGCTGGTGCAGGCATGTTCTTTTCCGGCAGCATTGCATCGCTGCTCGGAGCCGATGCACGGGTGTACGATATGACAGAAATATATTTGCGGGTTATCCTGCTTTTTTCCCCGCTTTTTTTAATGAACAATGTCATGCTCTGCTTTGTCCGCAACGACGGCGCCCCGCAGCTGTCCATGCGCGCGATGCTTGGCGGAAGCCTTTCGAATATCCTGCTGGATTATGTGCTTATTTTCCCGCTGCATATGGGGATTTTCGGTGCCGTGCTTGCAACCGGTCTGGCTCCGGCTGTCAGCCTTTTGCTGCTTTCGCCGCACTTTCTGAAAAAGAAGCACGGCTTCCATCTGGCAGCAAAAAGCCTGTCCGGCAGGCAGATTTGCGGCATTCTCTCATGCGGGATTCCTTCCCTTGTGACAGAATTATCCTCTGGCATTGTTATCATTATTTTTAACATGATTATTCTGAACCTGCAGGGAAACGTGGGTGTCGCAGCATACGGGGTAATTGCAAATCTCTCCCTGGTCGTGCTTTCCATTTATACCGGCATGGCACAGGGAATCCAGCCCGTACTCAGCAGGCATTACGGTGCAGGAAGGCGCGGGCACGCCCTGGCAGTCCTTTCCCATGCAGCGGCAGCTGTGCTCCTTTTATCCGCGCTCCTTTATGCATCCGTCTTTTTCGGTGCAGAACAAATCAGCAGTATTTTTAACAAAGACCGCAATCCCATGCTGCAGGAAACGGCTTCTGCGGGGCTGAGGATGTATTTCACGGCCTGCCCGTTCGCCGGGCTTAACATTGTGATTTCCACCTTTTTTACATCCTGTGCCCATCCGCTTCCGGCAAACATGATTTCCATGCTGCGCGGGTTTGTCCTGATTATTCCGCTTGCATTTTTATTTGCGGCAGCATTTCAGATGACAGGGGTATGGTGCGCATTTCCATGTACCGAGCTTCTGGTATCGGTGCTGGCACTTATACTGTTTGTGCGGTTTTACCGTGCATCCGGTACGGCTTAACCCCATCCCCTGCGGGGCATCACCAGGAACCGTGTCCGTTTCTGTGATGATGATGCCCCTGCGGTTCTTCATCCGTGTTCCCGGCACTGTCATCCTGCGTGCTGTCTTCTGTAAGGGCCGGATTATCTTCCTGTATGGTATCATCCGCTTCCAGGCCATCTGATTCCAGGCCATCTGCATGCCCGTGTCCATGCTCGTGCTCGATAATTTTTCCATGGATTTCTGCCATGCTCATGCCCTTGCAGTCATCTACGGTTACTGTTTCATCATACTGCGCCAGTGCCAGATATGCCTGATATTTTCCGACCGAAAGCCCGTTGTCATGCGCCTCGGAAACCGTGCTGATATCCGCCTGGACGCTGCGGCTGCCATGGCCGATATGCCCGCTGCAGCTTTTTACGCCCGCTGCCAGCTCCTGCTCGCGGCTGCTGTCTGCGGCTACGGTAAGCACCAGTTCTTCTTCGCCCTGCAGATAGGACTGCATCAAATCACTGCCTGCCACGATATTAATTGCATCGGTATACCGCTTCCATTTTAAAGAAAGCCCTTCCAGCAGTTCTGCACCCTGGTCATTATAAGCCACCGCCGATACCACCCGGTCATAACGGTTCAGCCCAAGCTCAATGGACGGATTCACATCCATGCTCACATAAGATACCGGTTTTAGAATCCACGAATATCCCCCGATGCCGGATGCCAGAATCAGCATGGCACAGACTGCCGCCAGCGCTCCCCCGAATGCCGGCCTGAAAAAGCGCTTCCTGCCGCGGCACCGCTGCATGGACAAATACTGTTTCGCAGAATCCTTCAGTGCATCATCTGCCCTGACATGTTGAAATGATTCCTGTATTTTATTCGCCAATTCCATCACCTCCCAGCTCCCTGCGCAGCAGTTCCCTGCCTCTCGAAAGCAGGGAATATACCGTATTTTCTTTTTTCCCGATAATCTGTCCGATTTCTGCTGCCGTATATCCTTCAAAATAATGCAGGTATATGGCATCCTTATACCGTTTTGGCAGGGAGAGTACTGCTTCCAGCACTTCCCGGCAGCCATCGTCTGCCTGCTCTCCCAGTTCGCTGACTGCTTCCAGCGGAACCATTTTACGCCGGAAAAAGCTTTTCAGGTAATCCCTGCAGGCATTGATGGCCACGCGCGCCAGCCATGCTTTTTCATGTTCTTCACTCTGAAACGGTTCTTCCTGCAGCATGTATTTCAGGAACACATTTTGAAATACGTCTTCGGTGTCGGCCCTGTTTTTCAGATGATAAAAGCAGATGCGCTGTACCATATCTGCATATTTTTCTACCGCACGGTTTACCTCCGCCTCACTCTGCATTTACTCCCCTCCCCCTTTTGTATAGCTGCAGGCAGCATGCCTCACAGCCGGCTTTCTGCCTGCCGGATTCCTGCTCCACACCTGCCCTTATACTACTGATACGAATGAAGACGGCAAATCCTTGCATGCTTCCTTCATATTTTCTGTTTTGTGCCGTATCTATCAAAATGATTCTCTTTGTACATTTATTATATCTAAATAATTCTATTTGTCTCTATTTTCAACCTTATGCATATTGCCATACACACAATTTACCTATAAAATGTAATACATTGAAACACGCATGCAAAAGATAAACGGAGGAATCATGATGATGACCACGCCAATCAGGACACTGGAAGAAATCGAACAGATGAAATCCTATTTTTTGTCCCGAAACAGAATCCGGGATTATGCATTATTCGTAACGGGCATTAATACGGCCCTTCGGATAAGCGATTTATTACAGCTGCGGTGGATGGATATATATGACAGCACCCGGAATACATACCGCAGGCATATGGATATTTATGAGCAGAAAACACAGAAGCATGCAGAGGTCGCACTAAATGAAAGCTGCATCAAATCGTTCAAGCTGCTGCGGCAGCACAGCCCGTTTGTGTATGAAACCGAATACCTGTTCTGCCATAAAT
>CAJTSV010000114.1:4436-12174 GCA_910579075.1 uncultured Eubacterium sp.
TGCCATAACCCGGCTGGACGGAAATATCAGCTGCCATTCCCTTCGCAAGACATTTGGGTACCATGCATGGAAAAAGGGAACGCCGAGTGCACTTATTATGAATATTTATAATCATTCCAGCATGGAAATTACCAAACGCTACCTGTCTATTTCGCAGGATGATAAAGATGAACTGTACCGTTCGATGAATTTGTAAAAACAAAAAACACCCGTTTGGGAAAATGTGCGGGCCTGCCCGCACCGCCAGGGCATGCCTTAAAAATGCTTACCATAAGGCATGCCCGGATTCCCGGCTTATATTTTATGATTCTGGAAAAGCACCCGGCGGCTGGTGCTGCAGGATTCTTTTTCCAGCTTTTGCACCCGTTCCATCACAGAAGCTGCAATGGCCCTGATTCTGCCGCCATCCAGATAATCCGGCGCACCGTCCCGGGAAAACGTTTCTTCTATTATTATGCCGCAGTCAGACAGCTTTGAAAAATCAATCCATTCAAAAGAAGACACCAGGCCCAGCTGCTGTTCATGGCTGTTTTTAAACGGCTTGCAGGAAATCCCATATCCCGCAAGAATATGTGCCGCAGACTTATCAAAGCCCAGAGAACTGCCACTGTCATATATCGGGGCAAAGCCGAGCCATTCCAGTGTTTGTGCACAGCGCAGCAGCCCGAAATTATTCAGATGCCGGTCTTCGTTTGCAATCAGGTAATCCAGCACTATCATCTGGTCCAGGCTGTGCTGAATGCCACGGACACCAAGCTCCTCACAGCAGCGGATAAAATGCTGGTACACGCTTGTGCTGTTATCCTTCCTGAGGGTCTTCATCAGCCGCCATGCACTGACAAGCTCTGTGTCCGGGGCCACAAAGTCCTCACATACGCTGTAAGGCAGTCCGTCACTCCACACAATCGAATAAGGAACATGGACAATTCCAAGCCGTTCCATGATTCTGCAGGCAATGACCTCATTAAACGGCTGCTGCTGGAACGGATTGCTGCCGCCTTTTATCAGGCAGCGCCTGCCATCTATAATTTTCCATCTTTTTTTCAGAAATCCATCCGAAGTATTATCCGGAGATGAAAAATCAAAACCGGCATCTGCCCCGCGGCTGCCAAATAAAGCATCCCCGATATCCATGGAAAAATCATGGTCAAAAAAATTAATATCTTCCCAGCGGAGCCCGGAGCCTTCCGGCTTCATCCAGTACTGGTCAGAAAGGCTCAGTCCAAAGCAGCACATCAGCAGCGTTTTTGTGTCAGGCAGATGCAGCAGCTCCAAAGCTTCGCGGATTCCCATGCGGCTTGCCGGAATCGAACGGTTCAGCCACCACTCGTTTAAGGCCGCCCGGTCTGCACTGCCTTTTTTCACCGTAACCCCGACCGGCAGATGCTCCGGGCGCAGTATCCTCTGCACCCTTCGGATAAATCCCGATTCGTCATCCAGCTCTATCTGTGCTGTGGCAATCCTTTTATGCATCAGTGTGCAGTTCATTCAAAATCCTCCCCACTCCCTGTGAGTGCTGCTTCCAGCATCCTACCGGTTCTTCTTGTACCCGCACTCCGGACAGACATCGCGTTCTTTGTAAATATAGCCGCAGCGGTAACAGCAGATGGTATCATGCGTTTCCTTTGCAAGATACGGAAGCTTTCTGGAAGGCGGCTTTTCCTGCAGGTAGCGGACAAAATCCTGCAGTATCTGTGCCCAGTCTTCCATTTCTCCCGTCCCGACGGCATAGGGCAGCTTATGCCTGGCCCCGTTTGTCTCCTCAAGCGTTATTTTCCGGTTTAAAAGCCCTGTGGAAGCTTCAATGGATGCGATGGATGTAACCGGGATTTCGTAGGAATTCATGCGCGTGCCGTAATAAAGGTTATCCGGTGTGAGCAGCATGCCTTCCCGGCCGCTGTGATTTCTGGATGTATCTGCCGCAAAGACCGGATATTCAAACCGGCTGCGCCCCGCAGCATAGGCAGAAAGCGCGGCATCAATGGTACTGGTTTCTTCCGGCGAAGCCCGTTTTAGCATAACCTTTCTGGCCGGATAAAAATGGTGCCTTGCATTTTCCTTAATCGTGCCTGCCATTTCATCCTGCAGCTTTTGCACAAGCAGCTCGCATTCATCGGTACGGATTTTTTCCAGGCGCTTGGCAATCATTTCCAGGGTATCATTTTTCAGCTCTGGCAGAAAGCTTTCGGCATCCAGCTGTTCATATACCGATACAAGCGCGTTGAAATCCTGCCCCTGTGCCATGCCAAGCAGCTCCTGGATGCGCTCCTCATCCATTTTCCGGACGCGTTCTTCTATTTTTTCCATATAAGGGGCGAGGTTTTCATCGGCAAACTGTTTTTCTTCCAGACGCCGCATCAGCCCGACATAATCCCCGCGGCTCAACTTTCGCGAGCGTTTGACCATGTTTGCAATTTCCTGCTTTTCCGCCGCTTCGCGCACGCTGCGCAGCCTCTCTGTATAGGGGGATAAATCGATTCCTTCATATTCCTTTAATTTCTGTTCCAGCTTCTGATAGCCTTCCCGGTCCAGATGTGTGGAAACCGTTTCCATGATTCTGCGCACTTCTTCTTCTCCGCGCCGTTTCCTCAGCTCGTGCAGCTTTTCCAGAACCGGGCGCTTGATGCTGTCCGGGTACGGTTCTTTTTCCACTTCCTGCAAAAAACCCTTCATCTGGGCATAGCTTTTATGCGCACCGCTTTCTGCTTTTTTTAACACGGCCTTTGCCTGTTCTTCAAATTCCAGCTGTTCAATCCGTCCGGCAAGTGCCTGTTTTTCCCGTGCACTTAAAGAAGCATCATTACGAATCTGCCTTTTTAACTCCCTGCGCTGCCTGTCTGATAAGCGTTCCAGCACGCCGAGCCTGGCCTGGTAACGCTCCATATTTGGGGAAAGGGATGCCTGCTGTGCATCTGCCGGTGTACTGCCGTCCTGGATTTCTTCTGCCTGCCTGGCTGCATTCCGGCTGCGCAGCGCTCCCGGCCCCAGCATTCCTATGCTCCCTGGCCGTGCATCCGGCTGTCCGGTGTCCGTCTCCATTGTTTCCGGCTGCGTCATGCCTGTTCCGGCGCTGTCTGTCTGTCCGGCTCCCATTCCGGATGTTTCCGGCTGCGCTCCGGCAGCTCCAGGCTGCCTGGTTCCTGTTCCCAGCTGTGTTCTGGATTTATCAGGCTGCCCAGTTCCTGTTCCTGGCTGTATTCTGGAATTTCCATGCTGTCCGTTTTCCGCATCAGCTGTATTCTGTAAGATGCCGCCTGTTCCCACAGCGGAATTTTTATCCTTCCGCAGTCCATATCCGGCTGCACTGCCTGTACCAGAATCCCCGTTATGCAGCATTCTGCTTCGCGCTGCTGCATCCGTTTTTTCCCTGCGGCATGCCTGCTTTCCCAAAATCCCCATCCCTGCCAGAGCGTCCCGTGCTGTCTGTGCCTTCCTGTCCGCTGCGCTGTGCTGCTTCTTTTGCATCCAGCTGCCTGGACTGTTCCAGAATCTTTTTTTCGTGCTTTGCCACTGCCGCATCCGGATAAAATCCTTCCTCTACCCGGTGTGCAAACCTTCGGAATACATCATCTGGAAGCTTTGCCGCATTTCTGGCAAATTCTTCCATCTGGCGCAGGGCATCCTGCGGGCTTTTCAGGTAATCCGCCTGGCTGCGGGCGCGCCTTGCACTGTCATCCGAACCGGCATCCAGCCCGGCCGCCTTTCTTCTTTCCCGTTCCAGACGCAGGTTACGGACAGCTTCGTATTCGTTGTATTTAAAATTGGCAGCCCGCTCGGCATTGTGCCCCAGCAGCTCCAGATAATCCTCATATGCCTTTTTATCCTGATGAAAAGCCATTTCATAAATAAGCCCTTCATAAATAAGCCGGTCCGGGCGCGGCGTATAAAAGCTGTTGCAGCTGTCACATGTATACACCCTTGCCAGGTATACGCCCTTTTCCTCTGTATCGATGCGCATTTCCTTTCCGTCCGGATAAACCGCCATAAACAGCTTCCCGGCACATTTCGGGCACTGGTACCCGACCAGGTAAAAATTGCTGCCAATCCGGTTTTCCGACCGCTCGGCCAGCGTCGTTTCCGTTTTCTGAAAGCTGCGCTGGCGGTTTTTCCAGATTAAAGTATGCCACAGCCCCTGTGACTCCGAAAACGGGTCTTCTTCCTGCTTTTTTTCAAATTCCAGCACGGTCTGGAGCACTTCTTCGTATGTAATGCGCACGCCGACCTTGTAAAACCGGAAATTTTCTTTCCGGAACGACGGCTCAATATAATACATGCTTAATATTTTCGCAAAAAGCTGGTTTAACTGCGCATAGTCCTGTTCTACCCGCAGTCCCCTTAAAGTCCCCCATTTGCCAAATGCATAAAGAACCATATTTACCAGGTCCCGTATCTTCGGATGCCTTGATACATCCAGCACCCTGTCTTCCTTTACCGGAATATCCACCAGGTTTGTGAACACCTTTTTTGTTTCAAACTGAAAAATCAGGGAACGCACCGTTCCTTCCAAAATCAGCTCATCGTCCTTTACAATAAAACGCCCTTCCCAGACAATCTGCTCTCCCATCGTCTGGATAAGCTTTTGAAATGTCTGCTCCTGCTCCTCGCCTGCCTGTAATACCAGCATCCGGATTCCCCTCTTTTCCCTGCAGAAATTGCATGCCATGCATGCTGCGGTATTGTGTGATATGTTTATTATAGCATTTGCCGCAGATTTTACAATTCCTGATTTGAAAAACTACATCGGGGAATAGGAAGAAACGCCAAGCGCCATGCTTAACAGGTACAGCAGCAGAAGGTGCACCGGATAAAACAGGTAAAAGAAATATTTCAGCTTCCACCCGCGTTTACCATTGTACGCTGCTATCGAAAGAAATGCATACGGCGCTGCCATTTCATTCAGGAAAAACAAAAAGGAACAGGCTCCGGCCGCAATCTGAAGCTCCCTGGCATTGCGCAGCAGGCATATAATGACGATGCAGATAACGCCCCTGGACCCGTAATCGGTGTGCATGGCATCCGCTGCCGCCATGCACGCTGCGGCTGCGGCACAGCATAATACAGCCCTTGCTGCCACATGCAGGCGCTGCTGGCGGATAATCCAGTCCATGACAGCCATTGCAAGCACGCCGAAAAACAGCGTAAAAAATACATTCTGGTATTCGAACGCCATCCATTTTCCGCGGAACAGCAGGTCAAACGGGATTTCCGAAAGAAATGCAAATACCAGCATCCGTCCTGTATATTTCCGGAGATTTTTTGTATGTATCAGCCCTTCGGCCAGAAGAAAGCAATATATCGGAAATGCCACGCGCCCGATATTGCGCATCATGCTGTATGCGTCAAACAGTGCTGCATTCTGCTCCATCCACTGATTATAGGCATCCATATTGCTCCAGTCCAGATTCCCCCAGCCCGCTGCATTCAGATACCTGCCAAGCACACCGGCTGCAAGATGGTCGATAAACATCGTGATAACTGCAATCATTTTCAGGGTGCTGCCGCTTATCACATGCCAGTCCGGCATTCCGTGGGATCCTTCCCGTACAGGCGGCTGAACCGCCATTTTTTCCTGTTCCATGTCTGATTCCTCCTGTCATTTCAATTGTTGTTTGTACAATATTATATAATATATAATATTGCGTGTCAACAATTATTATAAAAGATGATTCTTGCTGAAATCTTTCTCAAATGTGACAGTTTTGACAGTTCTGTACTGCTGTCTGAACATAAAATAACAGCTGCCACCCAAAAGCCTGCGGATGCAGGCTGCAAACATCCAAAAGCAGGCATCCGAATGGATGACAAAAAACATCCCGTCTTCCTTCCATTTTCATCCGTGTTTTTGTAACCGGACTCCCGTTAATCCTTTCAGATAACAGACAAAACAACAAATTAAATCGAATAAGGAATCAGATAATGCATATAAAAACATCCGCCAGTCTGTCATCGATGAAGCCCAGGTCTACTACCCGCTCCAATACGAAATCTTCCGCCTGCTGTTTCCAAATGCCAGATTTACGATTTTAGGCGATATAAACCAGACCCTTGCCAAAAGCGAGGATATCTCCCTGTACGTAGAGATTCAGCAGATACTGCATAAGAAAAAAGCTTCCCTGATTCTGCTGGATAAAAGCTTCCGGTGTACGACCGAAATCTTAAATTACAGCCTGCGGCTTACCGGCCGCAGCCCGCAGATAAAAAGCTTTATCTTCTGCGGAATATTCTCTGCCATCTAAAAAATAGCGTATCTGAATATCCCACGGCATCAGAGTACTTTCAAGTTTCCCCTCATAATACAGCTTTTCGGCAGACGAATTAATCTTTATGGCATCACCGGAAAGGTCAATCGTGTCTGTTGTTGTCATATTCCGCACATCCAGATATTTTCCATAATCAATGATTAAGCCTTCTGTATTTCCGCCAAAAATATTGACAGCATTGATTTCCCTGACCGATCCATCATTATCCAAATTTACATAAATAACTTCTTCCTTGTCTGTATTTGCTTCCATAGCAGACACAGAAACCGGTAAAGCAGATACAAGAAGGGCCGATACAAGAAATACGGTTGTGGATTTTTTGAGATTAAAGTGATTCATCGTTTATTACCTCCCTGTGAAATAAAAATTTTTTACGTTCATGCTTTTTCTTCGTCCCTGTAATCAGTTTATCAAACAGGAACAGGAGTCCCGGAAGAATCAGCAGCACTATCACTAATGAAAAAATCGCCCCACGGCCTACAAATATACCAAGCTGTGCCAAAAGCTGGTCCGTAGAGATATACCCAAGCAGCAATCCGACTGCAGTCAGGACACTGCCCGATGTAAGTATAGATACCGTAAATCAACCGTCGCACCCAACTGAATCGAACTGATAATCAGGTATGCGATATAGAAAATGGTCTGATTCATAAAATACGGGCATGACAGATTCAGCCAGATTACTGTTTCTATACTCAACACCAGAATGACAGGTAAAGCAACAGATTGATGATATCTATGCGCTGCTCCGCTGGATGCTGACCGAGGAAGCGATTGAAGTAGTGAAGCATTTTGATCTGCTGGTTGATTACGAAGATGCTATCCGTTTTATCATGGATTATGCAGATGAAAATGACTACATTATTAGCTGCGCTTATGATGCCATAGGGCGGGATGAAATGAAACGCTTTTTCTGCTCGGATTTTATAGCGATAGAGCTTAAATTAACAACATTCCAATCACTAAATGCATCAGCCTGGCTCTTGTTATCAAAGTGTCTTTTCTTCCTAATCTATGCATTGCTATTTCTGTCTGTAAAATATAATTCGTTTCCAAATAAAGATGCCTCTTTACATTCTTCTGCTGCACGAGGGCTTTTCCATCGTGCAGCAAATTTTTATAATTTATTCCTATTACAATTCATTAATAGTTGCTGTAATCGGCATGTTTCTAATCCGCTTTGCAGGTGCATATACTGCTGCCGCAGCAGAAACTGTATCGAATACAACAATAATAGCAATCAAAACTATCGGCAGGCTCCACTGGCTTCCAAAATACCGTGTAACCAGTTTCACATACAAAAAACGACTTAGAACAATTCCGATACCACTGCCAGCGATAAGACCGGAGACAGCGTAAGTAAAGGCTTCCGCAGCAATCATCCGGGTAAGCTGTTCCCCATCCATACCAACCGCCCTCATCGCTCCATACTGCTTTATCCGGGCAGTTACGCTCATAGAAATGCTGTTGATTATGTT
>CAJTSV010000115.1:0-2375 GCA_910579075.1 uncultured Eubacterium sp.
TTGCTGCCCATGTAGATTTTTCAGGTGAGGCAGCAAAAGCATCCATAATTTTAAAGAAACGTGTTTTCAGACGCTGGTCAACGAATTTTATGTCCACAAATTCTTCCTGCCAATTTCCACATTTATTGGTCATTCGGATCACCTCTTTTTCTTTAGTATAACATGAAAACATTCAAATAGCTACGATTACTTATGGGTCAAGTTAAGTCCCCTATTGGGGTGTCTAGTACCTTAAACAGTTCCACAAGTGCTTTCCGGAAACCGCTTATGGAAATATCTTTCAGATAGTCATGAAACATCATATACGAGCCGAAAATCCCCGCATCCTCTGCATACAAACAAAAAACAAGACGCACACATAAAGCGTTCAGGCTTTTCAGAGAATGCGCATCAGGCTCTTTATACTGCGTAAGCAGCTTATCATAAAGGATACCGACAATTTCCCCCGCTTTTACAGAAATTTCCATTTCATGAGAAAGTTCCTTAACTTCTTTCTTAAACATAAAATCAAACAAAGGAAGTTTATTCCGTACTTCCTCTAAAAGAATCACGATGGCAGGAGCGCCTGGCTTATTCATGTCATGTATTTCAAAGGATTTAAAGTTACAGGCTACAATCCATAGTGGCGTTTCATTTGGAATCATCCACTGTGCGTAGTTACGTCCCTGCTCAAACGGCGTCCGCATCGCTCCGTCTGACTGTAAAATCTTTTTACCCAAGTCCTTGTCTGCACTTTTCTGCTCAATCAAAACCCTTGTTTCAGGGATGTATGCATCTATAAATTTTATCTGTCCGTCTACAATAACACGTTTTTCAAAAACAATCTTTTGTGTAACATCCTCAATCCCTAACACATTACTAAGGAATTCAATCCAAAAACGCTGGCTATCGCTCTTCTCATCGCCAACGCCACGCCAATCATTATAAAATTTAGTGGCGGCGTTTCTTTGTTCTGTATCAGTCATAATGCCCCCCTTGTTGCTGTCATACACCTGTGGACTAAATGATTTGCCAACAGATTATCACCATTTCCAAAGAAAAAGCAAATCATTTGGCAAATAAGTATGTCCGCGAGTATAATTTGGTGTTATACAATTTCCAAAAGAAATTTATACAGATATTCTACCATAAAAACCTATAAAAGACTATAAAAAACGTATCTTTGGCAAATAAATGTGGATGGATATTATATTTCACACATATCTGTCCATCAAAATAATAATCGATAAATTTCCTGATTGCGCTACGTAAGGCTCCATGCTTTTTTCAAGTTGTCCGCATTTGCAAGGCACTGTTTCTTCATCTTCCGATTTTCGGTTCAGCCGCTTATCAAACACACCATTATTTTTAATTTGGAATAACAATTTCGTGACAATCCCTTGTTTACATTTTGGTATTTATACAAACGGGATTTTCATGCCTGTTAAATATGTATATGGCAATATATTTTTCAGAAGATGCGTTTCATTTCTGCAATTGGCTTTATAGTAAGGGGCTTTTATGCAAAAGCTATCCCACAAAATGGGATAACTTCTGAAAGCAAGTTTCGCCTGCTTAACTGCTATAACTCCAAATTGGTTTTGAATGTCAATGGAGCGCCGTAAGGCGCTGGCTTTAGCCTTTAGCCTTTACCATTGACATTCAAAATCGATTTGGAGTACACTTTAGGCGGCAGGCAATGGGGTGTTTTTGAAAATATAACCTGATATGCAGGAACACAGCGGGAATATATATTGTTGCTGCGGCAGATAAAAGAACGATTAGACAGAGCAAAAGCTGTATGGCCGTTCTTTTTTGATTGGGTGCAGGCGGTTGTGCTTGTTTTTAAGTAAATGAATAAGCGGCGGTTTTTCATGCGGATGGTCGGTGAGATATAAATCAAATATTTTGGCAGGGTTACTTTTCCTATTGTCAATTCTTTGTATTTTCCATGACATTTTTACGTTTGCAAAATGTAAAGTCGAGGCTATGGGGAGCGGAATCCCCATCAAGTTTTGCCAGTATCAAAAATCCGCAAAGCGGGTTTTTGTGTTACAGGGCGAAACTTGCCCTGATAGTTATTGCGTAAGGAGAGACAGCTTTTTACGAAAATTTTCCAGGTTTCTATACAGCTTGCATTTAATTTACAGGAATATAATTCTGAACTGGAAATAAAAAATTCTTAAATTTTTATAAAGCGGTTTATTTTTTGTCTCTCCCACATGCTATAAGTAGAGGTATCTTTTTTCAAACAGGCTACAGCCAGATAAGATTTGTAATGGGGTGGGAATACAAAAAGACACAGCTAAACTGTAAATGCATATTTTTTTGAAAATGCGGGCAGTGCGCGGAAACCGGGCAGAAGAAAAATTTTATCTTTCCCCAGTGCGGAATTA
>CAJTSV010000115.1:2385-11827 GCA_910579075.1 uncultured Eubacterium sp.
TGTCAATCCTAAAATGAACGGGCCTTTGGCCCTGGCTTGACAGGCATCCGCAGACAGAATACAGAGCCGTCAGGGGAAAAGAAAAAATAATATGGAGTGCAGGTCTTCCGTATTTTCGCTTTGCGGTGATAATTTAAATTTTAAAGAAAAGCTTGCAGGGAACGGGCCGACGAAGATTGCACGTATGCTGTCAGAACAGGGAATCCCGACACCAGGCACGCTGGAATACCGCCGGACGGGGAATACACGCCGTTATCATCGGGGCTATGAATGAAGGTGGCGGCGAATACGGTTGCGCATATCCTTGAACGTAAGGAATATACCGGATGCCTTGTAAATTTTAAAACCACCATGCAGTCTTACAAGGTGCATAAGGTCATCTACAACCCGGAAGATGAACAGGCTGTCTTTGAAAACGCACATGAGCCCATCATTGACAAAATAACCTGGGAACGTGTGTAGGCGCTGCGGAAACAGCGCAAACGCCCGAACCGCTATGATGAGGCGGGCTTATTTTCCGGCTTGCTCTTCTGTGCCGACTGCGGAAGCGTCATGTACCAGCAGAAGTACCAGACGGAGAAACGGAAACAGGACTGCTATATCTGCGGCAGCTACAAGAAACGCACTGTTGACTGTACGGCGCATTTGCGACAGCCCCCTTCTTCCTGTTTCCGGGTACTGCATGTCATTTTCCATGAATCTGCCAGAATAACCCACCCTGTCTCCCCGCATGGAAAGCCATAGTGCCTGCGTCTGTCATGCCATTTCCGCTATTTTCACACCATTTGCACGCAGCTCCTGCTGTACCTGTTCCAGAGTCCGGAACTGAATCGTGCTCCACCCAAGCTCTGCCGGATATGCGAGGTTTGGTGCGTTATCATCAATAAATATGCATTCTTCCGGTACCAGGCCATATTTTTCCATAATCAAATGGTAAATTTCCTTTTCCGGCTTGATATGACCGGTTTCAAAGGAAAATACAGCTCCGTCTGTCAGCGGCAGAAAATCCAGCCCGTCTGATTTTGTCAGCTCATACGTCCTTCTGGCATAATTGGATAAAATATATACCTGATACCCGGCTTCTTTCATGGCGCTGATCCATGGCTTTGCATATGCGTACTGGCGAATCATGCCAGACATATGATTCCAGAACAGCTGTATCTGCTGCGCATAATCCGGTGCTTTTGCCTGAAAGCCTGCAAGCAGCTCCTCATCTGTCAGTGCGCTCCTGTCATATTCATTCCATTCCGGTGTGCGCACGGTTGCATCTGCCACTGCTTCAAATGCTTCCCCGGTTATGCCAAGCTTTTCCAGCAGTTCTTTCCAGCAAAAATCAATCAGTACCATGCCCACATCTAAAATAATGTTTTTTATCATCTTTTCTCCCCTGCACGCGGCTATTGGTCATTTCCATTATCTGCTGCGGTAGATAATATCTGACCTGGACGGCCCGTTGGAAACCATCGTAACCGGATGCTCAATCTGTGCTTCTATAAATTCAATATACCTGCGGCAGTTCTCCGGCAGGCTGTCATAATCCCGGATTCCGGTAATATCGCATTTCCAGCCTGGCAGTGTCGTTAACACCGGCTTTGCTTTTTTCAGCTGCGCAGCTGTCGGGAATTCCGTGGTTACGGTTCCGTCAATTTCATAGCCTGTGCACACCGGAATTTCATCCAGGTAGCCAAGCACATCCAGCACCGTAAATGCCACTTCGGTCGTCCCCTGCAGGCGGCAGCCGTATTTGCTTGCAACGCAGTCAAACCATCCGACCCTGCGCGGACGTCCTGTTGTAGCGCCGTATTCGCCGCCATCCCCGCCGCGCCTTCTTAATTCTTCTGCTTCTTCCCCGAAAATCTCGCTGACAAATTCACCTGCGCCAACCGCACTTGAATATGCCTTGCAAACGGTCACCACCTGGCTGATTTCATAAGGCGGAATGCCTGCACCGATTGCCCCATAGCCGGCCAGTGTAGACGATGAAGTAACCATCGGGTAAATGCCGTGGTCCGGGTCGCGCAGTGTTCCAAGCTGTCCTTCAAGCAGAATGGTTTTTCCGGCTTTTATGGCCTGATGCAGATAAGAAGATACATCCGCCACATACGGCCCTGCCAGTTCTTTATATTCATGCAGCTCTGCCATAATATCTTCCGGCTTTAACAGCGGCTTGTGATACAGATGCTCCAGCAGCACGTTTTTCGTCTGGCAGACGCGTTCTGCTTTTTCAAGAAGCAGCTGCTCGTCGAACAGTTCGCTGACCTGAAAACCTGTTTTGGCATATTTGTCCGAATAAAACGGCGCAATGCCGGATTTTGTGGAACCAAAGGATTTGCTGCCCAGGCGCTCCTCCTCATACTGGTCAAACAGCACATGGTAAGACATGACAATCTGTGCCCTGTCTGAAATAAGAATCTTCGGTTTCGGAACGCCCTGGTCTGTAATCGATTTGATTTCGTTACACAGCTTTCGGATATCCAGTGCCACGCCATTTCCGATAATGCCTGTCGTATGGTTATAAAACACACCCGACGGAAGTGTATGCAGAGAAAACTTTCCATAATGGTTTTTTATTGTATGCCCTGCATTGGCTCCGCCCTGAAACCGGACAATGATATCGGCATGTTCAGCCAGCATGTCTGTAATTTTGCCTTTGCCCTCGTCACCCCAGTTCGCACCTACAACTGCTTTTACCATATTCCCTACCTCCTATGTATCGGCCATTTTCTTCGGTTTGCGGATAAATGCCGCTTAAAAAGACAGGCTGTAAAAACCTGTCTTGTGCTATCCGTTTTTACTTTCTGATTATACACGACTCTTGGTTATAAGTAAAGCCCTGTCTATAAAATCTTACGCGAACATGCCACCGCCAGCGCTCCCGGCCCGATATGGCAGGACACGCTTAAGGACAGCGGATTTACCGCGCACTGCTGTCCCGGAAAGGCTTCTTTTACTTCCTGCTCAAACTGGCGGGCTGCTTTAAGGTCATGCGTATAGGCGACATCAATATATACGTTTTTGCCGCTTTCATCCCCGAATCGGTTTTTGCAGTCATTGCGCATGGCTTCTATCATCATGCTTTTGGCCTGCTTTACCGTCCGTGCTTTTGCAAATGCATCCAGCTTTTCACCCTGAATCTGCAATACCGGCTTTAAGCGCAAAAGCGTGCCAAGCGCGGCAGCCGCCGGGGTAATCCGCCCGCCCTTTTTCAGGTATTTTAATGTATCTACCATAATATAGATGCTGGATTCTAATTTTTCCTGTTCCAGGATTTCCCGTATCTGTGCCGCGCTTTTTCCTTTTGCCGCAAGCGCGGATGCATCCAGCACGGAACGCCTCTGGGTAACGGAAATCCTCTGGTTATTGACGACCTGTACCCTGCCGTCGTAGTCCTGCGCCAGCATCATGGCCGTTTCACAGGAACTGCTCAGTCCGGAAGACATTGGAATATGCACGATTTCGTCATGGTCCTGCAGCAGCTTATTCCATAAGTCCGTCACATCCCCGACAGCCGGCATGGATGTCGAAATATCCCCGCCTTCGGCCAGCTTTTCATAAAACTGCTCCTGTGTCAGGTCGATGTCTTCATAATAAGTATTTCCGCTGATATAAAACGGCATTGCAAGGACAGTTATGCCCAGTTTTTCTGCCTGCTTTTGTGTAATCCCGCTGTTGGAATCTGTTACTACCGCGATTGTGCTCATCCCAGTGTCCTCCATTTCAATTTATCACATTCCAGAATATATTCTGCCCTGCAAAGCATTGTATCACACCTGAAAAATACTTACAAGAAAAAGCTGCCTGAAAATCGAAGGATTTCAGACAGCTTGTTACCGTTTACAGGCATCTTAAAAACATGCCCGTTCCCAGAATTTTCTTACATCATGCCCATGCCCGGGTTTCCGGCCGGCATAGCCGGAGCATCTTCTTTGATATTTGCTACAACGGATTCAGTTGTCAGCAGTGTAGCTGCTACCGATGTTGCGTTCTGCAGTGCGCTTCTTGTAACCTTAACCGGATCAAGAATTCCTGCTTCTACCATGTTTACATATTCTTCTGCTGCTGCATCGAAGCCGATACCTGTTTCAGACTCTTTTACCTTGTTGATAATAACAGCCCCTTCAAGTCCTGCATTTGCTGCAATAAAGAATAACGGAGCTTCAAGCGCCTTTAAGATTACTTTTGCACCTGTCTTTTCATCACCTTCCAGGGAATCTGCAAATGCTGCCACCTTCTTGGATGCATGAATGTATGCAGAACCGCCGCCTGCGATAATGCCTTCTTCTACCGCTGCCCTTGTTGCATTCAGGGCGTCTTCCATGCGCAGCTTGCTTTCTTTCATTTCGGTTTCTGTTGCAGCGCCTACACGGATAACGGCTACACCGCCAGCCAGCTTTGCAAGGCGTTCCTGTAATTTTTCTTTGTCAAACTCAGAAGTTGTTTCTTCAATCTGGCTCTTAATCTGGCTGATTCTTGCATCAATGGCAGATTTCTCGCCGGAACCGTCTACGATAACGGTGTTTTCTTTCTGTACCTTTACCGATTTTGCACGGCCTAACTGCTCTAAGTCTGCATCCTTTAATTCCAGGCCCAGTTCAGAAGAAATAACCTGTCCGCCGGTCAGGATTGCAATATCTTCTAACATGGCTTTCCTTCTGTCGCCATAGCCAGGAGCTTTGACAGCAACTACATTAAATGTGCCGCGCAGCTTATTGACAATGAGTGTTGTAAGTGCTTCGCCTTCCACATCCTCTGCAATAATCAGAAGCTTTGCGCCTGTTTTAACAACCTGCTCTAATAATGGAAGGATATCCTGGATATTGGAAATCTTTTTATCTGTAATTAAAATATACGGGTCATCTAAAACAGCTTCCATTTTATCCATATCCGTTGCCATATAAGCAGAAATATAGCCGCGGTCAAACTGCATGCCTTCTACCAGGTCAAGCTCTGTGAGCATGGTCTTAGATTCTTCGATGGTAATCACGCCGTCCTTTGATACTTTTTCCATTGCATCTGCTACTAAATCGCCGACTTCTTCATCGCCAGCTGAAATAGAAGCTACTTTTGCAATATGGTTTTTGCCGTCTACCTTCTGGCTCATCTCTGCCAGTGCCTCGACTGCCACGTTTGTTGCTTTTTTCATGCCCCTTCTCAGGCTGATTGGGTTTGCCCCTGCTGCAAGATTCTTAATGCCTTCGGAAACCATGGCCTGTGCAAGTACGGTAGCAGTTGTTGTACCGTCACCAGCAACATCGTTTGTCTTGGTTGCAACTTCTTTGACAAGCTGTGCACCCATATTTTCAAACGGGTCTTCCAGCTCGATTTCTTTTGCAATCGTAACACCGTCATTGGTAATGAGCGGAGCGCCGTAAGATTTATCCAGCACAACATTTCTTCCTTTTGGCCCGAGTGTCACGCACACGGTATCTGCTAACTTATCTACGCCTGCTTCTAATGCAGCCCTTGCTTCTGCACCATATTTAATTTCCTTTGCCATTGTCTGTCTTCCTCTCTCTTTCTATATGATAAATTTTCCTGTCTGTACGGGTTTACTCTACTACTGCAAGAATATCGTTCTGACGCACGATAATGTACTCTGTTCCGTCAATTTTTACTTCGGTTCCTGAATATTTGGAATAAATAACTCTCTGCCCTTCTTTTACCTGCATGGTGATTTCCTTGCCGTCTACCACGCCGCCCGGTCCTACTGCAATAACCTCTGCTTCCTGCGGTTTTTCCTGGGAAGCACTTGTCAGGATAATCCCGGATGCTGTTGTTTCCTCAGCTTCACACTGTTTTAATACAACTCTGTCTGATAATGGTACCAACTTCATGAATATGTCCTCCTTCACCATTGTTCTTGGCTGATTCAATTGTCTGTTTTTGTATTATTAGCACTCACTTGTTTCGAGTGCTAACTGATAGTTCATATCATATGTTTTTATGTTGTGTTTCGCAAGTATAGCAATCTTCCAAAAAATACATAATATCTATGTTTATCTCTATTTTACTCTGTTTTTCTTTATTTTACTCACTTTTTAAAAATTTTTCTAAAAAATATATGAATTCTATAAAAAGGCACTTTATACATCATTCAGGAATGCAAAAATTCCATGAACCATTCAGCCAGGGGGGCTGTCGCACAAAGCAAAACATATACAGGATATCGTATAAAAGAACCATGCAAACCAGCTATATTCTGTATCGTTTTTCTGAATGCGGCAGTCCCGCAGGAAAGTGTAAATGATGACAGAAGTGCATCCAGCCCTTCGCGCAGGTTACTGGCGTCCGGTATTTTTTATAAGAAACGCTTGCATTTTATCCCAATTAATTTTATGATATTATCAGGCTGTGCCGGATTCAGGCACAGCTAAAAATAAGAAATCCTGAGGCAAAAGAAATGAAAAATCAAACCAGCAAAAAAAGAAAGCATCTTGGAAACAAAGTAAATCTGGCGGTCGGATTCCTGCTGATTTTAAGCATGGCAGTCGTGGTCAGCATCTGTATTTCGATGTTTTACAGCCTGACCATGGAAATGCTCCGCAAGCAGTGCGTGTATGCTTCAAATATGCTTGCTTACGAGCTCGACGGCTACGTCGGCCCGCCGGATAAAACAATTGTACTGGATGAACTGAAGGAACAGCTCGGCTGCGAATTTACGATTTTCCATGGAAATGAACGTGCCTATACGACAATCCAGCAGAACGGAAAACGCGCAGTCGGAACAAAGCTGTCAGAAGACATTGCCGCCATTGTACTGGAAAAAGGAGAACCTTATACCGGCAATGCATCGATTATGGGCGTAAGCCATCTTTGCTCCTACAGGCCGACAAAAGATGAAAACGGAAAAACAGACGGCCTGATTTTTGCAGGCATCTCGACAAGTGAAGCCTATGCACAGCTGAACCGTACCGTCCTTGCATCCATTGCAGCCGGAATTGTCATGGTTATTATCAGCATTGTATTTATGTCGCTGTTTATCCGCCGCCGCGTCTCACGGCCGCTTTCAAAGCTGACAGAGCTCGCACATACCATGGAACAGGGAAAGCTGGGGCTTAAAGACAGCCAGGAGCTTAATACTTACATCCGTTCAAATGACGAAATCGGCCTGCTGGCAGAAATTTTTGAACATACCATCTGCCGGTTAAAGGGCTATATCGGCGAAATTTCCACCGTGCTGGAATCCATTTCAGACGGAAACCTGACGATAAGCACGGCACAGGATTATGCAGGAGATTTTACTTCGATTAAAACCTCGCTGGACGGCATTTTAAACAGGCTCAACAGCACCATGTCGCAGATTGTAGACAGTTCGGAGCATGTTTCCAGCGGTTCCAGGCAGATGTCAGCCGGCGCACAGGCTTTAAGCCACGGTGCCATGGAACAGTCCGGTGCCGTAGAAGAACTCGAAAAAACCGTCCGTGATATTTCCCGGCATGTAAAAGAAACTGCCTCGAATGCAAACCAGGCAAGCAGTGATGTAGACAAGGTCGGAAACCAGATATATGAAAGCAATCAGAAAATGCAGGAAATGATACGCGCCATGCAGGAAATCAGCGACAGCTCCAACGAAATCGGGAAAATCATTAAGACCATAGAAACAATTGCTTCGCAGACAAATATCCTGGCGCTGAACGCTTCGGTAGAAGCTTCCCGTGCAGGAGAATCCGGCAGGGGCTTTGCTGTTGTTGCAGAGGAAGTACGCGAGCTGGCAAGACAGAGTGCAGAAGCTTCCAAAACAACCTCAGAATTGATAGAACGCTCCATTACCGCCGTTGAATATGGCTCAAAAATAGCCAGCGAGACTGCCAGCCAGCTGGAAACAGCGGTTTCAGGCGTCAGCGGAATTGTAGAGACAACAAATGTCATTGCAGACGAGTCCCGCACACAGGCAGATCATATTGCACAGGTGCAGGAACGCATCAGCCAGATTTCCCAGGTCGTACAGACCAATACCGCAACCGCCCAGGAAAGTGCAGCAACGAGCGAACAGCTCAGCTCACAGGCAAATATTCTCAAACGCCTTGTCAGCATGTTCCGTGTCCGCCAGGCAGACGCGTGGAAAGACTGACCTTTTGGTAATCTATCCGGGTATCATGCAGCTGGAAGCAATTACATAACAATACTGTGTGCCTGCTTCCAGCTCGTCTTCTTCGATTCCCCATTCTTTTGCAGCCGCGGCAGTATACGCTGCCACTGGCTCTGGCGGGTTTAACGCATATACTCTTTCAATTACGGAAGCATCCAGCCCGTCCATAGGGATATGTACTTTTTGAATCCGTGGCGGCGGGTAAGCATCACCCAGCCAGATATGCCATAATTCCACTTCGCCGGCCTGTTTGAGGTGTTCCCTGATATACGCTGCAATCCGCCTGGCACGGCCCCTGATACACGAACAATCCCCAGGCCCGAAGGAAATGCCTGCACAGTACTTCTTTTGTGTCAGGATGTCTTCACCTTCCTTCCCGAACGGGGAAATCTCAAAATCATCATCCAGTTCTTCACAGTCCGAATCCAGGCTGGCATCTGCCAGAGATTTCCTGTCATGCCACAGCACCGTTTCGGGCCTGCTGCGGCCGCTGTTTAAAATATAATCTGGAAATTCCGCGCCAAGCGCTATGGCCTCATCGATGGATATCTGCCTGAAATGCGGGTTTTTTACTTCCTTAAACGGCATATCCGATGCCAGGTACAAAAAACTGCTCATATACTCTCTCCCCTTTTCAGCTGCTTATCAGCCTTCTGCCTGCAGAAAGCGGTCAATATACTCTGCAATAAGCGCTCCAAGCCCGCCTGCATTCTGTGTCTGGTAATTTTGAAATTCCTCCATATCTTTTGTGCAGGTTACAAACACAGGCTCTATAATAATTCCTGGAATCTGGCTGCGGTAAGTTTCCCGCATTTCCAGATTTCCCTGCTTCTTTTTTTCCGTCTCCCCGTCTTTTATCTCGTCCAGACCCCCATTATCCTTTTTTAACGCTCTCCCCGGCCTGTTCAGGGCACTGGAAATTTCGGACTGGATGCCGGCTGCAAGCTTGTGTGCATACCCGAATCCGTTATAAAGCAGCATGGAACCGCCAATCGAAGCATTCTGCTTATCACTCAGGTTTTTATCCTGAAAAGCATTTGCATGGCAGCTGATAAAAAGCTCTGCCCCAAATGATACAGCCTCTGCAACCCCGTCTTCATTTGCCTGCCGTGCCGTTTTTTTCGTTCCCCTTACAGAGCGGTACACCTTTACAGTATGCCCAAGCTGGGCCAGGCGGATGCCCAGAGCCGGGCCATAAGCATCGATGACAGCCTGCTCTCCCGGACTGCCGCACAGGATGTCTGCGCCTTTTATTCTTTCATATCCTTTTGGAAATGCCTTATAAAAACTTTCGCATATATAAAAGATTCTATCCTTTTTATGCAGGACTCGTCAGTCTCTGCCTGCTTGTCA
>CAJTSV010000116.1:0-240 GCA_910579075.1 uncultured Eubacterium sp.
TTTTTATTTATGCGGAGGGTATTTACTGGCAGAATTTGCTGACAATATGGGAAAATCATCCATACCCGTCGAAATATGCAGATTTCTATTAATTTCTAACAGGAAATTTCATAATACTACTGTAAAAAAAATGTTTTCGTGGTATACTATAGCATGGTTTTATAACAGACGTACAGATTGTTATGTAATACCAAGGAGAATTTATGTTATTTAATATGGGGAAAGAGGCGCTTGCGGCGG
>CAJTSV010000116.1:250-11779 GCA_910579075.1 uncultured Eubacterium sp.
CAGCCGATGACCGCAAGCGGGATGCCTTCATTCATAAAAATGAAAACTTTATATTAAATTGTGCAAGCAGGTTTGCAAAACATTATATCAGCAAAAGTGATGATGAATGGTCGATTGCCCTCATCGCTTTTTCCAACGCCATTGACTCCTACAATGAGTCCAAGGGGGCATTTCCGTCTTATGCAAAGCTATTAATCGAGCACCGCCTGACCGATTATTTCCGTTCCCAGGCCCGGTTCTCCTCGGAAATGCAGACCGAGCCCTACCTGTTTGAAGGTGAGGTCGATGAAGACTCAGAAAATATGGGTTTTCAGATAAATGTCATGAAACAGGCTTCTGTGACCAATGATAATCCGCTGCTGGATGAAATTGTAGCGATTTCTGAATATCTGGATATTTACGGGATTACATTTACGGAACTGACCGAGTGTTCGCCAAAGGCTGGAAAGACCAAGGATTCCTGTGCCAGCGCTATCCGTTATTTAAAAGAGCATCCGGTTTTAATCAATAATATGAAGACTACAAAACAGCTTCCAATTAAAATTATTTCCGAAAATGCCAAAGTACCCCGAAAAATTCTGGAAAGACATCGTAAATACATAATAACCGCAGCAGAAATACTTTCCGGTGATTACCCAAAGCTTGCCGAATATCTAAGCCATATCTGAGCAGGCTCCAACCAACCCAATCCGGTCATTGTGTTTGTATTTCTGTAGACAGTTATTATTAAGTATTTAGGAAAGAAAGGAGCCATCTACTTTGAAAGCCGTCATAGTAGAATGCAGTAATGGCGCTGCGGTGGCACTGTGTGACGACGGTTCATTCCGGAAGCTGAAAAATAAAGGCTATTCGATTGGACAGGAGCTTATGATTAAACATAAGCCATCCTCAAACCGCATGGTGCAGAAGCTTTCTATCTGTGCTTCGCTGGCATTGGTTCTGTTATCTTTCGCTGGCATTGGTTCCCACAGCTACGTAAAGCCTTATTCTTACGTCAGCCTGGATATCAATCCTTCTATTGAATATGCTTTGAACCGTTATGACAAGGTCATATCCGTTTCCGGCATCAATAACGAAGGGCAGCAGGTTGTTTCATCCATTGAGTCTGATATTAAAAATCAGAACATTACAACTGCATTAGGTGTTACGATTGGGCAATTGGAAAAAGACCATTATATTGTTCAGGAAGCTTACAATCATGTGATTGTCAGCGTTTATTCTGCGAACGATACCAAGGCGCAGTCCATTGCTTCGCGCGTGAATTCTTTTTCAGCGCAGCAGTCTGACATCTGTTCGATTGATACAATCCCTGTATCAAAAGAAGTCAAGGACGATGCAGATTCACTCGGGATTACACCTGGCAAGCTGGCACTGATTCACGCCGTTGCTGAATCCACATCAGATTCCGATTTTAATGTATCTGACTGGGCGAATAAAACCGTCAGTGAATTGGAAACAACGATACAGCAGGCGAACAGCAGTGTTCCGGATTCCGGCATCAGCCCGGCATCGGCCAATGTAGTAACCAGTGAATATTTAAGCAGTGTTTTGGATGACACGACAGACAGCAAGCCAGACAATGCAGCCGTTTCCGATGTGGACACCGAACATGAAGCAGGCAGCGCTTCTGCTGATAATCAGACAGCTGCGGCCGGCAGTGGTGCGGCCAGTCCTGGCGCGGGCGATTCCGTTTCCGCTTCCAAGCCGGACAATACAGGCAGCGTGACACCATCTTCTGACAGCAGCGCAGACAGCCCAGGCAAGCCTGGCACGTCTTCCAGTACAGACAACAGCAGTTCCGCAGACACAAACAGCATACCGAATCAGGATACATCAGCAAATGCTTCAGATAAGAATCAGTCACCTGACAAAGGTGATTCCAGTGCAGACAGTCCTTCCAAAAATCCTGAAACCTCAGATTCCGGCAGCAGCCCTTCCAAGGGCGATTCTGCTTCTGAGCCAGGCAGCAATACAAATACGGATGACACCCTGACGGAAGACAGTTCCATTAAAAATGATTCTTATCCGGTTTCAGATACAAATGCACCAGATAATGTTTCCGATGAAAATACATCATCCGGCCAGAATACAGCTGACGATAACACGTCCGAAGAAGACACGCCAGACCAGGCTGCTTCCAGCGGGACGGTTTCCGATGACAGCATAACCGGCAATGATTCTTTTCAGGAAGAACCCGCATACAAGCCCGTTTCGGATGCCTTGCCACCCGAAAACGGTTCCAGCGGCGACAGTCCGCTGAAAGAAGAAGGGACTTCCGGCAGTCCGGAACCAGCTGAAAATTAAATGCTAAAAATCCTGTACAAAAGATCCCCCTGTAATCCATACCGGAATACAGGGGGATCTTTTTATTTATTACGCATGCAGCTTCTATTTGTTGCTCTTTCTCCAGATATTCATCTTTTCTGCTTCTGCAATCAGCTCATCCCGAAAATCCGGATGCGCAATGGAGATAATCGCTTCTGCCTTCTGCCATGTCGAGAGTCCCTTTACATTGACAATCCCGAACTCTGTTACAAGATAATGCGTATTGGCACGCGTATCGGTTACAATCGAGCCCGGGTTTAACGTAGGCAGAATCCTGGATTTTACCTGGCCGTCTTTTGTCTTATAGGTCGAAGAACAGCAGATAAAGCTCTTGCCGCCGTTTGACAGGTACGCACCCAGCACAAAATCCAGCTGTCCGCCTGCACCGCTGATATGCTTTGTCCCGGATGACTCAGAATTCACCTGTCCGAACAGGTCTAAATCAACCGCATTGTTAATGGACATAAAGTTATCCAGAGAAGAAATTGCCCGGATGTCATTCGTATAGCTGACCGGAGCGCTTAAAATTTCCGGGTTTTCGTCCAGGTAATCATACATTTTCTTTGTTCCGCAGCCAAATGCAAATGCCTGGCGGTACCGGTCAATGTTTTTCCTGGAACCGTTAATCTTTCCTGCTTTTGCGATATCTACAAAGGCATCCACGTACATTTCCGTATGCACGCCGAGGTCTTTTAAATCGGATTCTGCAATCAGGGAACCGACTGCATTCGGCATGCCGCCAATGCCAAGCTGCAGGCATGCGCCGTCTGGAATCTCATTGACAATCAGCTTTGCAACGGCCTTATCCACTTCGCTTGCCGGGCCGCCTGCACCCATTTCTGCAATCGGCGGATTGCTGCCCTCAACAATAAAATCAACATCGGAAATATGTACGTTGTTTTCCGTGCCCCCAAGGCAGCGCGGCATATTCTGGTTTACTTCTACAATAACAGTCGCAGATGTTTCAACTACGGCTGCGAGATGGGAAGCATTCGGCCCGAAGTTAAAGAACCCGTGGTTATCCATCGGTGCAACCTGGAACATGGCAACCGCATTTTTGGTCTTGGAATCACGGTAGTAGCGCGGCAGCTCTGAGTAGCGGATTGGCGCATAATATGCGCAGCCCCTGCTGATAAGCCTGCGCTCAATGCCGGACATATGCCAGGAATTCCATGTAAAATGCTCTCCTGCATCTTCCCGTTCAAAAATAGCCGGCAGCTTTAATAAAATTCCGCCGCGTACATTGACGTCTGTCAGCTCGTCGGTACGTTTTGCAAGCGCCTTGTCCAGGGCATCTGCGGTGCCGTTGCACCAGCCGTAGTCCACCCAGTCACCGGAGTGTACGGCTTTGACTGCTTCATCAGCTGATACAAGTTTCTTTTGGTATTCTTCTGAGTATCCCATAATGGCCTCCTTGTATTATAGTATTTTTCTGGAAACTATTGTTAATCGTTTAACGATATTTTAATACTACCATTTTCAGGAACAATGCGCAAGGCTTCCTGATGTGCAAATACAAAAACAAAAAAGGCACCACAGCAAAACTTCTGTCCTGCCATGGTGCTTTTTCCGGGCTGCACCGCAAATACGGCCCGCCGCTCTGTTTTCATGCGTTTTTATGCTTCTTCCGTCTCCGTAATAACCTTCTTGGAGTCTGCATAGTCGTCAAACATTTTTTCAACAGCCTTATAGGTGTCCTGTGAAATGCTCGGCAGATCCTGTCCCCAGGACTTTGTAGCCTGTTTAAAGCCTTTTTCGAAGGCTTTGCGCATTTCTTCCATCTTTTTCGGGTCATCCCCTGCAAGTGCGCTTGCAAAATTGAAGATTCTTTCGGATGTCTGTTTCACGCCATAGTAGCCGTCTTCTGAAATCAGTTCCTGTGCTTCTTTTTTTGCTGCTGCGTCTACGGAAAAGCCGCCTTTTGCAAGCGTGCTCCAGAATGAATCATCCGCCTGTTTGAATTTCGTCGCCTGTCCGGTCAGCATTTTGTTTACGATGCTGACAAGCTGGTTCTGTCTTTTTTCCTCGTCTGCCTTCATCTGTTTTACCAGCTCTGCACGCTTCTCAGCGCTCATCTTGTTAATCGAATACGTTGCTTTCTTATCGCTGTCAGAAGATGTTTTGTCATATACGGCACCAGCTGATTCTTCTTTTCCGGTTTCTTTCTTTGTGTCCGTTTCTTTTGTGTTTGTCTTAGATGTACCTGCTGTCATATAAGCTGACGCTGTCGAAGTTACATTTAATCCTGCTACACTGCTCATTCTGAATCCCTCCATGTTCGTATGATGTGAAACCCGACGGTTTCCACTTACTGGTGTTCTTTCATAACAGAATATGCTATGATTATGCAATTCCGTTTGCATGTCAGGCCCTGTCCGGTGCAGAATCGGGCGCACCTTATGCCAGATATTTCCTGATTATAATCTATATCGGCCAGAATCCGTAATATCTTAAGAAACGCGACACAATTAACCATGCCCATTTATGACAATTTCTCTCCAGGAGCGCATGCCGTACTCAGGCCGTCTTTGGATTTGCCCCTTCTTTCTGCCGGTTCAGCACCTTCATCACATAGATATACGCCGGTATCAGGAACAAATCAGCCAGAATCCACGCAGCCGGGCTTGCAAAGCAGACCCCGATATAGCCGGCCGCCGGAATCAGGAACATGCCTGCCAGGCCCCTTCCTGCCATTTCGCACACGCCTGCAAGAATCGCCAGCCTGCTGTGCCCAAGCCCCTGTATCGTAAAGCGCAGGATGCCGACCAGTGCAAGCGGAAAATAAAACGCACTGTTAATAAGCAGCATCAGACGCACATTTCCCAGAATGTCGATTTCATCCGCATCCAGAAACAGCAGCGCTATCTGCGAGCTGAACAGATACAGGATGCCAAACGCCAGCAGCGAGTATACAAGCCCAATCACGCAGCAGGACAGCAGCCCCTTTGTGATGCGTTTTAATTCCCCCGCACCCAGGTTTTGTCCTGCATAGGTCGACATCGTAGAGCCCATCGCATCAAAGGCACAGCAGAAAAACATGCTGACCTTGTTCGAAGCCGTAACCGAAGCCACGGCCATAGAGCCCAGCGTATTGACCGAAGCCTGCAGTATCACGCTGCCAATTGCCGTAATCGAATACTGCAGCCCCATCGGGATTCCCATATTGCACAGCTTTGCCATGCAGGTTTTATCCGGCTGCCATTCTTCTTTCGTGATTTTGAGCACCTCATACTTTTTCTTCATATAAAAAAGGCACATCACGCCCGAAATGCCCTGCGAAATTACCGTAGCCCATGCCGCGCCTGCCACGCCCATATCAAACACTAAAATCAGCGCCAGGTCGAGCCCGATATTTAAAAGCGATGACAGAATCAGAAACATCAGGGGGCTTTTGCTGTCGCCCAGCGAGCGGATAATGCCGGAAAGCAGGTTATACAGGTATATGACCGGAATTCCCAGGAAAATAACAAATATGTAATCAAAGGCTCCCTGCCGGATATCCGCCGGCGTGTCCATCCAGCGCAGGATATTGCTGCATAACAGGCAGACCGCAACGGTCATGACAGCGGCAAAGCCGCAGGCCAGCCAGATGCCGTTTGCCACGTATTTTCTCAGATAATGGTAATCCTTTGCCCCGAACATCTGTGCCACCGGAATCGCAAACCCGTTGCAGATGCCCATGCAGAATCCAATTACCATAAAATTGACTGCACCAGTCGAGCCGACCGCAGCCAGTGCATTGACGCCCAGAAACTTTCCAACAATAATCGTGTCCATCATGCTGTAAAACTGCTGAAACAGCATGCCCAGCATCAGGGGCAGGAAAAACGCGAAAATCAGTTTCATGGGCGAGCCTTTGGTCATATCTTTGCTAATGCTTTTTTCCATACTTGCCACTCATTCCTTTCTTCCATATAATGCAGCAGACTCTGTTCCATCTGCACATTCTGTAACAAAAAAAGACCCTGCAGCGCCTTTTTTCCATTCGCTGGAAACAGACGCTGCAAAGTCCGGCTGAACCTGCTGCAAAGCAGTTACTGGAATGCTTTCACAAATTCCAGTACCATTTTTGCGCAATGCCCTGCTGCCTGGATTTCAAATTCCGGATAATCCATCTGCGCAGAGCCGTCCGCTTTATCCGAAATCGCCCGGATAATGACAAACGGAAGCTGGTTCAATACCGCTGCCTGTGCAATGGAAGCGCCTTCCATTTCCGCACAGTCTCCCTGAAATTCTGTAATCAGGCGTTCTTTCACCTGAGCACTGGAAATAAACTGGTCGCCGCTGAGCACGCACCCTTTTGCCACATTCACATCCGGGTTTGCGCGCCTGCAGGCCGCTGCCACAGCCTCCGCCATTCCTGCATCCGCAGTAAATTCCCGTGTTTCAAAGCCAGGAATCCTTCCCGGCTCATAACCAAGCGGCGTAACATCCATATCGTGCTGGATTGCCTTTTCCGATACGAGAATATCGCCGATATCCAGCTTTGCATTCAAAGAACCTGCAACGCCTGTATTCATCACATGCGTTATCGCAAATAAATCCGCCAGCACCTGCACGCACATGGCTGCATTCACCTTGCCGACCCCGCACTGAACCACGACCACGGATGCACCTTCCAGTGTTCCCTCATAAAAATCCATGCCCGCCTTTGTCACAACCTGTTCTGTTTTCATGGCTTCCTTTAATGCTGCCACTTCGGATTCCATTGCACCGATAATTCCGATTTTCATTCTGATATGCTCCTTTCCCCTCCGGCACTGCCTGTCCCGGATATTTACTGCGGATATACAAGGCGTGATTCCTCGATATGGTACAGCACCTCATCCAGATATTTTTTTGCAAGGTAATTCGCCATGCCCAGATTCATGTCCAGGTAATTCCCGCAGTCCTTCGGGCTTGCCCCCGGCACCTCGCCTTTAAAATCACGGATAAACTCAAACATCGAAACCATCAGTTCCACAATGTCCTTCGATTCATAATCCCCGGCCAGCAGCAGGTAAAATCCGGTCCGGCATCCCATCGGCCCGAAATATACCGTTTTGTCCTGATACTGCGGGTGGTTGCGCAGATATGTGGCTGCAAGGTGCTCAATGGTATGCATTTCTGCTGTATTCATAACCGGTTCTTCATTCGGGGAAGCCATGCGCAGGTCGAACGTTGTAATGACGCTGTCTGCGATATGGTCTTTTCTTGAAACATAAACCCCTGGCTGGAGTCTGATATGGTCAATTGTGAAGCTCGCTATTTTTTCCATCTGATAATCTGCTCCTTTCTCCAATGGCAGCTTTCCGGATAATACTGCCGCTATCTCGTTTCACGATTTACTGCTGCTTTTTTTGTTCCCCACTACACTAGCGGAATCTGAAGAAAAAGTCAAGGCGTATTTTGCTTTATAATCCAGATTTCACTAGAAACAAGGCCAGAAATCTGTTCTTGGATTTCCGGCCTTGCAATTTCATCTGTTTTGTTCGTTGTACTTACTTTTCCAATCGTTGTACGCAGCTTCTGGCTGTTTTTATTTCTTATACTCATAGTATTTTTCTCTTGTTGTATCTCTAAACCAGCAGCTAAAAGATTAATCTCTAAGAAATTGAAATTTGGGGAACTATTAATTTCACTACAAGAATGCAGCATACAATAATCATGGCATTCACGGCCTTAAAAATATCAATGTCTATCATTCTAAATGAAAGTTTCATTTTCTCAGACCATTCCAGAAATTGTCCCATGATATTTGTAATTAAAAATGTTGCTATATATACAAACATCTGATAAAAATTCAAAATTACAAATGAGTCTTCACTTTTTTTGATTGAACCATGCTGTAGTATCGTCATTAACAGATAAACGCTCGACGAAATAATGCCACTTAAAACAGCATATACGATGACCCATATCGCAGCAAAAAGCACCTGACTATTTCTTGGCAGACTTATTAATGTCATGAGATAAAGGACATATATCAGGCAAATATATGAAAATCCTTTTTTGTAATCCCGGTCTGCCAGACGCCCCATAAAAGGAAGCATTAATGTAGAAGACAGGTTAAAAATTGTAATATATACAGATACGAGTCTGCTCGAGTATAATAAAGCACTTTTTAAATAAACTACATTAAGGGTCACCCCTGCACACAAAAACACCAAATCTAAAAGCAAAGGCCAGAGTATTTTTTTATTACTAATAACCTGCTCTTTGATACTCCGCCTGTTTTTCTTCTCCCCCTGATGAGCCGCTTCTCTTGCTTTTCCCATTTTGCATATGGCATAAAATTGAATCATCAATCCAGCTAAACAGATGCATAATAATAATTTATATTGCAGTTCTGATAAAGAATCTTTGATAAATAAAGATATCAGAAAAACATATACACTGTTTACCGTCATAAAAATAAAACGCATTCTCCCGAAAAAAACACCTCTATCATATACAGTTGTTATTTCACGCATCAAAGGCTGCCAGCATACTCCTACTCCAAATTCAACAGCTGTCTGATAAATTACAAGAAGTGCCGAATATCTGCAAACCCCGAGAAAATCCAAAGGCACAAATATAATTGTGGTTACAAAAAGCATTTTTATAATAATACCAGTTTGAATCGCCGCAACATAATTTTTTCCCCGCATAAAAATAATGACTGGCATTCTGATAATAGAAATCAAAGGTAACAAGGAAATAATAAAAGTAATATCAAGGGTTCTAAACCGTAAAACATCTGTCAGAAAAAGTACCATAATATCTCCCGTTATCGTATTTGTTATCATTTGGTTAACGGAATTGAACAGTACAGCCTGATTTTGACAGTAAGTATTTCCACGTTTTCTTGCTGAATCCATATTTATACACCTTAATGTTATTAAATAATTTCGGCATGCCTGTCAAGCAGCGCACATATCTCATGCTCCGGGATATCCTGATTCTGCCAGCCATGTCCAAATTCCTGTTCCAGTACTCCATACAGGTTTTTCATAGGGCCACAGAAATGGATAAAATAACTTCTTTTTATTACTTTTGCTTTCAGCTCATTGCTGTAAAAATGAAAAAGCCCGTTATATTTATAAGAAAGATGCGTAAATGGAATCTTATTTTCGTAAATCAGCCGGTTCATGGCAGACTGGTCATATAATGCATATGGTTTGAAACAGTGCTCCAGGCCATTGGAACGTGCTGTCATTCTGGCAGATTTATGAATCAGAAAAACTCCGCCATTGAAATACCTGTTCTCAAGCCACTCATTGGAAAGATACTTCTGCTCCTCCTGCAAGTACCCCTTATCCATACGGCGGCTTATAATATTCTCCATTCTGGAATGCAGGCCAAATTCTTTCTGTAATTCAGAATTGTTTCCATAAAAAACAGACCCTTCCGAAAACGCCGCAAATGCCACATCCTGATATTCTTTAAAAATATCAGGCGCGTTTCTGACCGGAATCATATCACTGTCTGCGTATAAAATCATATCATATCCGTCAAAACGTTCCTCAAAAATCTGAAATCTTTCATACGTTGCATGAAGCTTGTATTTTGGAGCATGGATGCAAAGATAGTCTGCCCCGGTATTTTTGGCATATTGCATGAATTCCTTTTTGGAATCCTCATAAAGCTGCTCAAAATATCCATGCATTTTGTTTTCTTTCATCTTTCCTGGAATATCAGCCTGTACAATCAAGTTATTCATAGTCTTTCTCCATTCTCATAATAATCTTTCTAAAGTCCGCTCTTATGCGTATTCCTTTTTTCATTTTTTATTGTAATATATTGAAGAAGAAGAAATCCTTAAATAAAATGTGTTATATAAGGAATATATTGAGATTTTTTCTAAAACAATACATAATTTAGTCTTTTATATGACGATATTTTGTCGGAGAGCATCCTTTCATTTTTCGAAATACTTTCGCATAGTAATTGGAATCACTATATCCAACTAAATTAGCAATTTCTGTAATGGAATAAGTTGTATGAACCAGATAATCAATGCTTTTCTCAATACGATACTGTGCAATAAATTCAAAAAGAGAAAGATTCATATATTTCTTAAATACCCTGGAACATTCACTTCTACATATATGAATGGATTGGGATATTTGTTCCAGTGTCATCGGAGCAGCATAATTTTCTTCTATATATGAAATAATCTTACGAATACGGTCATAATTATTTTTATCAGATTGAGCTATCATCGATGTGTTTTCATTATTTAGAAATAAAATTCTCCAAAAGTGCGCAAGTCGAGAAAGAATATCTAATTCATATGCTGTTTTTTTTTCAGAATCTAATACAATAATGTCTTGCATTATGCAGATAATCTGCGTATGCCACTGGGCTGATAAATTAAAATGTATTGCAGACAAGGAATAATTTTGAATGATAGGTTTCACATATTTGATGTAAACATTGCTATTGTCATATCCATAAATTAATTTAGGTTCAAAAGTGATAGAAAAATATTCACAATCTTGATTTTCTATCATATATCCCGCATGAAGGGTACTACTATTTCCCAAAAGAGCCTGCCCCTGACATATTAAAAAAGATTCATTATTTATCTTATATAGCATCTTCCCCTTTATAACTAATGTAAATTCTATCTCAGGATGCCAATGCCATAGAAACGAACCATGTTCATACTGAGACAATTTTTCTCTGCTTACAAGAAATGGAAAATAATAATTTCCATGTTCTTTTATTTCTTTTTGAAATTCATTCGTTTTTATCTGCAAATCAATTACCTCCCTGTAAAAAATATAAATATTCCCTATAAAATCAGAATATTTTTCGTACTGGACATTCCGTTTTGCTCAAATTTACAACATAATATTCATTAATCGTCCAACACCGCCTGCTTTATTTATTGATAAGCCCCGCATACATGGAGCGCTGCTTTTCCGGAATTTCCAGGACTTCCATTGCCTGTTCCGCCGGCAGCTTCAGGTTCTCCATAATCCGCCTGATTGCAAAGGCTTTCGTTTCCTGCTCTTTTACAGCTTCTGCAATGCTTATTTTTTTATCAATATCATCCTTAAAAATATCCATCCATGTAACTGCCATATCCCTGTCCCTCCTTATTCTTTCCACCACGTCCGGGTTCTTTTTCGCGATAAGGTCCAGCAGCACGCGGTAATGCTGCCTCATGGCATAATCCGCTTCCCCCGCGCTCCTGCTGATGACCTGCCCCACATCCTGTTCCCGCGCACAGTCCGT
>CAJTSV010000117.1:0-11110 GCA_910579075.1 uncultured Eubacterium sp.
TGGGCGGAATCGAAACATACAGATGTACATGGTTTGGACATACTCCGCCTTTTATCAATTTTACTCCTGTGATTTTACATACTGTGGACAATATCTCGCCAACCTCTTTCCCAATCTTCCCATACATTACTTTCCGGCGATATTTCGGAATAAAAACAATATGATACGTGCAATTATACTTGGTATGTGCTAAAATCTGATTATCCATTATGGATACCTCCTGCTATTGTTGATTAGGTTGCCTAGACCCAAATCTATGATAACATGGAGGTTTTATTTTTGGTACTTTAGGGATCGCTACTGCTCACTCTATTCTCCCCAGCTCTGCTGGGGGCTTAATGGACGTTCAGTTATACCGAAATCAAAGACACCTTTTTGATTAAAATCAATAGTGATAAGTTTCCCTGCACAGCAATAATTGCAGGCTTCTCTGCACCTATCCTGATGATAAGCAACAATACCCTCAGTCCGGTCCTTATTCTTTTTAGCTGGAAGTGATATAAAACCTATCCGCTTTCCTTCACTGCATGAACTTTTATGACTCAATGCGGAACATGCATTTGCCACAACCACAATGCAGTTGTAGTCTCGTGATAATTCTCCTGCACCAGACTGCAAATCCATGGAATCTGTATATGCAGGAATAAACAGCAAATTAGTTCCGATGTATTTATGAAACATCTTAACCTTTTCGCTCACTAAATCTTTGCAAATTCCAATCCCGATACGGCCAAACTTTTCAATCTCCAGAATACTAAATTCCAGATTTTGTGTCCTGTCCAAATGTTCTGTATACAAGTCTTTATACACAAATGGTTCCTTTTTACAATATGACATCACCTGTTCACCTTTGCCATTCATCAAATACGACTTGTTCACCAGATTTTTCCATATAGAGCCATTAATTACCAGCCACGGACTGCCAAAATCTTTTCTTTTTACAGTGTCCTTCATAATGCCTTCTGTCATCAGCATTTCAGGAAATATCAAAAAATCAACATTGATGCCTTCACATTTTTTATGAATCTCCTGATAGCGCTTTTTTAATTTTTCTTCCATAAAAGGGTTCATATTTTGTATTTCAAATGTTTTAGTTCCAAAATACAGTCCAAAAATATCTTCCAGCTCCCCTTCAATAAAAGGTATAATTGCAAACGTAAGTTTTTCTGATTTCAAAAAATGTTTTGTAATAGAATGTTTTTCACTAAAATAATAAATTGTAAATGGAAAGTTTTCAATTTTTTCTTTATCCCATATCATGTAGTTGAGAATTTCATTATCCAGTGCAGAACACGTACATTTTCTCGACTTCCGAAAAAAATCAAATACTGCTCCCTCACGTTCCTTCATTTCTGCTGCTTTCCTTGAGAAAAAGCTATCCCTTCTTCTCGGCACAATTCGAATTTCATCACAATATTTTTTATTCATACAGGAATAATTTATCACATTATGATTCCCAAAAAGATGGCAGGGTATCTCTGCTTCTACTAACTCGTCTGCATACTTTAAGACTGCAAAGCACCTTTCCACGCTGAATCCAGATTTTAAAAAATTGGAAATATATCTTTTAAATTCCGCAAAAGCTCTCCTTTTTCCTTTATCATTTATTGCACAGCAGTATGCTTCTACAGCATCATACAGTTCATCATAGTTATCATCCATAAACCCGGAAAAATCATATGGCTGAATCCTGTCTTCCCGTAAAATATATAGTCCACACAAAGCCATCAAGTCATAAATATTATCTATTTCCTTCAAATCCTCAATCAAAGCACTTGTATCCTTTCAGCAGATTTTATCCATCGTTTCTCAAACAGCCATAACATCCCTTTTTCCCCTTTTCCTCTTACCAACAATATAGCATATTTTCATCACCTGGTACACTGCAAAATAAAAAACTTCAATAAATCCTTTACACAATCATTGATACTACTGGAATATAATGGAATAATAGATTTCATAGATATATGACCAAAAGACTTACAAAAACAAATTTTTTATTACATCAGACAAAATAAATTTATGAAAGCATATAACAAAAAGCCAAAAGTATGCCTGGCATTCTTGAGGATTTTTATCATATGCTCTCAAATACTCAGATAGATTTTACACCTGTTCCCGAATAATGGCTTTGACCGTTTCCGCCTGGTTTCGTATATGGCAGCGCATCACATCTGTGACACCGTTTTTGTCTTTCTTTCTCAGTGCGTTTACAATTGCTTCGTGTTCCTGAATCAGCCTTGGGTAATTTTCTTTTTCTTTTAAATATTCGACCCGGTAACGGTAAATCTGCTCCCGCAGGTTATTTAACATTGCCACCAGCTTTGGATTATCGGTTGCTTCATAAATAATATCATGGAATTCCACATCATATTCTACGATTTTTTTTAAATTACCCGCCTGGATTGCATTTTCAAAGTTCATTTTCGTCAGGGCAAGGTTTTCCAGCTGCTCCTGCGTCATTTTATCACAGGCAACCTGTACGGCAAGGTCGTCCAGCGCTTCGCGTATCTGCAGCACATCTTCCATGTTTTTTTCTGTCATCTTTGCAACTTCTGCGCCTTTTCTTGGAATGGTTACGGCCAGCCCTTCCTGTTCCAGCATGCGGATTGCTTCACGGATTGGCGTGCGGCTGACGCCGAGCTTGGAGGCAAGCTGCAATTCCATCAGGCGTTCGCCCGGTTTGAGTTCTCCTTTTAAAATAGCCTCACGCAGTGTTTGAAATACCACATCACGCAGCGGCAGGTATGCATTCATGTTTAATTTCAAATCTTCAGACATTGTTTTATCCCTCACTGTTTTTACACATTAAATATCGTCGTAACATAAATCTGTCTTGCAAGGCCGCCGGCACGCAGCGCGTCTGCTGCTTCCCTTGCTTTTGCGCGCTCCTCAAACAAAGCAAAAACGGTCGGGCCGCTGCCGCTCATCATCGCATTCAGCGCGCCGTGTGCTGTCAGGCTTTCTTTTATCTGTGCAATAACCGGGTATTCCCTGACAGTGACATCCTCAAGGATATTGCCCATATGCGAAGCCATGCTTCTTAAATCCTGCTGCCTGATATCTGCAATCAGCTGGTCAATATCGGGATGCACGCTCTGCCCGTTGAGGGACAGGTTTTCATAAACCCATTTTGTAGATACGCTGATTCCCGGCTTTGCAATGACAACTGGGCACCTTGGAATGGCCGGAAGCCTGGTCAGCTGTTCCCCGATACCCTCGGCCAGAGCCGTTCCGCGCATCAGGCAGTAAGGCACATCCGCGCCCAGTGTCAGGCCTCTGTGTGCAAGCTGCCTGTTTGAGAGCTTTAACCCAAACATCTGGTTCATCCCATACAAAACTGCAGCTGCATCCGTACTCCCGCCCGCCATTCCGGCTGATACGGGTATGCATTTGCGGATGTCTATCGATACCCCCTGCGTAATGCCGAATTCTTCCATCAGCAATTTTGCCGCTTTGTATGCGATATTGTTTTCATTTGCTGGAAGAAAGCGTATGTTTGTAGACAGCCTGATTCCTGATTCTTTTGTTTTTGCCATCTGCACACTGTCAAATAAATGAATGGTCTGCATAATCATGCGCACCAGATGATAGCCGTCTTCCCGGCGTCCGGTTACATCCAGGCCAAGATTTATCTTTGCAAGTGCTTTCAGTCTGATTTCGTCCATGTTATCATCCTCCAGATTGTGTCTTCCAAATCTTTGTATATTGTATTATGTATACAATATACACAATTCTACGAAAAAAGTCAACAGGAAATCAGGCCTTGCCACTCCTTTTTTTGTCTGAAATTACGGTTTTCACAGGCTTTGCGGGATATGCTCCTGTCCTGTCAGAAGCATTCCGGCAAAGCCCTTTCTTCTTATTTATATATTACATTTAATTTTATTGTGCACACGGCCCGGCTGCTGTAGAGAATGTTCATATTGATATCCCCAATCCGGATTCGTCCGTTATCAAACGTCATCTCGCAAAACTTGTCTGTCTCGCGTGTCAGCCTGTCATACGTGCCTTCTTCGTCATTTTTTACGCTCATATCCCAGTAAACAGAGCTTCCATAAGAATCCGTATAAGAGACAATACAGGAAATTCCGAGAATCTCACAGGGGCCGATATCCTTTTCAAAAGTCCAGGCTCTGTGGTTTTCTGAAAACCCCCGCTTATAGGTAAAGCATTCTTCCAGAATGTCCGGCCCGTCATACATAAGCCGGATGGTCGTATTCCACGATTTGTTTCCGCCTTCCTTTTTCCCGTCGTCCAGTCCCTGCCTGTAGCTTTCGGAAGCTTCATTGACACGGCCGTCTGCAAAACGAATGCCTTCCTCATAGCCTTCGGTATGCCCTGCACTGCTGCCCTCGCCAAATCCCTTATCGTGCCCTTCCTGAAATCCATCTTTATGTCCCGAAGCATATCCGGTGTCATGTCCCTTGCTGTAGCCGGTATCATATTTTGCCTTTGCCAGATTCCTTACGGATTCACTCAGCTGCAAAAAGGTGTCCTGCGGGCTTGCTGTACCTCCATTGTCAGTAATGGCGCCCGCTACCAAAGCTTTCCCATTACTGACAGATTGAAAAGAATTATTCACGCTTTCCTGCAGCTTCCCCAGATTATTACTATGCGTCTGATTCTGCTGTTCCAGGTAATTCAGCTTTGCGCTGACAGAAGCGTTTGCATAACCAGATGCATCCGTCTGTGCGTCCCTGCTGCCGATTCCCAGAAACCCTTTCAGCTTCTGCCACGCATTTGCTGCAAATGCCATCAGTGATGTTTCCTGTGAAGGGTCTTTTTCATCCGCATATGCAGCCGACAAATCCCCGGACGTGCCAAGCTCCCGGTTTTTGGTCACCTGCAAAAACGATGCTTCCGCCTGGCTCCATGCTCCCTGAATTTCCTGCGTGCAGACATACATTTCACCGTCATAAATCACATAATCACCCGCGCTGTATTCCGTGCCTTCCTGAAATACAGCAGCCACTTTATCGGTTGCATTGGATGTAATAACCGCGGCCTGGCTGTCTATGGCCATGGTACCGGCCGCTATGCCGGCTGCCAGCAGAAACGAAGCGGCCCGGCATATTCTTTTTCTATAAACCATTCTGTCTTCCCCCTATTTTTCTTTATATACATGAATTGATACAATGTCGATATTCCGTGACGGCCTTTGTACAAACGAAATCAGCAGGTCATTTCCGCTTACCGAAAATGCCACATTAGAAGGAAGCCTTCCCGGTTTTTTGAAATTTACTACAATCGATGTATCATCATCACCAAGCTGTATCTGGTCTTTTTCCGTCACAAGCGGAATCTGGTATACATAGGCAGAGCCGCTTTCCTGATAAGCATAGCCCGTGCCGCCTTCCTGCTGCGGCTGTGCCAGCAGTGTCAGATTGGACAGCCATTTTTCTTTTTCCAGCTCCCCGACACGCGCCCTGGCATCCGTCAGTCCCGTGTTCAGGCTGTCCATGCCTTCCTCTACGGTCTGCGCCCCGCCGATGGACTGCAATACCTCAAGCAGCCCTTCCAGGCCGTCCTTCGATAAAATCCTTATAATCGAACCGATTTTCTGGAAAATCGTATCTCCCTCAACCGCTCCGGCATCTTCCGGCTTCCCGGCCAGCTCCTTTGCATCGTCTATCTGGGACTGCAGCTCCCCGTCAGCTTCCTGGCGCTGCTCCTGCTCCTGTGCAATGGCTTCTTCCCGCTGCTCCTGTTCCCGTGCATCGGCTTCTTCCCGCTGCCTGCGCTCCTGCTCCAGCTTCCCGTCAAAATCCTTTTCCTGCTGCCCGAGCTGCTCTTTGAGCTGCTGGTTGCTTTGCTCCAGTGCTGCCCTGGTATCTTCCAGCAGCCTGCCGTTGTCGTCCAGCGAGCCTTCCAGCTCTTTGATGGATTTGTCAAATTCCTGATCCTGCTTTGTATTTTCCTCTTTCAGCTGCCGGATGATTTTATTCAGCTCCTGGATGGCCCCCGTATATACGTTGTCATTGCCAGCGAGAATATCGACAAATTCCGCAATCGTAAGCTCCGATGCAGCTATCCTTTCAGACTGGATTTCACTGCCGCTTCCGGTTACCCTTTCCAGGCGGCTGCCTGAAACCGTAATGGCTGCGGACAGCTGTTTCGTCAGCGCATAAATCTGCTGGATGGATGTATTGATTTTTGTAATGCCTGTCTGCAGCTTTTCCATATCCGCAGTCTTTTTCTTATCCAGTTCTTTTAACTGCGCAACCTGCTTATCGAGCGTGCTGACCGAAGACCTGATTTCCTGAATACGGGCAGCCAGCGTCTGAATCTGCTTTAACAGCTCCTGGTTTGCTGCTTTCAGCACTTTATCCTGAATAACCCTGATATCTGCGTCCGTAAAATAATCCTTTCCCTTAACCGGCGTTTTGACGCTTTTTTTCACATCTGCAAGAATATCCTGCTTCATTTTTTCCAGCTGCTGCTTTACGGCTGCATCCGCTGCACCGTTTACAAGGCTTTGCAGGTTTAAGGACTGCTTAAGCCGCTCCATGTCCTGGCTGGTGAGCTGGAAGGAACTTTCCTGAATCTGGGTTTTTACCGTTTCTGACAGTTCCCTTTTTAACTGTTCTTCCAAAAGGCGCAGCTGTTCGCTGCCTGGCGCACCGGAAATATCCATATCTGCAAGCGTTTCCTGCACGCAGCGGCTGACTGCCAGCCGGATATATGCTTTCTGTTCGTCGGTCAGCATGCTGTCTGCGGAAATATTCATCTGCGCAAGAATATCTTCCAGCAAAAGGCGCAGCTGTTCTTCCCCGGCTGCTATTACCTCGATGCCATTTTCAGATGCAATTTCGAAAATCCTCTCCTTTGTAAGCTGCCCGGCAAGCTCTTTTGCAATGGCCTCTCCGGCCATATCCGCCAGAACCTCTGTGCCCAGCGTGTCCAGCACCCGCTTACTGACCTCATTTGAAATCTGCTCCATGTGCTCCGGCGTAACCTGTATGGCTTCCCCTTCCCCGGTTGATGCATCCGTGCGGTCTGTAAAAAAAGAAACCGCCAGCAGAAGTGCCAGCAGGATAACCAGAACCGCCGCTGCAGCAAATACTGTTTTTTTCCTGCGGCCGGCATCCTCATCCCGGTCATCGTTTTGTTCCTGTGTGTACCTTTCCTGATTTTGTGTGTAATTCCTGTTTCTTTTATTCATGTTCAGCGTTGTGTATTTCTCCCTTCGTTCTTTTGATGCAGAGAAACGCAGGCTCCTGCGTAAATTTTACAGGAAACTCTTTTCAATTCTGCAATTTTTTGATATATTAGTATCTGTAAATAATAAAACTATCCAGATATAAGAGGTGTACCATTGAGTTCAGACGACATATTCCAATTAATTGTATTAGCTGTATTACTGTTTCTTTCTGCATTTTTTTCTTCCGCAGAAACTTCCCTGACAACCTTTAACCGCATCCGCATGCTGACACTGGCTGACGAAGGAAACAAGCGTGCGGCGCGTGCCCTGAAAATTACGGAAGATTCCGGCAAAATGCTCAGTGCCATATTAATTGGCAACAACATTGTAAACCTCTCCGCATCCAGCATCGCGACAACCCTTGCACTGCGGCTGTTTGGCAGTGTCGGCGCAGGCGTTGCTACGGGTATTTTAACCGTTCTGATTCTGATTTTTGGAGAAATATCTCCAAAAACCTTTGCCACGCTCCATGCCGAAACGCTTGCCATGGCATACTCCGGCATTATCCAGATGCTGATGAATGTTATGACGCCTGTTATTTTTATTATCAACACAATGTCCAATGCGTTTCTGCGCCTTTTACGGATAGACCCGAATAAAAACAAGGATTCCATTACGGAAGAAGAACTGCGGACGATTGTGGACGTCAGCCATGAAAGCGGCGTCATTGAATCCGAAGAACATGAAATGATTCACAATGTATTTGATTTTTCCGATGCGCTTGCAAAAGAAATCATGACTCCGCGAATCGACATGACATTTGTGCAGATTGACAGTACTTACCGTGAAATACTGGAAATTTACCGTGAAGACCACTATACGAGAATTCCGGTCTATCAGGACACGACCGACAATGTCGTCGGCATCCTGAATATGAAAGACCTGCTGCTTTACGAAGATACCGAGCATTTTGCTGTGCAGAATATCCTGCGCGAGCCGTTCTTTACCTATGAAAAAAAGAATACGGCCGAGCTGTTTTTAGAAATGCAGAATAAATCCATTAATCTGGCCATTGTGCTGGATGAATACGGCATTACGGCCGGCATGGTCACAATGGAAGACCTGCTGGAAGAAATCGTGGGCGAAATCCACGATGAATACGATGCCAATGAAAAAGACCCGCTGACCAGAATCAGCGATACCGAATACCTTGCCGCAGGACATATGAACCTGGATGATTTATGCGGCGAGCTGGGTATCAGCCTGACCTCCGATGACTACGATTCCATTGGCGGCTATTTTATCGGCCTGTGTGACCACCTTCCAAAAGAAGGGGAAAAAATCACAACCGAAGGCGGCATCTGCCTGACCGTGACTTCCGTTACGAAAAACCGGATTGGGCAGCTTCATATCAAGCTGCCGCAGCCTGTTTCCGAATCCGGGCGGCATTAAGCCGCCGCCCCGGGCGGCCTGCGGCTGCAGGCAGGGCAGCCATTTCCATATCTTTCTTCTGCCTGGCACACCACTTTCCTGCAAGTGCCTGCCCGGCGGCGGACGTGCTCCGTCTGCTGTTTTGAGCCTGTTCTTTCCCATTTGTGTTTTGTCCTCCTTTCCATTTTATCTGCTTTTCGCGCCCTCTCTGATTTCCAGCCCGGCTGCCCTGCGTATCAGCGCTGCCGCATGCAGCAGCTCCTGCATAAAATAAAACTGCCTGTCCGTGCCGCAGCAGCGGATATGCCTGCGCACAAAATACTCTGTCATTCCGTTATCGCTGGCATGGCGGAAAAACTGGCTGTGCGGAATCACGGCTAATTCTTCTTTCCCCAGGCGGTAAATCCGGTTCAGGTTCTGCCTGTTATAAGCGGACTGCGGATGATACGCATTGACCAGATAAATCACGTGTTCCCCAAAGACATGCCTGCCCTGAAAATAGTTATCCAGATTGCGGCGTTCCTGTGTGAGATTTACAACTACCGCATCTGCCCTGGACAGGATTTCTTCTGACAGTGCATCATCCCCGCTGCCACAGTCCGTAAATGTAATGTCCGAATGCTGCTCGGCACTGCGGATAAGCCTGCACATGCCTTCCCGGAAAGCATCGGAATAGCTCCGTTTTTTCCGGTATTCTTCCTGAGGCAGGTAATACATGCGCCCCTTGCGGACTGTCACAAGGCTGCCGCGTTTTGGCATATCCTGTATTTCTGCTTCCGGCTGATGCGCACTGCATCCCGTCCCCGTGCGCCATGCCGTCCCCAGCTTTTGGTTTAAATCGCTTTTCTGGTTCCGGCTCTGTAACAGAATCGTTTTCATATGCCATGCGCTGGCGCACACACTGGCTATGGCCGCCATGCTGCTTGTTGTGCCGCACCCGTCCTGCCCGCTCCAAAATGCTATATTCAATTCTTCTTCCTTTCCCGCTCTGTGCATGTATTGCTGGTTATCCCGCACAGCTGCATGCCATTTTCCCGTTTTTTGCATCCTGTACGGCACGGATAATGCCGGAACAGTCATATGCTTCTATCATGCATAGAAGCTGCATCAGCACCTGCTCCATGCCCGGTGAAATATGTACAAATTCATCCAGCTGGCCGAACTGCATTTCCAGGCGGTATGCTTCATCTGCCCTGTGAAACGGCAGCATCAGCCATTTGTCAATAAACGCATTCCCGCTTTCCAGATGTTTTTTTACTTTCCGCAGCAAATCCCTGTCCAGGCAAAAGCCCCGCAGCAGGACAGCTGCCGGCATGCCGCTGCGCTGCATATACCCGTTATAAAAATCCAGGTTGCGGCGTTCACAGTCCGCCACCAGAATCCGCACACTGCATAAAGCCAGGCATAGCTCCGGCGGCTGTGCTCCCAGCTGCACAAACACATATTCATAATCCAGCTCATGCCACCGGACTACCGGCTCCAGCCGCAGAAAATCTACATTGCGGAATGTGACCGCATCTGGCCGTACATCCGGTGCCGGAATGCAGTAAAACAGTTCTCCGTCATCCGAATTGTCTATGACGCAGACCCGCCTGCCGGTATTTTGCAGTGCATACGCCGCATACAGGCAGATATCAGCCGGATAGCTTCCAAAAAAACCGATAATTTTAGGCAAACGTTCACCTGCTTTCTTTTTCTGATATGTTTCTGATACGCTTGTTTTTTCGATACTCTTAATTTTTCATGGGGATAAAACTGAATTTTATTTCCGTGATTTTATAATTTATTACTTGCGAAAGCGCTGCGGCCCGCATGAATGGCTGCACTGCTGTACAGTCATTGAAGAAAAATAAGATAGTACTTATCATATCCTGCTTTCCGGCGTTTGTAAAGAATAAATTTTAAAACGCGTATAATTTGTGCAATATGCACAAACAGCATGCCTGGCTGCAAGATTCCGGAACAGGCAAAAATTCCCCGGACAGTGTCTGTGCAGGACACCATCCGGGGATTTTGTTCTCTGTGAGGGGAGATGAACGTTTGAATATGCTTTATTTCAATTATTTTGATTATTTTGTTTATTTCGATTATTTCACTTTTTTAACCTTTGTAACTACGCCGGATGCATTGCAGTAGTACTTTTTATTTCCGACTGTTACCCACGTTTTCGTTGCAATAGCTCCGCTCTTTTTTGCAAAATAGCGCTTTCCGCCTGTCTTAAACAGTTTATTCGTAATGATTTCACCTTTTGCATTGGAATAAACCTTATTGCCAAATCTGGTTGTACTGAACGTGCTCTTTGCAATGGCTCCGCTTGCTTTTGCAAAATATTTCTTGCCGCCTACCGTAATTGTCGTATTTACTGCCAGTGTGCCGTCTGCTTTTGCATAAACGGTATTGCCGGTCGGTGTCACGCAGAATTCGCTCTTTGCAACTGCTCCGTCTGCTTTTGCAAAATATTTCTTGCCGCCCAGCGTAACCTTCTGGTTTACTGCGATGGAGCCATCCGGCGCTGTGCAGTACATTGTGCCATCT
>CAJTSV010000117.1:11120-11459 GCA_910579075.1 uncultured Eubacterium sp.
CCGCCGTTACGACACTGCTTGTTATTTTTTTGCCGGAACCGTCTGTAATAAACCGGCTGCCGCTTTGTGTTTCCACAAGCGCATTCACAACAGCTTTACCGGATACATCGATAAAAATGCCATCCGCATTTTCGCTGGCACTTGCCACAACGGTGTTATCTGCCGGCTTTGTTTCTACAGGCCCGGTAACCGTCGGAGCCGTCGGCTGTGGCTGTGAGGTGTCCGAAGGATTTTCCGGCTGCGGGGTTAAGATTTTGATTCTTGACGAAGCTACCAGCGCGTCCGACCCGGAAAATCAAATGGAGATTGACAGAGCTATTCAGAATTTGTGCCGGGGAA
>CAJTSV010000118.1 GCA_910579075.1 uncultured Eubacterium sp.
TGAATACACTTAGCGGTTGTATCTTTATACTGTTCTCTAATATATTTTAGGGATAATGTTTCAAAATCCTTCCAATATTTAGTTGCAAATGAATTTTCCATGTTAAGGCCTCATAAATTATAATCAATAAAGACTGCTATAATCTTTTTAGCAATTTTATTATCTTTGAAGGATAATCAGATATTATCCTTCATTTTTCTAATATATAGCTTTGTTCATGCTAATCACTCTTAAATTTCTATATCGACATTTCTAGTATATTATATCATAAGTCCGAATACAATCAATACTTTTTCAAAATATTTCCATAAAAATCTTTTCTCCCAAAAACATTATAATTCCCCATCAAAAAATATAAAATAAGACATCCTCATAATCCAATATACACCAAATACCCGTTAATCTGATTAATTGTTTCTCACTCACCTGTATGTTAATAATTTCCTATTTCCAACAAGCCACTGCAAAAAAAGCTAGATTTTTTTGCAATATGAACTATCTGTCACCCCAGCATGATTTGGCAGTTGTGCAGATGCAAAAATCTATGTACGATATATTATAAAAAGCATAGACAAGGAGAAATCAGAAATGAACAATCTGCAGACACACATAAAAAACTATCTGGAATACTGCCAGTACCAGAAAATGCTGGACAAAAAAACGATAAAAGCTTACCGAATCGATTTACAGCAATTCCGTACAAAAACAAAAGCAGACAGTATAACGGATATTACTACAGATACACTGGAAAATTTCATCGCAGCACTTCATCAGAAATACAAGCCAAAAACTGTAAAAAGAAAAATTGCCTCTGTAAAAGCTTTATTCCATTACCTAGAATATAAAGATGTCATCGCACGGAACCCTTTCAATAAAATACATGTGAAATTCCGTAATCCGGTCACACTGCCAAAAACAATACCCCTCCATACTGTGGAACATTTTCTATCTGCCATATACACACACCTCTCAGAGGCCAAAACAGACTGCCAGAAGAAAAACTCTATCAGGGACATTGCAGTAATTGAGCTGCTCTTTGCAACCGGCATGAGGATTTCCGAATTATGTTCCTTAAAAATAAATGATGTAAATTTATATGATAGAAGTATTTTAATATATGGGAAAGGCTCAAAAGAAAGAAAGATTCAGATTGGAACGGATGCTGTTATCCATGCCCTGGAAGAATATAAGGCTGTCTTCCTGTCCGAAATGCAGTCATGCAATCATTTTTTTGTAAACCAGTCCGGCAAGGTGCTTTCAGACCAGTCAGTCCGAAGAATGATCAATAAATATACTTCCCTTGCTGCCATAGAATTACATATTACCCCGCATATGTTCCGTCATACTTTTGCCACAAGCCTTCTGGAAGCAGATGTAGATATCCGATATATTCAGGAAATGCTTGGACACAGCTCTATTACTATTACTGAGATATATACCCATGTTGCAATGTCTAAGCAGATGGATATTCTGGCGACAAAACATCCCAGAAAACAGTTTCATATTTAAAGCTGTCACAGCATTCCAAAAATACAGAATATGAAAATTCATACGGTATCATATGCTGTGTATTGAACAAAATAATACTGCTGCCTGTCACTCAGCATTGTATATTTCCGCATTATCAGCCAGGCTTGGGTTTTGCTTTTCCATCATAAATGAAAAGAAAACCAGAATCATAAACTGCCTGTCCTTTTCGAATAAAATAATACTTTTCTGCTCCTGACGGTGTACAGAAGATGAATTTTTGTGTCAATGGAAAGGACTATGCCAGCACCTTACAGCACTCCATTGACACAAAAATCCAGAATCCCTGCCAGGCTGCTTTCAGCATTCGGTATTCAAGAAAACTTACCCTTAACTGCGTCATCCCTGGTCTTTAAGGCAATAAGCCTGATTCTCTGATTTCTTCCAGCTTCCGGAGTCTGGCAGCAAAAAAACTTCCTCATTAATCAGTGTGAAACAAGATAAGAAAACGCCACTGCCTGTTTTTTGTCCATGCAGCGGCATTTTATAGCTATCCTTCAATTTTCAGACACACAAACCGGAAATATTACATGTCCAGTTTCTCATGCGGAACTTTTGCAAGAAAATCTGCCTCCTCAAGATTAGAAAAATACTCATACACAGCTGTTTTAAGCTGTTTCAGTGAAATAATATCCATCTCCCTTGGAGTATACTCACCGAATGGTGTGACAAGTTTTACGCGCTCGGTATTCACACAGTCAGGATTTATCAGTCCATATGCCCTGCGTCCACCCAGATTGAACCAGGCCTCGCAGATGAATTGATTTCCAATTCCGTAAAACTGAAAAAATCCATCGTGAGAATTAAAAATAACAAAATCCTCTTTTCCCTCTGCAACAAGAGATATGTAATCATCCGTTTCTTTGAAAACAATTTTCTCGATTTTTTTACCGCTTGCAATTTCAACATCTGGAACTCGCAGCACTCCTATTTTGGGCCACTCACCATCGGCGACAGAAAACACCACATCCACAAAACTTGTCATACTGTCCTCAGCACCATTAAGAATCCGTTTGTGTGCTTTGGTAATGGGTGAAACAGCGGTCTGGCTGCCAGGAATACAGAGTACAGAAAGTCCGTCATCCTCAGCCCAGACAAACCCTTTTTCAGCCAGTCCTGAACGCAGCAGCATCTCTCCGATATATGTTCCAAACAAAACTGCCGTATTCCACAAAATTTCTGCACCCTCATCGCCATCGTACCTGTCAAGACGATCATGAATGGATCCGAGAAAAGCATCCACACTTTGAACACTTTCTCTTGTATAATCAAGGTCTATTCCGTTCTGCATTGCATATCGTACCGCACTCTCTGCAATACTGCTGGCGGTATCATTAAAATTTTTCATCTGGAACCTCCTTCTTGTGATTCATACAGCCATACAGCTTTTAATCTGACTATGGTTTTATTATATCGCAATGACTTCCCAGATGGAATAGGCATTCTAAAAAATACATTTTCCCGCCATCTGTCTTTTCAGATTCACTCAGCAGCCTGATATTCAACAGCCAGCATCTCACCTATATCAAGGCAGCGGATGGAATAATACCCAGCCTCTGGAAACTTCGTATCTGTATATAATGCTCCTTCCATCCCTTCAGGCGTTTCAAAATCATAAACAGTTTCTCCTGTAAACAAATCAGAAGCAAACCCTGACAGCTTCATATCTATCTCCTGATAAATATAAATCTCCAAATAAACAGCTTCTGCGATATTCTTCTCCAAAGAATCTGCATAATCCTGTGCTTTTTTCACATCCCTGTCAGAAAAATCTATTTTCTATGTATTTAAAAAGACTGGAAGACTTACGAATTGACAATGACCTGACCCAGCAGAATATTGCTGATATCTTAAAATGCCAGCGCGAAGTATACCGGCGCTATGAAAAGGGAATCCGGGAGCTGCCCCTGTCTTATGCCTGCATACTTGCTGGCTATTACCATGTATCGTTAGACTACCTGGCGGGCCGTGACAATTTCCGCATGCGCCCTGCTCCCGGACAGCTTCCGTCTGGTTTCCCCACTGAAAGAAATCATACATGCTGAATGTCCGGAAAAATAAAAAAACATCGGAAACCGTTACTGTTTAAGGGCTAAAACAGCTGAATTTTTAAAAAAATTTTTTCATTTCCCGGACAGTGGCAGCCTGCCGTCCGGGATGCCCTCTCCCATGCCCTGGCTCAGGTAATCCCTTTCCGATATCTCTGCCTGTTCACATGGAAACGCAGAAAACACATATACCGTACAGTCCTGTCTTAACAATCTCGCCCTTCGAATGCACTGCTCCAGCTCGCTTTCTATGGTAAGCTTCCTCATTCTTATAGGGTGTCCCTATAACAGCAATGTCCTTCCCTTCCAGGGAATTTGTCCCGGAAGAATTTCCAAAATGAATCCCTGCATCATTCTGCCGCCCGTATTTCATATATGTAATAATCTGCGGATGCTCCTGTCCGAGACAGTCTCTGGCAGCCTGAAAAACCCCCGTTTTCTTTTCCAGGCTTCCTCTCCCAAGCAGATAACGGGCATACTGCTTCAGTCTGCCCCTGTAAGCTGCTTTTTTCTCCGGGTACATTGTTACCGGCATTGTTTTCTCAAAATACAGCCTGTAGATTTCTTCATTCAGTGTGGCTGACAGAACTATGTACCGGTGTTCAGGCAGCTTCTGCGGACAGAAATATATAACATCCCCGTCCTCTCTGCGCACATAACTGCCAGCCAGCAGCAGGTCATTCAGGTTTTCCCCGTCCCCGGCTCCCAGCGCATCCAGCTCCTGCTCTGAAAACCCTCTGCTGTGCGCCTGTGCCTGAGTCTTCCGGTATTCGCCAGCCGGAGTTTCCAGAACTGTCCTGGCTGCAGCGGAAATCCCTTTTCCGGCACACTCCGCTGCCTTTTCCAGCACCGGTATGCTGACCCGGCTTATTTTTGCAAATATCTGCAGCATGAGAATGTCTTCATCTATAATAACGGTATGTTTCTTTATAAATGATTCCGGCATCTGCAGCAGAAAAGCATGTGTTGTAACAATGATTCTTTCACCTTTTACACCGTCCAGCCCGTCAGCAATCCGCTGCAGCTCCTCTTTCTGCGCCACACATGCTTCCGGTACTTCTTCCATGGATTCCTTCAGTATTTTCCGTCCCATACAGTGCAGGCCCCTTTCATGATATGAGGAAATCAAATCTGCTGTTTCCTTTGGCACCATCGGATTTTTCTGGACGCTCGGCGTGACAAAGCATTTCTCTCCCATGGATTCCACCGTGCGTGCCACTTCCTTTTTCAGCATATTTGTCGGACATGCAATTATAAAGCGTGTCTGCCTGTTTTCACATGCCAGCTTTGCATAGGCCCTCGTTTTTCCTAATGCTGTCTGTGCTTTCACCAGATGCATTCCCGTACCCTGTGCTAAAAAAGCCCTTTCCAGATTTTCCTGCAGCATATCTTCTGCTTCCTTCGTGCTGTACAGATATTCCCGTCTGGCACAGTATATATTTCTGCCTGCCGAAACTGTCTCAAGAATGGTTCCGGCACATCCTTCTTTGCCAAAATACTCACAAAAATCCGGACTGCACCTTTTCGGATGATAGCCCTTCATATATTTGAAGTCCCGTTCCCACTTCCTGTATTTCTCCTCTCCCTGAACACTCCTGATTTTATCAAGAAAAAATTTTCTTCCGCCATGCAGATACCGCAGGTTAGATGCAAGCGCAAACCTGGCATCATGGCCAAGTTCCTTTCCGTCTATAAAATCATCCAGAATCCTGCATCCCTTTCCATATTCTATGGCAGCCTGGCATTTTTTAGGCAGGCACGTTTTTACAGGGTGCAGCACATCATGCCTGATGATAAAATATGACGGAAAATGGATTCTGCCTATATAAATAATATCAGACTGCATCCATTTTCCGTCATAAGAAGCCAAATCACTGACATGCCCTGCTGCAAGCCGTCCGTTTATAACCTGTATCTTATGTTTTCTGGCAAAGTTTATAATATTTCTTTTCAGATTGTCACCCCTGTCTGACGCTCTCATAAAAGCATTCATCAAATCACCCAGATTAAAACGTGCTTCCGGATTCAGGCAGATAATTCCTTTCCCTCCGAAAAACATCCTCGACACATCACAGCAGGATTTATCGGCTTCCGGAAACACTCTCAGCATCATATCAAGCATAAACTCTGCTGCCTGTCTGTCCATCACCGGCACATCATGTATATATACCACACGAAACCGTTCCTTATTTTCAAAAGAACGAAATGTATGATATGCAAATGCAATCTGTAAATTATTTTCAGCCGAACACCGGCTTATTTCCTGAAAACCGGCCCCGCCATCTATATCCAGAACAAACCACTGCATGGACTGAAAATTCTGCTGTTTCCGTTCTCCCTTCATAAATGCCGGAATAAATGAATAACCTTCATTTCCTATTAATTGTGCCAGTTCTTCCATTTCTTTTTCCTGATAATTCTGTGTAACTTCCCGGCTTATCTGCGCTATTTCTTTCTTTTGGGGTTTCTGTGTATATCCACAAAAACCCAGTCCTATTTTAAATACCATTATGCCAGCTCTCCTTTCATTAAATAAACGCTGTCTGCATAAACCAGCTGTTATTTAATAGTGAAAAGCATATTAACATTTTAATAAAACCATAACGCACCGAAAGGAGAATAAAGCATGCTGAACCAGTACCAGGACATTCTCACTGCAGAGGATGTATCTGAAATATTAATGATTGGAATGAACCGTACTTACAGCCTTTTAAACAGCGGCATGATAAAAGGCTTGCGTATCGGGAAAAAATGGAGAATTCCCAGGGATGCCGTAAGAGAATATATTCTCTGCCAGAGCAGGCTCCCGGCACATTCATAATCTCCCAAAAAAGAAAGCAGGCATTTCTGCCCGCTTTCTTTATCAGCTGGTTTTAAAATTTCCGTCCAGCTCATTTATGATTGTACATTTTAAAATAAATCCTGTATACTCCTGTCTGTTCTTTCTTAATCTGCTTATCCAAATCATATGCTGCCATACAGGTACTGCTCATAATTGAATCTGTTTCTTTCCCTGTTCATCCGTACTTTTCTATATTAATCGGGCTTTATGCTCTTATATAACGTCCCCTGAACATCCACCTGCTTTTTGACTTCCAGCAATTCAGTTTGAATCAGCCCTGTATTCAGATTATGCTCTTTTTCAAACAGCAGACTGGATTTCATTCAGAAATAAATCTGCATTTTCTTCTGACAGCTCATATTTTTCCATAATTATCATCTTTATTTTACTATCCTGGTGCCCAAGCTCGCGAAGCGTATCTATCATAATCCTTATATCCTTCTTCCTCTGTGGTTCTGCAATTGGTTTTAATATTTCCAGTAGTTCCTCACTCATACTGCCATCTCCTATTAAATTCTTCACAATCTTCTTATTTGCTTCAAGTCCCGCTTCCAAAACAGATTTTGCAAATTCCCGATTCTCTTTTCCCTACAGCCTCTCTATTTCTTCCAGCAGGTTTTGTTTTTCCAGCCTGCCAAATAAATAAAGTCCGGCATAAGCAGATGCTCAAAAATATCAAAGATTTTGCAAAACGAAGCAAACTGCAGCGTATTTAGGCCGTGCAACACAGTCAAAACATAGTAAAAGGAGGGATGTTTTATTATTCTGTATTTTTATCAAAATTTTAATTATACGTGTTATCCTAACAGATACAATAATAACCATAAATCTCATTTCTAAAATTAATATGGCTCATTCCCTCATGCTCTGACACAGCCGAAACCAAAGTTTTGCCAGTCTCCAAAGAAATTATTGTTAAATTCTTTAATATCCCCTCATCACTTAAAAATTTTTTCACATTCAAAATATTCGAATGAGTACAGATTCAATTACTTTATCAGGTATATCAACATATCTAAATAAACAGGCATATCCAAGTGCGAGTAACGCTGTATATATACGTGCACTGTCACCCCATTCAACTGTGCCAGAATGAGTTTTATTATTTCGAAAGTTCACAAATGCAGCTACACTGGCCTCGCTTATCTGAGGCAATGACCTTTTAGCTATGATTGCATCAATTATACAACGATTTTCATTGTAGAGTGTAAGTATTTTTTGTTTTAACGTATAATCCAGATAATCAAAAGCACTATTAATCGTAGTTTCATTGCAGGCATTCATGTCATCATGGCTTTCGATAAATGTAGCTATTGTTTTTTTTATTTCCTTTTTCAGATTTTCTATGAGATTGTCTTTCTCCCTGTTCCTTTTACCCCACTTGCAGGCAACCTCCAAGGCTGTGCATAAATCTTGAATATTTGTAATTGTTACTTTACCAATCATCCCATTATCTTCTGGCAAGATTTCAAGCAAAGAGTCAGCTTCATTATTCATAATCGCATTTATCAAATTAGGAACATAATCCGAAATACTGTATATTGAAATAACATTTTGACATTTCCTTACAGAATAATTTTCATAGTGGTCAAATATCCTGCAGACTCCCGTTCGAAATAATTCATTTTCAGAATTTTTTTGTCTGATATCTGTCTCAAAGGAAACGTTGTTTTGCAAAGTTAAAATAGCAATCAAATCTTTAATAATGCTATAATATTTTTCCACGTCATTAAAGCTCTTGGCTTTTTCAAACGTAAGACGGATAAAGGAATTGAGTTCTCCAAGGCTGTATGCTCCATGATGTTCTGCATTTACATCTTCTCCTGTTTGAGCTACAGAAATTGTTAAGGCAATTTTCTCACCGTCCATTTCAAACTCAGTTGAGTAAGTATAATCATTCCACGGACGTATCTTAATTTCTCTTGCTCCATCATTTTCTAAATATCCGTCATAATTAGATTTTTCAACCGCCAATTGAGGATTGCATACTGCATTTATGTTTCCCCCAATAAACATAATGGCGTGGAACCTATCCCATTCCTCTGTCAAATTACGAAAAAAGCCCTCCCCATTACCCTCTGCCTTTATTATGATGGGTGTTGCAAACTTAATGGAAGGGGTAAATCCTAAAGACCGTGTGCTGAATTTATCATTGCGTATTATTGCAATCAGACCATCATAATCTTCACCTAACAGATACTCAGGCAATTCTGTCTTACGAGAACGTAATCTTTCAAAAGCTTCATCTATTTCAGTTTCCTCATTTTGAGCTGGAAGCAAAGTAACTATATTATTCGATACGCTGTATGCGCATTTGTCATCCCCTACCTTTAGATAACCACAAAAATTATCAGATATTTTTTTCATGAAAATAAAGCTCCTTAATAAAATTTTTATTAGGCAATTGTTAAATTGCCATACCCGTTGATTTTACTGGGTTTCCTTGTTGTTTCTATATAAATTTTCTCTCCGCAAATGATATAATGGAAATACCACTAACCACAATACTACTCACGGAGGAGAAAATTTATGGCTGTTAAATACCATCAGATTTCTTTAAAAGATATCTTTTCAGACTGCAGAGATATGTTCATCGACGATACCCCTTCCTTTTTCCAGCTCCTTGAAGAACATTTCGATCTCTCTGAATTTATCCCTTCTGTCTTTTATAACGCTTTTTACCAGCATCTTGGTCGCAAAAGGGATTATCCCCTTACCGCCTTCCTTTCCGCCCTCATCCTCCAGAAGATCTTCTCTATCCCTACAGATTCCCTTCTTATTCTTCTGCTCCATATCTGTAAGGAACTTAGGGATTTCTGTGGCTTTTCAAAAGTCCCTGATGCTCCGCTTTTTACACGCTTCAAACTCGGTTTTGCAGACCACATTGAACTCATGTTCCAGCAGATGGTGGATTATACCGAACCCATCTGTCAGACCGTCGACGCTTCCCTTGCCTCCATGCTTACCTTCGATACCTCCGGTATTGAGCTTTATGTCACGGAAAATAATCCCAAAACCCTCAATTCCCTGATCCGCCGTCTCAAGACTTACTATAAGGATAATCCTGATGTTGACCCTTATAAGATGGCTTACGGTCTCATGCCTTCACAGGCTGCTTCCTGCCCTGACGCAAAACAGCAGTATATCAACGGCCATTTCTGCTATGCTGACAAGTTCGCCATCCTCACGAACGGCCTGGGCATCGTGCGGCACATCACTTTTCTGGATGATGATTTTAAGGCCGCCCACCCGGAAGTCCCTGTGGAAAAGAAGTCAGACTCCCCGGATGAGGATAAATCCATCGGCGATTCCTCGTCCTTAAAGCCAATCCTCTCTGATTTCTTTTCGCTCCACCCAGGCTTCCACCCTGATACCTTCCTGGGCGATTCCGCTTTTGACACCATTGATACTTACGGCTTCCTTAAGGATGAATTTCATTTTTCCAGAGCCCTTATCCCATATAACCCCAGGAATGAAAGCACACTTGAAAAAGTCGGCTATAATGCTTACGGCTATCCCACCTGTCCCAAAGACAGCACACTGGACATGAAATATGCCGGACACTGCCATGAGAAAGGGCGTTCAGACCGCGACAAATGGGTCTGCCCTAAAGTCCACATGGTAAAAGGGCGATGGGTATGCGATTGCCAAGATCCCTGCAGCACCGCTAAAAAAGGGCGTACAACCTATACTTATGAAAACATGGACTTCCGTATGTTTCCCGGTATCCAGCGGGATTCTGATGAATGGGTTTCCCTTTATAAAATCAGGACCATCGTGGAAAGAAGCATTAACCATTTCAAGATCAACATGTGTGTCGCCGGGAGGAAGACCCTCAACCATGTCACTACAAAAGCGGATGTATTCCTCGCCGGGATTGCCAGCCAGCTTACCGTGATCGTCGCCCACCGTATGAGTTATCCACAATATATCAGAAGCCTCAAACCGTTAATTGCCTGAAAAAATATCAAGTTTTCATAATTCTTGTGCAGGCTTATTAAAATATGTCTGAAATTCAATATTGTCTGTCAATTCAGAAATAATTCCGAACAATAACTCGTTTTTTCTCCTTATATACGGATAGTTATCCACATCAAAGACAAAAAGCATTTAACAATTACCTAAAAATTTTTATCGTTAAGCCAACTTTTGCATCAACTTTGCCGTTAATAAAAATAATTATATCAAATCCTATGTTAAATTCCCACACAATTTCATAAAAATAAAACGCTCTGACAAAGCAGAGCGCCCTATCATCTCCTCATTAAATTGCCCGAAACACCTTCTGTGAAACCGGTTTTTCCTCTTTTGTTTTTTCCAGTTCCTTCCTAGCTTCTGCCAATTCCTCCATCCGTTTCAGCTCATCTGTTGTATCCTACAGCCCAAAGTGCGTGTAGGTGTTCAGCGTCACCCCCCAGCCTGTCCGAAAACTAGATTTTTAGGCATAAATTTAGCCCCTTTCATTCTTCTGTGACATTGAAAACTGAATAAAATACACAGTATGAAGAAAGAGGCTTATGCCTGTTCCATCAATTCCATCATTTTTTGAAATCCAAGAAGATTTTTCGCCCGTTCAAGATTATACCCCAGACAGAAGAGCGCAAACTCTCCAGCCGCTTTTCGCATCCCCCTCAGCAGGAAATAAGCGGCTCCCATCGCTCGTTTTATTGTCCCAAACGGATGCTCCGATAAACACATTCTTTGGCGCATCTTTTCCTTGTTTGGTTTCAGAAAAAACTTTACAACCCTTCTTTTTTCATAATGCCA
>CAJTSV010000119.1:0-5613 GCA_910579075.1 uncultured Eubacterium sp.
AATCTGGAATCATATCGATATTCGCTTTCGCCTTTGCAAGAGCACCTTTCAACTTTGCCGTATAATTGGAACCTGTGTATTCATCAGGAAGATCATTGCCTATATATATGATTTCTTTACTTTCAGCAATTTCTACAAATTCTCCGACATATTGCTTTAAATACTGTTCAGCCTCATTCCAGTCAATATTCTGTCTGCCTTTAAAACATATGTCATTTATTACCACAAGCTGTTTTCCATTCACATCCTTTATAACACTTATATTCCTTTCCATATTCCATCCCGTTTTCCGTCACCAGCCAGTCCATGCGGATATCCCACGCATCCAGCACCAGGCTGTCTGCTATCTGGAATTCATACGCACAGCCGGCCAGCAGGACATTTCTGTTTCCGGCAAAATACCGGTCATAATATCCCTTCCCATATCCCATGCGCCCTCCAGCACGGTCAAATACCATTCCCGGCACAAAGCACAGCTGCGGCTCCCACCGGACAGGATTTTTTCCTTCGGTAAATGGTTCCATAACGTGAAACCTTCCCTCAGAAAAATCATTTAAATCCGTGATTTCATAAAACTGCATGCTGTTTCCTGCAGTCTTTGGAAACGCGGTGCGCTTCCCCTGTGCCAGCGCCTCTGTTACAGCCGCCAGCAGGGAAACTTCCTTTCCAAGCGGATAATAAAAAAAGACAGCTTCTGCCTTCTGAAAAGCTTCCCATTCCAGTATGCTCCTGCATATCCGCGCAGACAGCGATTCCACAAGCGAAACTGGCATGGCATCACGTTTTTTCCGGTATGCCATGCGGAATGCATCCTTCTTCGCGTCCCGCATATCCTATCCTTCCCTTCCTGCTTTTTTTCCGTATTTCTCGCCAAGATTGACAATCGTCCCATCTTCCATCTGCATGTCAATCTGATTCAGCTGGCTGCGGATGCTGCCGCGGATTGCCGCCACATACTGCTGGCGCAGAAGCTGCTGTTCTTTTTTTTCGGCATCGGTAAGTCCCTCTGCTTTGGATTTGCGGTACAATTCGTTAATCCGGTCAATATTTAAGTCTGGCATGGCTCTCTCCCTTGTCTGTTTTAAAATAGTTATCATACTGGCAGCTGCCTGATTTCAGTATATAGGGGATTTTAACACAAGTGCAGAAAAAAGACAAATGATTTCACACGCTTCTATCTGCCCCGATTCTTTTTTGATAGATGCTTATTTTCTCATCAACTGTTACCCCATTTCTTAACATAGTGAGCTGATTTTTCTCCCATCCGATTGACTTTTCAGCCGCTGTGTGCTATTATCGCATCGCAAACCAGCTGTTATTTCAAAACCAAAGGAGGCCGCCATGCATACCATCCGACAGGCATCTGCCAGATTCCGAAAAACCAGATTAAAAACATCCGCCCCAAAATCCCTTCTGGCATTTCCTGCCCTGCTGCTGTGCTGCCTGATGCTGTCTTCCTGCGGCAGAACCGAACCGATACAGCAGTCCGGATTTCATTTTGATACCATTATTACCATTACCCTCTACGACCCGTCCCGGACAGAGGAATTAGAGCACTGCTTCGAGCTCGCCAGACTGTATGAAAGCTATTTCAGCACGAAAATCGAAGATAGTGATATCAGCAGAATCAATGCCGCTGCCGGTACCCCTGTTAAGGTTCATGAAGAAACGGCGCAGCTGCTGCAAAAAGGATTATATTATTCGAAGCTCAGTAACGGAGCATTTGACATTACCATCGGAAAGCTGGCCAGCCTGTGGGATTTTCATGCACAAACACCCAAAATACCGGATGCTGCGGCTCTCGCAGAAGCTGCCGCCGGCGTTGATTACCGGAATGTAAAGATAAATGGAAATGAAGTAACACTGAAAAATAAGAATGCGGCCATAGACACCGGCGGCATTGCAAAAGGATATATCGCTGACAAAATGAAAGAATACCTGGTTTCCGAAGGCGTCACAAGCGGGCTTATCAACCTTGGCGGAAATGTGCTGGCCATCGGCTCCAAAGCTGGCGGAAAAGCTTATACCATCGGCATTCAGAAACCGTTTGAGCAGACAGGTACTGCCATTGCCTGCGTGCAGCTGAAAGACCAGACCGTTGTCACATCCGGTATTTACGAACGCTCGTTTGAGCAGAACGGTGTGCTCTGCCATCATCTGCTGGACACCAAAACCGGATATCCATTAGACAACGGGCTTTTGAGTGTTTCCATTATCTGCCCGGATTCGGCGGACGGAGACGGCCTGAGCACTGCCTGCTTTTCCCTCGGCCTGGACGCAGGAATGGCACTGATTGAATCACTGGAACAGACAGAAGCCATTTTTATTACATCTGATTATAAGCTGCATACATCTTCCGGCATGGGGAAAGAAATTCCATTTCAGGTACTATAAACGCATCTGAGATACAGAATGCACAGCATGCTGGTGATAAACCGCCTTTTACCGCTTAAGGCAATGCGGCAGCGGCCTTATACGATATGTTTAATCCCCTCACAGATTTTGCGTGCCACTGCGGGGTTGTTCATCGTATACAGATGAATGCCGTCCACATCATTGGCCAGAAGGTCAATAATCTGGCTCAGTGCATAGGACATGCCTGCATCAAACAGCGCTTCCCTGCTGTTTTCGTATTTATGAATAATCTTTTCAAACCGCTGCGGCAGGGATGCCCCGCAGAGCGTCACCATACGCTTTATCTGCGACGCATTGATAACCGGCATAATTCCCGGCGTAACCGGAACATCAATTCCGGCAATGCGGCAGTCTTCCACAAAGCGGTAAAAATAATTGTTGTCAAAAAACAGCTGTGACAGCAGCACCTCTGCCCCGGCATCTGTCTTTGTCTTTAAATGCCGCATTTCTTCCACGCGCCCGGCCGATTCCGGGTGGCATTCCGGATAGCAGGCTCCCGCAACGCAAAAGTCACTCGTCTGCTTCAGATACGAAATTAAATCGGATGCATGTGCAAAATCCGATTTTTCCGGCACGTTCGGATTGCGGTCGCCCCGCAGTGCCAGCACATTGCAGATTCCCTCGAAAGCAAGCTCTTTGGAAAACCGGTCTATCTCAGCCCTGTCATAACTTAAGCAGGTCAGGTGCACGACCGGCTCCACATGATAGGTTTCCTTGATTTTTTTTGCAATTGCAATTGTCTTATTGTTATTGGTGCTGCCGCCCGCCCCAAACGTCACACTGATAAAATCCGGATTTAATTCACATAAAATTTCCAGTGTTTTATCTATATTTTTCAGCTCCTCGTCCTTTTTGGGTGGAAAAATCTCAAAGGACAGGACATTTTTTTTCTTTTTGTGTATTTCTGATAATTTCATAACTGTTTCTGGTAACCTCTTTCTTTTTCTATTTTTTATATTCTTTTCATTCTGTATAAGGCAGAACTGACGGCAATCTTTCATTCTCTGCTTCCACAGACAATCGTCCCGATATCTGCTGGCTGCCCTGCAAGGTAAGACGCCCCGGCTGTTTCCAGTTCTTCCCGGCTTCCATACCCGAACAATACGCCAATCGAATCAAGCCCTGCAGCCGCAGCACCCCGGATATCATATTCGCGGTCGCCAGTCATAATGGCTGACGATTTATCCGCAATATTTCCTTCCTGCAGTGCATAAAGAATGACCTCGTCTTTGTTCACCCTGGAACCATCCATTTCTGACCCGGCAATAAACGCAAAATATTGACGGATATGAAAATAATCCAAAATCTGCACGGCAAACTCCTGCGGCTTGGACGTGGCAACAAGCAGCGTTTTTCCTGCATCGCAAAGCTGCGCAAGCAGTTTATCCATGCCGTCATACAGCCTGTTTTCATAAATTCCCTTTTCCCGGTAATACTCCCGGTAAAACCCGACGGCAGCCTTTGCATCCTCTTTCGAAAATCCATAAAACCTTTCAAACGAATCCTGCAGCGGCGGCCCGATAAATGGATATAATTCCCTGCGGTCCGGCGGTTCTATGCCGGATTTGTTCAAAGCATACGCCACGGAATTGGTAATCCCAATGCCCGGGTCTGTCAGCGTTCCGTCTAAATCAAATAAAACTGTCTGGTACATATCTGCCTGTCCCTTCTTTCTGGAATCCGGCTTTCTTACTGAGCCTGGCTTTCTTTTCGGCATCCTGCTTTTTTCCCAAATCAAAATTCCGAAAAATCCGGCTGCCAGCGAAAGCACAAAAAGCATCACTCATAAATATAATCCGTATACACAATCTGAAAATCGATAAAATCCGAAGTCTGGGAACTGTACAGGCTTTTCATCAGCTGCTCCCAGGTCGCATCCTTTTCATCTGTCAGCACATACTGGATATAGGAATCATACACTGCATCTGCCCCTGCATCGCCTTCAAATTTTTTAAGATACGAATATTCCCGTTTCTGCTCACTGCCATCCTCATAAGAAAGCAGGGTATACTGCTCCCCGTCAAATTCCAGGTCTTTTAAGAATAACACAGGATATTCATTCTTTAACCGCTCATAATCTTCGGCCGTGTACTTTGCCGAATCATCCAGCGTATAATAATAGCCAATCCTGACACTGGACGGCTTGCCGTCTGACGACTGCTCCACAAAAGAATCCCATGCTTTTTCGCCGCTGGAAATATCGCCGTTTTCGTGAACCACACAGCCATCCTTTTTCGCATCTTCCAGGCCGTAGCTTTCCGGAATCTCTGGTAAAGGCACCTGTTCCCTGGTTTTTCCGGCACACCCGTTCAGCAAAACCATCATTGCCGCGTACAGGCACAGGCTGGTAAACATAGAAACTGTTTTTTTCATAATTGTATTTTCCTTTCATAAGCAGCATAAACATACATTCTTATTTATTCTAGCATTTCACTGGCAGAAAATCCATCCCAAATTTGTGAAAACAGAAAGTTACCGTAAAGTGTATACCAGAATCAGAAAGCCCCAGCGCCGCACCCGGCCCTGGGACTTTCTTTTTACATGTTACCGCCTGCAGCAATAGAAAACCAGCGCTTCCTATTATTTTGCTGCCATATGGATAACCTTCTTCGGACACTTCGCTACACAGGCTCCGCATCCCGTACATTTATCATAATCGATATGCGCAATATTATCTGTCACATGAATCGCATCATGCTCACAGTTCTTCTCGCACAGATGGCATCCGATACATCCTGCTGAACAGGACGCCATGACATCCTTGCCCTTGTCCTTGGAATTGCACAGTACCTTGACAGGTGCCGCATAAGGAACAAGCTCAATCAGATGATTCGGACATACTGCAATACATTTGCTGCACGCCTTGCAGGCTTCCGGATTGACAACTGCTATGCCGTCTACAATATGTATGGCATCAAACGGGCAGGCCTTTACACAGGAGCCAAAGCCCATGCACCCGTAATTGCAGGCCTTCGGCCCTTTATTCGGGACATATACAACTGCCTGGCAGTCTTCCACGCCGCTGTATTCATAGTTCTGCTTTGCTTTCTCACAGTCGCCGCCGCATTTTACAAATGCCACCCTGCGCCCGCCTTCTTCTGCTGCCACGCCCATAATTTCACCAATCGCCGCCGCTACTCCGGAACCGCCGACCGGGCACTGCCCGACCGGGGCTTCGCCTTTTACAATCGCTGCTGC
>CAJTSV010000119.1:5658-6281 GCA_910579075.1 uncultured Eubacterium sp.
GTTGTTTCCTGGAAGTACGCCCATGATTTTTTCTTCTCTTTCATCGACTTCCACCTTCAGCCGGTCTCCTGCGACGCCGAGCAGGATTCCGACCAGGATTCCCGTGCCGCCGACCGCTGCGGCGGCAATGATAATAGCTGTTATATTCATCTGACTGTCCTCCTATATAACTCCGGAAAATCCGAAAAATGCGATAGACATCAGTCCCGCCGTAACAAGCACAATGGCAGAGCCTTTGAATGTTTCCGGCACGTCATTATACTCAATCTTTTCACGCAGTCCCGCCATAATAACAATGGCAATAAAGAAGCCGAACGCAGTGGAAAAACCGTACACAACGGTCTTTAAAATGCCATACCCATAAGTAACACTGTTTAATGCAACACCAAGCACTGCACAGTTTGTCGTAATTAACGGCAGGAAAACGCCGAGTGATTCATAAAGGGAATGCATAAATTTCTTTAAAAACATTTCCACGAACTGTACAAGGGATGCAATTACCACAATAAACACAATGGTCTGCAGGTACTGTACCCCGGCCGGGTCCAGAATAAATTTATAAATCATCCCGGTTACAAATGCTGCCAGTGTTGTTACGAAGATAACGGCTGCACCCATGCCGG
>CAJTSV010000119.1:6377-8766 GCA_910579075.1 uncultured Eubacterium sp.
GGTTAAGATTAATTCTGTCATCTTCCGCTCCTCCTATTGATTTTCTTTCTTTTCACTGGAATGTAAGTGCCCGCTGCATAAAGCGTTGCCGCAGGAAGAACAGTCTCCTGCCAGGCAGCCCTGTGCCGGCGGAAGCGGCTTTCCTTTTTCTTCTGCACGTTTCCTGATAATATTCATCACAGCCACCAGCATGGACAGGACGAAAAATGCTCCCGGTGCAAGCACGAATATCGTAATCGGCGTATAGCCTGCCTTTCCGGCTGCCTCATCTGCAAGCGGAAGAACCTGTGCACCGAAAATCTGTCCGGCACCTAAAATTTCACGGAAAATGCCGATTAAAGTCAGCCCGCAGGTAAATCCAAGCCCCATGCCGATGCCGTCAAAAATCGACGGGATAGCCGGGTTTTTGGATGCATAGCTTTCTGCACGGCCCAGAATAATACAGTTTACAACAATCAAAGGAATATACAGCCCGAGGGATGCATATAAATCCGGCGTAAAGCCTTCCATCATAAACTGAATCATCGTAACGAACGATGCCACGACAACGATAAACGCAGGCATGCGCACGCCGTCCGGGATAATTTTACGCAGCAGCGAAATCATCAGGTTGGACATGACAAGCACGATGGTCGTGGACAGTCCCATGCCGACCCCGTTCATTGCAGATGTCGTAACGGCAAGTGTCGGGCACATGCCGAGCATCAGAATAAAGGTCGGGTTTTCTTTTACAATTCCATTGTATAAACGTTCTGTACAGGTTTTGCCAAGGTTCGAATTCCGGTCAAGTTCTGCATTTACTTCAATTTCTGCCATTATTGTGCACCTCCTATACTCCTGAAATAAGCAAGTCCGGCGTTGACTGCATTGGTAACGGCCCTTGTGGAAATCGTTGCACCGCTTAATGCATCAATTTCGCTTTCAGACGAAGCGCCTGTTTTGGTTACGGTATATACTTCCACGCTCTTGCCTTCAAACTGGGATTTAAAATCTGCATCTGCTACTTTCGAGCCAAGGCCCGGCGTCTCGCTGATTGCAGTCGTCGCATATCCGTTTAACACGCCTTCCATCGTCACGCCCATAGACAGCGTAATATTTGCCTGGCTGCCTTCGGTCGAAGTAACCGTAATGACATAGCCCAGCTGATTGCCGGAAGCATCCAGCGCTACCTGTGCGCCCTCTACCAGGTCATTTGCAAACCCGGCATCAATGGCAGCCTGTGTCGCTGCTTCCGCGTCAAAATCTTCATATGCTTCAAAAGAAGCTGCATCCGCAAATACATTTTTATAAGCATTCTGCTCGATTTCATAATTTGCCTTTGCAATCGGTTCCAGTGTAATCTCATGTACCAGTCCGAGCAGAAAACCGGCAACAAGCGTAATCACAGTCAGAATCATTGCGTCATGTACAATCTTATTTTTCATGCCTGTTTTCCTCCTTTGCCGAATGCTGCCGGAACGGTAAAGCGTTCAATTAACGGCACTAACAGGTTGCTGAAAATAATTGCGTAAGAAACGCCTTCTGCGTTCGCGCCGAAAATACGGAAAATTCCGGTCAAAAGCCCAAGTATAATTCCAAATACAATCTGTCCAAGCGGCGTAATCGGGGACGTTACATAGTCCGTTGCCATGAAAAACGCACCGAGCATAATGCCGCCGCCGCATAACTGTGCTGTTACAAATGTCCAGTCAAATCCATGCCCGCCAAACAGCAGGATAAATACGGTAAATGTAATAATGTAAGAAGCCGGGATTTTTAAATCAATCACGCCCATTAAAATCAGGAACACAGCGCCGATTAAAATCGCAATGGCAGAAGTCTCGCCAATCGTTCCGGCGGTCTTTCCAATCAGCATATCCATAACCGTCACATTCAGTTCTTCCCCGCTTTTTAACAGGGCAAGCGGCGTAGCCGTGCTGACGCCGTCATATGTAAATGCGGTCATGCTTCCGGTAAAGGATATCAAAAGGAAGCACCTTGCACCGAGTGCCGGGTTCATAAAATTCTGCCCGAGCCCGCCAAACAGCATTTTTACAACGATAATCGCAAACACGCCGCCCAGCACTGCCTGCCAGTACGGCAGGGACACCGGCAGGTTTAATGCCAGCAGGAGCCCTGTCACAACGGCGCTGTAGTCATTTAATGTATTCGGCCGTTTTGTAATCTTCTCAAACACCCATTCCGAAGCCATGCAGCTTAAAATGGTAACAATAATCAAAATCAGTGCCCGGATGCCAAAATTATAGACGCCGAAAAGGCTGGTCGGCAGCAGTGCGATAATGACATACAGCATAATCCTGTCTGTCGTATCTTTGGCACGGACATGTGGTGAAGATGAAACTTTTAACATATCACTCACAATGATTCACCTCTTTCTATGTATTTCGCC
>CAJTSV010000119.1:8776-11126 GCA_910579075.1 uncultured Eubacterium sp.
TTCTTCTAAATATTTCCTGCTTCATTTCTGTTTCCTGCAGTTTTACCCTGCAGCTTATCCTTCTTTTCCGGCTATTTCTTTCTCCGGTCTGCAAGAATATTCTTTTTCATAGTCTTAATCGACTGTGCCAGCTGGCGCCTTGCAGGACAGATAAAGCTGCAGCTGCCGCATTCCACGCACTCCATGCCGTTCCATTTGTCAAACATGTCCTTTTCCCCATGGTCTGAAAACTTCGCAAGCCTGGACGGAATTAACAGCTCCGGACAGGCATCCACGCAGCGGCCGCAGTTGATGCACGGTGTCGGCGCACAGGCAGCTACCTCATCCTTTGTCATGCAAAGCAGCGCAGAACTTGTCTTGGTAACCGGAATATCCAGTCCAAACAGGGCAAAGCCCATCATCGGCCCGCCTGCAATCATTTTTTCCGGCTGTGTTTTGCATCCGCCGGCTGCATCCAGAATATCCTGGAAATTCGAGCCCGTGCAGACATAAAAATTGCGCGGGTCGTTCACAGCATCCCCGGTTACGGTAAAAATACGGTGCATAACCGGCCTGCCATGCCTGACTGCATTGTAAACAGCCACAAGCGTTTCCACATTATCTACGATACATCCCGCGTCAGCCGGAAGCATGCCCGAATTAATCGCCCTTCCGGTCACTGCATAAATCAGCTGGCGCTCGCCGCCCTGCGGGTACTTGGTCATAAGTTCCGCTACTTCCAGGCGCGGGTCGTCTTTGATAATCCCCCGCAGCTTTTCAATACAGTCCATTTTGTTATTTTCAACACCGAATACGCCCTTCGCTTTCGGAAACAGCTGCAGGACAATCTTCATCCCTTCCACAAGCTGCTCCGGGTTTTCCATCATGCGCCGGTAGTCCGAAGTCAGATACGGCTCACACTCCGCACAGTTTGCAATGACATAATCGATTTTGTCCGGCTCCTTTGGCGAAAGCTTGACATGTGTCGGGAACCCCGCACCGCCCATGCCGACCACTCCGGCATTTTTGACTTTCTCAATAATTTCTTCCTTCGACAGCAGGGTGACATTGGCGGTTTCCTGAAACTCTGCTTCCTTCATTTCCCCGTCGCTCTCGATGATAATGGAGTTCACAAGGTCGCCAACCGCTACCCGGCGAGGCTCGATTTTCTTCACTTTGCCAGATACGGAAGAATGAATCGGTGATGATACAAAACCCCCTGCTTCTGCAATCACCTGGCCCCTTAATACCATATCACCGGCTTTTACCACCGGCTTGGCAGGCGCGCCGATATGCTGTGATACCGGAAATACCAGCTCCCCTTTTGGGAGAAGCTCTTTGACTGGCTTTTCCTTGGACAATTCCTTTCCTTCGAAAGGATGGACGCCATTTTTAAATGTACGCAGTCCCATATGTTACGTCCCCTTCTTTCTAATATAGTATAGTATAGCATGCATTATACAACATGCTATTCCACCGTAGATTATATCATACCATTTCTTTTAGATATACCTGAAAAATTGTATTTTTCACAATACTTTTCGCATTGCGTTACTGTTCACTCCGTGAACAGTAACCGCATTGCTTTTCCAGAAAACGGTGCAATAAGGCTTTTGCTATGCATGCATTCGTGTTATGATAAATCTGTCCTGTGAAGACAGGATTTTACAGAAAATTATCATACAATCTTTTTTATTATAATCTATTTCGAAAAATTGTGCAATATGGAGTATAGAAAAATGAATAAAACAGAAAAATGTATAAAAATGACGAATCCGCTTCCCAAAGGCGCTGCATTTTGTCAGGATGCGCTGTTTTTAGATATTGAAACAACCGGGTTATCCCCTTCGAAAAACCGCATTTACCTGATTGGGACAGCCCGCCTGTCCTTTGCAGAAAAAACACCGGATGTTATCACCATCCGGCAGTTTTTTGCAGAAACACCAAAAGAAGAAGCCAGGATTCTTTTGGAGTTCCAAAAACTTCCAGAAAAATCAGGCGCCATTGTCACGTTTCATGGCAATGCTTTTGACATTCCCTTTTTAAAAGAACGCGCAAAACGGCTCGGACTGGACACCGCGGTTTACGAAAATAAAAATTATGTCGACTTGTACCAGCATGTGCATGCTTTTCGCAACATCCTGTGCCTGGAAAACTATAAACAAAAAACCGTGGAAAAATTCCTGGGTATCAATCGGGAAGATGCTTACAGCGGCGGGGAGCTTATTAAGACATATAAAGAATATGTAAAAAAACCGGATGAAATGCTGCTGCACCGCCTGCTTTTGCATAACCGGGAAGATGTCCTTGGCATGACCCGGCTTCTTTCCATCTATGCGTTTGATGCTTTTTTAGACGGCGGCTTTGTGCC
>CAJTSV010000120.1 GCA_910579075.1 uncultured Eubacterium sp.
AATATACACGTCCACATTCCTGCACGCAGGAGTTATCCACAGCCTGCTTATCAACATCAACTTATACACATATTTATCCACATATTTTTGGCGAATTTTCTAAAAATTGTTGATTTTAAAGCCTTTTCAGCCTGCAAATCATTGTGGATAACCTGCGAAATTATGCAATTTACCCGTTTATTGCATGTGAATAAGCAGGAATTTGCGTCTGCCTGTAACGCCGTATTTTACCATTTTAGACACTTTGTCCACGAAAGGCAGGTTTTTTTTATCTGAACTTTCTAATTGCTTATTTTGTCGTTTTGAGTTATGATATATAGTGTGGGTTTTACATGCTTTTTATAATTGTGTATAGATAACGGAGAAGTGATATGATAGTTGAGGAAAAATGGCAGGAAATACTACTAACAGTTAAAGAAGAATATGAACTTTCCAAGGTTGTATACGAATCATGGATCAAACCGTTGGAAATCTTCCGGATTGAGGGCGATAAAATATATATTCTCGCGCCGCCGGAACAAATCGCACTGAATTACATTACAAAAAAATATCTGACCCCTTTAAAAATCGTTGTAGCGGAAGTTACAGGCATAGACTATGAAATTGAATTTATTCTTCCGGAAGATGCGAAGAAAATGAAACCCGCCAAGTCAATTGCTATGCAGGAAGATTCGGCTGCCCACAAAAACCACGACCTGAATCCAAATTATACATTCGATACTTTTGTAGTAGGCAGCAATAACAAACTTGCGCATACAATTTCTCTGGTAGTTGCAGAAGAAGCTGATAACCCTGCTAAAAAATATAATCCTCTGTTTTTATGGGGCGGCGTTGGATTGGGCAAGACACATTTAATGCATTCCATCGCGCATCATATACTGGCCAATCATCCGAACCTGAAAATCCAGTATGTTCCATCCGAGGTATTTACAAATGAAGTCATAGACGCCATCCGAAACGGCAGCAACGCACAGATAAACGCCATACGCGACAAATACCGGAATGTAGATGTGCTGCTTATAGATGATATTCAGTTTATAATAGGAAAAGACCGGACTCAGGAAGAATTTTTTAATACGTTCAATGTGCTTTACAACGCAGGAAAACAGATTGTCGTATCAAGCGATAAACCGCCGAAAGAAATGACCACCCTGGAAGAACGCTTCCGTTCCAGATTCCAGTGGGGATGCATGGCTGATATCGGTTCGCCTGATTATGAAACACGCATGGCTATCCTGCGCCGGAAAGAAGAAATGGACAACATCGAATTCGACGATGAAATTATTAAATATATCGCTACCAATATCAAATCAAATATCCGTGAACTGGAAGGGGCATTAAACCGCCTGATGGCATTTTCACGTTTAACCAATGTAGAAATTACGATTGAAACTGCGAAGGAACAGCTGGAAAGCATTATCAATCCTGACATGCACAGGGAAATCACCCCACAGCTTATTATTGAAATCGTTGCAGAGCATTTTCAGAAAACTCCCGAACAGCTTATATCCAAATCCCGGAGCAGTGATATCGTAAAGCCCCGCCAGATTGCCATGTATTTATGCAAAAATATGACCGGCGCATCTTTGGCAGGAATTGGCGAGATTTTAGGAGGACGTGACCATTCTACGATTATCCATGGCATTGAAAAAATAGAAAAAGAATACAATTCCAGTGATGCCATGCAGAATTTAATAGAAACAATCCGCAAAAAAATTAATCCGAATTAACGGTATATGAGAAAAGATACATAGGTTATCCACACTTATCCACATTTTTTTGTGGATAAGTGTGGATAACTAGAATACAATATGTTTACTGTACTGTATAACCTGCGATTTTTTCCGCAGGCTTTGCAGACAGAATTTCCTGCGCTGCGGGCATCATGCAGTTATAAACAGGTTATCCGAAAGCCTGCGTGAGGTTGTTCACGCAGTTTTCAAAAGCCTTAAGGCTGACAGATGAAGGGCTTCACGTACTTTTAAACATTTACACAGCCCCTATTATTACTACTACGAAGTAATATATATATATTTATAAGCAATACCCCTGAAAGGAGTTATGCACATGAAGCTGATATGTTCAAAATCCAATCTGCTCTCCGGAGTCAATATTGCAATCAAAGCCGTTCCTTCCAGAACGACCATGCCAATTTTAGAATGTATTTTAATCGATGCTTCGCAGGGAGAAATTAAATTAATTGCGAACGATACAGAGCTTGGAATAGAAACTGTCATAGAGGGTATCATTGAAGAACCTGGCATTATTGCCCTGGATGCAAAAATATTTTCAGAAATTGTACGCAAGCTTCCAGATAATGATATCGTAATTCACTCGGATGATACGTTTAAAACATTAATTACCTGCGAAAAGTCAAAATTCAATATTATCGGAAAACTGGGTGATGATTTTTCCTACCTTCCGGTTATCGAAAAAAACGAACCGGTTTCCATTACACAGTTTACCTTAAAGGAAGTCATCCGCCAGACCATTTTTTCCATTGCAGATAATGACAACAATAAGCTGATGACCGGCGAGCTGTTTGAAATCAATGAAAATACGTTAAAGGTCGTTTCCCTGGACGGGCACCGGATTTCTATCCGAAATATTGAGCTGCGGCATAACTGTGAATATAAAAAAGTAGTTGTTCCAGGCAAAACACTGCAGGAAATCAGTAAAATCCTGCCTGGCTCTGCCGAAGAATATATTGATATTTATATTACAGAGAATCATATTCTGTTTGAATTTGATAAAACAACCGTTGTGTCAAGGCTGATTGACGGGGAATATTTTAAAATTGACCAGATGCTGTCCTCTGCCTATGAAACAAAGGTAAAAATTAACAAGCGCGAGCTGCTCGGATGTATTGACCGTGCAACACTGCTTGTCAAAGAAGGCGATAAAAAACCGATTATCATGGATATCAGGGACGGATATATGGAATTGAAAATATCCTCATTTATCGGTTCGATGAATGAAGAAATCTTAATAGAAAAAGACGGAAAAGACATGATGATAGGATTTAATCCGAAATTTTTCATCGATGCGCTTCGTGTCATTGATGAAGATGAAGTCATGCTGTATATGGTAAATCCAAAAGCGCCGTGTTTTATCAGGGATGACAACGACACTTATATTTACCTCATACTTCCAGTAAATTTCAATTCTGCAAATAATTAGCCTGCCCGGCAGACATGCAGGTTTTGGAGCCAGGCAGATGAAAGGATATTATGGAAAAAGTAAAAATTAAGGATGAATATATAAAACTCGGGCAGGCCCTCAAGCTGGGCGGTCTTGTAAGCAGCGGCGTAGAAGCCAAGATTGTCATACAGGATGGGCAGGTAACCGTGAACGGTGAAACGGAAATGCAGAGAGGGAAAAAACTTCGTAATGGAGATATTGTTTCTTACAACGGAGAGACAATTCAGATATCACAATGATGATAAAATCCATTGAGCTCAAAAATTTCCGCAATTATGAGGATTTGTTTATTGAATTTACGGACGGAACGAATATCCTGTTTGGGGATAACGCGCAGGGAAAAACAAACGTTCTGGAATCTGCCTATGTCAGCGGAACGACAAAATCGCATAAGGGCAGCAAAGATAAGGATATGATACGGTTTCAGGAAGATGAATCCCATATCCGTACCTTTGTACTGAAACATGACAGGGAATTCCAGATAGATATCCATTTAAAGAAAAACCGTTCCAAGGGAATTGCGGTCAACCGTGTCCCGATTAAAAAAGCAGGAGCGCTGTTTGGGATTTTGAATATCGTTTTTTTTTCTCCAGAGGATTTGAATATTATTAAAAACGGGCCTTTGCAGCGCAGGCGGTTTCTGGACTTAGAGCTGTGCCAGCTGGATAAAATCTATTTATCAGACCTGGCCAGTTATAACCGGATTCTGAACCAGAGAAATAAATTATTAAAAGATATTGTTTTTCACAGGGAATTGCTGGATACGCTTTCTGTGTGGGATATGCAGCTGATTGAATACGGCAGCCGCATTATCCGGCGCAGGAATTCGTTTGTGCAGGAATTAAGCGAACTGGTATTCGGAATTCATAAAAATATATCGGGAAACCGGGAAGAACTTCTCCTGTCATATGAACCGGATGCCAGTGCGGACAGCTTTGCAGACGAGCTGGCAAGGACACGGGAAAAGGATTTAAAATACTGCCAGACATCCAGGGGCCCGCACCGCGATGACCTGATGTTTAAAATCGGGGATGCGGATATCCGCAGGTTTGGCTCCCAGGGGCAGCAGAGAACCTCGGCATTATCACTCAAGCTGTCTGAAATCGAGCTGGTCAGAAAAATCATTCATGATACGCCGGTGCTGCTTTTGGATGATGTTTTGTCTGAATTAGACAGCCGCAGGCAGAATTACCTGCTTGGAAGCATTCATGATATTCAGACAGTCATCACCTGTACCGGGCTGGATGAATTTGTAAAAAACCGTTTCCAGATTGACCGCGTGTTTGAGGTCAGAAACGGCCGCGTGGAACGAAAGACGCATACTTAAGGATAATCATAAAACCGTTGCCGGATAATGGAAGCAGCAGAATCAGGAGGATGATATATGGCTATGGAAAATAATTATGGGGCTGACCAGATCCAGATACTTGAAGGGCTGGAAGCAGTGCGCAAAAGACCCGGCATGTACATTGGCAGTACATCTGCAAGGGGACTTCATCATCTTGTATACGAAATCGTGGATAATTCGGTAGACGAAGCACTGGCAGGGTACTGCAAAAATATCGAGGTTAAGATTAATCCGGATAATTCTGTAACGGTGATTGATGACGGGCGGGGCATTCCGACGGGAATCAACCACAAAGCAGGGCTTCCTGCTGTAGAAGTTGTCTTTACCGTGCTCCATGCAGGCGGAAAATTTGGCGGCGGCGGGTACAAGGTTTCCGGCGGCTTGCACGGGGTCGGCGCGTCTGTGGTCAATGCATTGTCAAACTGGCTGGAAGTGGAGATATGCCGGGACGGCAGGATTTACCGCCAGCGCTACGAGCGTGGCGTTACGATGTACCCGCTAAAAGAAACCGGTACGTGCGAACTGGAAAAAACAGGTACCAAAGTCACATTTTCCCCGGACGGCTCGATTTTTGAAGAAACCGTCTTTGATTATGATACATTAAAGCAGCGCCTCAGGGAAACGGCGTTTCTGACAAAGGGCCTTCGGATTGTATTGAAAGACAAGCGGGATAACCCGGTGCGCATGCATGAATTCCATTACGCAGGCGGCATTAAAGAATTTGTAACATATCTGAACCGCAGCCAGGAAGCATTGTATCCGGAAGTCATTTACTGTGAAGGCAGCAAGGATAATGTCATGGTTGAAGTGGCCCTGCAGCATAACGATTCTTATAATGATTCTACTTACAGTTTTGTGAATAATATCATTACACCGGAAGGCGGGACGCATCTCGCAGGATTCCGCAATGCCATTACAAAGACCTTCAATGCATATGCCCGTGCGAATAAAATATTAAAAGACAATGACCCGGCGCTTGCAGGTGAGGATATCCGGGAAGGCATGACGGCCATTATCAGTGTCAAAATAGAAGAACCGCAGTTTGAAGGGCAGACAAAGCAGAAGCTTGGCAACAGCGAGGCAAGGGGAGCCGTCGATTCGGTTGTCAGTGAGCAGATGACATATTATCTGGAACAGAATCCGCAGGTAGCCAAAAGCATCTGTGAAAAGTCACTGCTGGCCCAGCGTGCGCGCGATGCGGCAAGAAAGGCCAGGGACCTGACACGCAGGAAAACTGCGCTGGAAAGCACATCCCTTCCGGGAAAGCTTGCAGACTGTTCGGACAAAAACCCGGAAAACTGCGAAATCTTTATTGTTGAGGGAGATTCCGCAGGCGGTTCTGCCAAAACAGCCAGAAGCCGTGCCACGCAGGCAATCCTGCCGCTGCGCGGCAAAATCCTGAATGTAGAAAAAGCAAGGCTGGATAAAATATACGGCAATGCCGAGATTAAAGCAATGATTACCGCTTTTGGAACGGGCATTCATGAGGATTTTGACATTAAGCGCCTGCGCTACCATAAGATTATCATTATGACGGATGCAGATGTGGACGGGGCACATATCAGCACGCTGATGCTGACATTTTTGTACCGGTTTATGCCGGAATTAATCAGGCAGGGGCATGTTTACCTGGCTACTCCGCCTTTGTTCAAGATAGAAAAAAACAAAAAAGTCTGGTATGCATACGACGAAAAAGAGCTTGACCGCATTTTAAGGGAAATCGGCCGCGACGGCAATAATAAGATTCAGCGTTACAAGGGGCTTGGGGAAATGGACGCTGACCAGCTGTGGGAAACGACGATGGACCCGGAGAAGCGTATTTTGAAAAAGGTTTTGATAGATGACGAAAATACATCTGCCGTTGACCTGACATTTACTACCTTAATGGGCGACAAAGTAGAGCCTAGACGGGAATTTATTGAAGAAAACGCACCAAAGGTTCAGAATTTGGATATTTAGGGGGTAAATTAAATGGATGATAAGATATTTGACCAGATTCATGAGGTAGACCTGAAAGAAACCATGGAATCTTCCTATATCGACTATGCCATGAGCGTCATTGCTGCCCGGGCGCTTCCGGATGTACGGGACGGGTTAAAGCCGGTGCAGCGCAGGGTTTTGTATTCCATGATTGAATTAAATAACGGGCCAGACAAGCCGCACCGCAAATGCGCGCGTATTGTCGGTGATACCATGGGTAAATATCATCCGCATGGGGACAGCTCGATTTATGGAGCGCTGGTAAATATGGCGCAGGAATGGTCAACCAGATACCCGTTAGTAGACGGGCATGGCAATTTCGGCTCCGTTGACGGGGACGGCGCGGCTGCCATGAGGTATACGGAAGCCAGGCTCAGTAAAATTTCCATGGAAATGCTTGCTGACATTAACAAAGACACCGTAGATTTCCGGCCGAACTTTGATGAAACAGAAAAAGAGCCTGCCGTGCTGCCTGCGCGGTTTCCAAACCTGCTCGTGAACGGCACGACCGGAATTGCAGTCGGCATGGCTACGAATATCCCGCCGCATAACCTGAAAGAAATTATCAATGCCGTTGTCAAAATTATTGACAATGAGGTGGAATATGACCGCGCCACTGAAATTGACGAGCTTTTGTCGATTGTCAAAGGGCCGGATTTTCCGACCGGGGGAAGCATTCTGGGAACAGCCGGCATTAACGAAGCATACCGGACCGGAAAAGGCAAAATCAGAGTCCGTGCGGTATCGAATATTGAGCCGATGAATAACGGCAAAAACCGGATTGTCGTTACCGAGCTGCCTTATATGGTAAACAAGGCAAGGCTGATAGAAAAAATCGCAGATTTGGTCAAGGATAAAAAAGTAGACGGGATAACAGACCTGCGCGATGAATCAGACCGCCAGGGAATGCGTATCTGCATTGAGCTGCGCAGGGATGTCAATCCGAATCTGATTTTAAACCAGCTGTATAAGCATACCCAGCTCCAGGACACATTCGGCGTCATTATGCTTGCGCTTGTCAAAGACAAGCCGAAAACGCTCAACCTGCTGGAAATGCTGAATTATTACCTTCTTCACCAGAAAGAGGTCGTTACAAGAAGGACAAAATATGATTTAAACAAAGCAGAAGAACGCTCCCATATCCTGGAAGGATTATTAACCGCCCTGGACCATATCGACGAGGTAATTTCCATTATCCGCAGCAGCCGGACGGCAGCGCAGGCAAAGGAACGGTTAATGGAACGGTTCGCTCTGACGGATGCGCAGGCGCAGGCAATCGTGGATATGCGCTTGCGTGCGCTGACAGGGCTGGAACGGGAAAAAATCGAGGGAGAATACAATGAGCTGCAGGAAAAAATAGCTTATTTTAAGGCTATCCTTGCAGATGAAAAGAAACTGTTAGGCGTTATCCGTGAGGAAATCCTGCTGGTTTCAGAAAAATACAGCGATGAAAGAAGAACCTCTGTCAGCTTCGATGAGTCAGATGTATCGGCAGCAGATATGATCCCGGTTACGAGCACAATTATTACGATGACCAAGCTGGGCTATATCAAACGCATGAGCATGGATAATTTCCGCAGCCAGCACCGCGGGGGACGCGGCGTGAAGGGCATGGAGACGATTGAGGATGACTATATTGAAGACCTTCTGATGACTACCTCGCATCATTATCTGATGTTTTTTACAAATACCGGACGTGTGTACCGCATGAAAGGCTATGAAATACCGGAAGCAGGCCGTACTTCCCGGGGAACCGCGATTATCAATCTGCTGCAGCTGCAGGCGGGGGAGAAAATCACGGCGCTTATTCCGCTGAAAGAATACCGGGACGGCGAGTATTTATTTATGGCAACAAGAAAAGGCATTGTGAAAAAGACGCCGATTCTGGAATATGCCAATATCCGCAAGACCGGGCTTGCGGCAATCAGCCTGCGGGAAGACGACGAGCTGATTGAAGTAAAAATGACAGATAACGAGAAAGATGTGATTCTGGTTACAAAATACGGCCAGTGCATCCGGTTCAGTGAAAAGGACGTAAGGAGCACGGGCAGAAGCTCCATGGGCGTGATTGGCATGAACCTTGCAGCGAATGATGAGGTCGTCGGCATGCAGCTGGACACACAGGGTGAAATGCTGTTAACCGTATCAGAAAAGGGCATGGGCAAGTGCACGGCCATGGAAGAATTTACCGTCCAAAACCGGGGCGGAAAAGGCGTGAAATGTTATAAAATCACAGAAAAAACCGGAAATATTATTGGTGTCAAGGCAGTCAGCGCAAACCAGGAAATTATGATGATAACGACAGAAGGCATTATCATCCGTATGCCGGTTGCAGGAATTTCGGTTCTCAGCAGGGTTACCTCGGGCGTGAAATTAATGAACCTGGAAGCAGATGTTACCGTTGCAAGCCTGACCAAGGTTCATGAAGCAGAGCCGGATGAAGGAGAATCAAATCGCGAATCCGTTACATCACAGGTAGATGGCACGGGAGAAGAAAAGACGAAGGCAGCGGAACCAGACAGAATGCCTGGCCAGATTTCGGAGCTGTTAGAACGTGCCGAAGCAGACAGCAGCCCGGATGAGAATTAGCAGGGGCAGCAGTGCGGACGGCTGCTGAAAGGAGAATGATATGAGAGTAATCCATACCGATGAAATTATTCAGAATATCAGTGAAATGTGTATTGAAGCAAACATGTATCTCCCGCAGGATGTGGAACAGGCTATGCAGCATGCAGGGGAGAACGAGCGTTCCCCGCTTGGCCGGCAGATATTATCCCAGCTGGGGGAAAATATGCAGATTGCGGCAGCAGAGCAGATTCCGGTCTGTCAGGACACCGGCATGGCAGTCGTTTTCCTGAATATCGGGCAGGACCTGCACATTGAGGGAATGGCACTGGAAGATGCAGTCAACGAAGGAATCCGAAGGGGCTACAGGCAGGGGTATCTGCGCAAGTCCGTTGTAAAAGACCCGTTACTGCGTGAAAATACAAAAGATAATACGCCCGGCATACTGCATTATCAGATTGTGCCGGGCAGCCAGCTGGAGCTGACCGTAGCGCCAAAAGGATTTGGCAGTGAAAATATGAGCCGTATTTATATGTTAAAGCCGGCTGACGGCATTGAAGGCGTCAAAGAAGCGGTACTGGATGCTGTCGAAAAAGCAGGACCGAACGCCTGCCCGCCAATGGTAATCGGGGTCGGAATCGGCGGAGATTTTGAAAAAAGCGCTGTTATGGCAAAACAGGCATTGACGCGTGATATCGGACAGCATTCGGATATTCCTTATGTCAGGGAGCTTGAAACCGAATTGCTGGACAAAATAAATGCCCTTGGCATCGGGCCGGGCGGCCTGGGCGGGACGGTAACTGCCCTTGGGGTAAATATCCTTACTTATCCGACGCATATAGCAGGCCTTCCGGTAGCTGTGAATATCTGCTGCCATGTGGCGCGGCATGTAAAGAGAGTGTTATAAGCTGCCTGTCTTTTTCAGGCAGTCATGGCATAAAACTGCCTGGAAATTTTTCAGGTTTTCCGTATAATTTTTCAATAAATAGAAATCATAGAGAGTGTGGGATATGGAAAAGCATATTTGTACGCCAGTAACACAGGAAGTTACGAAAGAATTAAAGGCCGGAGATTATGTTTATCTGACCGGAACCATATATACGGCACGCGATGCTGCGCATAAGCGGCTGGCTGGCTGCCTGGAAAGAGGGGAAGCACTGCCGTTTGACATCCGGGATGCCGTAATATATTATATGGGCCCGTCTCCTGCAAGGGATGGGCAGGTGATTGGTTCTGCCGGCCCTACAACAGCCAGCAGGATGGATAAATATACGCCAGAGCTGCTCGACCTCGGGTTAAAAGGAATGATTGGAAAAGGAAAGCGTTCCAGAGAGGTCAAAGAAGCTGTTATCCGGAATAAAGCGGTATATTTTGCAGCAGCCGGCGGTGCAGGAGCACTGATTTCCAAATGCGTGAAAAAATCAGAGACAATCTGCTACGATGACCTTGGAACGGAAGCAGTGCGCAGGCTTGAGGTAGAGAATTTTCCGATGGCAGTGGTTATAGATTCCGAAGGAAATGACCTTTATGAAACAGCAGCCGAAGCATACCGCCGAAACCAGAAATAAAAAAATTAAAAAAATTAAAAAAAGATATTGACAAATTTACGCAATGCATGTAAAATAATCCTTGCTTGTGACGCAGAAATGCGGACAAGGCAAGGCCATGGAGAAGTACTCAAGAGGCCGAAGAGGTGCCCCTGCTAAGGGTATAGGTCGGGTAACCGGCGCGAGGGTTCAAATCCCTCCTTCTCCGTTTCATTTTTTACAAGACCTGAAAAAATAAAAAAAGGTGTTGACAAAAAATGGAAAAGATGATATTCTTTAACAGTTGCAGCGAGTCAGCAAACAAAAAGATTTGAAGAAAATAAAAAAAGTTGTTGACAAGCGGAAAACAATCTGATATAATATCAAAGTTGCTGTTAAAGATAAGTAAAAACATAAGCAGCAAAAGCTATCTGAACATTGATAACTGAACAGTGAAATAACCTTGAAAGATTCATAAAATTTTAATG
>CAJTSV010000121.1 GCA_910579075.1 uncultured Eubacterium sp.
AAAAAAGGGCTGGCGCATTAAGAAAAATTTTTCTTAATGCGCCAGCCCTTTTTTCTTAAAAAATCCCCAGGAAATATGATTGTATTTTTTCCAGAAATCCTGTACACTAGACGTTAAGGCGTTCCTTAAAAAGCATTTCAGCAGACTGCATCTTAAGCTTTGCGGAAAGCATTTTTAAGACACGCTTTAGAGCAGCAGTTGTTTTATACCTGCAGCAATGTACATAAGCTGCACTGGAAGGAGTATGAATCATGAAAAAATCCATAAACCAATCCACGCTGACCATGATTTTAAACGGGATATCGATTTTTGCCCTGCTATTCATGGGCTTTGCGCTATTTTCAAACAGCCATATCCGCGGGCTTTTAAATGAAGCAAACGAAGCACGGTTCAATCTGACTTATAACGCCAACCGGTTCATGAACGGTTCTGCTTACCTGACAAACGAAGTCCGTGCATTTGCTGCAACCGGAGACAGGGAGCATTATGACAATTACTGGACAGAAGTCAATGATTCCAAAAACCGGGACATCGGCGTTGCCGCTATGCAGGAAATCGGCATTACATCGGAAGAACAGGAAATGATTGACCAGATGTATACCCTGTCCAATGAGCTTGTCCCGCTGGAAGAAGCAGCCATGAACAAGGTATTAAGCGGAAACCGTGCCGATGCTGTTTCCTATGTATACGGACCGGAATACAGCGAAGCCATTTCCCAGATTAATTCCCTAAAGGAACAGTTTCTTTCAGGGCTGGATGAACGGACACTGGCACGCATTGATAACCTGAATGCCCAGGCCGGCTTTATCCGGTATGCAATGATTATCGTGCTTTTGATTATCGCAGCCATACAGTTTATCATGATGGCTGTGACAAGCAGGCGCATGCTGCGTCCGGTCATTGCCGTGCGCGACCAGATGGGCGAAATTTCAAAAGGCAACCTTTCTGCGGAATTTGCACTGGAGCCAGATACCTCTGAAATCGGAATGCTTGTAAACTCGATTCATGAGACGAAACGGGAACTGAAAAAATATATTCAGGATATTGACCATAAATTAGCACAGATGGCACAGGGTACCATGGATTTGTCTATCGGCAATGATTACCGGGGTGAATTTCTTCCAATCCAAAACGCAATGCGACAGATTTTAGACTCCCTGAACCATGCCCTCTCCCAAATCAGCCGGACTGCCGACCAGGTATCGGAAGAATCCGAGCGGATGGCTTCGGGCGCGGATGTACTCTCAAACGGCACGGTGCGCCAGGCTTCTGCTGTCCAGGAGCTTTCTGCAAGCATCCAGGAAATATCCGGCCAGGTAGACCGCACATCCAAAGACGCCGATAATGCAAGGCTTGCTTCCGCAGATGCTGCGAAACAGCTGACCATATGCAGTGAGAAAATGTCAGCGCTGACAAGCGCCATGGATGATATTTCCAAATCGTCGAACCAGATTGGGGGCATTATCAAAACGATTGAAGATATTTCGTTCCAGACAAACATTCTGGCACTCAACGCTGCTGTGGAAGCGGCACGCGCCGGAGAAGCCGGAAAAGGCTTCGCGATTGTCGCGGATGAAGTACAAGATCTGGCAAACAAAAGCGCTGCTTCCGCACAGGATATTGCAGAACTCATTGAAAATTCGATGCAGCTTGTGCAGTATGGTTCTTCCCTGACCTCTGAGACGACCGCTTCTATTATGTCCGTCGTTTCAAGTGCACAGGAATCAACCTCGATGGTCGAACGGATTGCAGAATCTGCCATGTCCCAGTCATCCGCCCTGCGCCAGCTGACCCAGGGCATGGAGCAGATATCCGAAGTCGTGCAGACCAATGCTTCTACGGCACAGGAATCGGCAAGGCTCGCAAAAGAGCTGCAGGGCCAGGCAGAGGGGCTGCGCCAGTCCGTGCACAGGTTCCGCCTTCGCAGGCAGGCATAAAAGCTTCCTGCATGCCGGAACATACAGGCTGAACATCCAAAATTCGAGGGGCTGCCACACGAAGAAACATGATACCAGATATCGTTCATTTCCATCGTTCTTTCATACGATACCTTGTATATGCTTTGCTTCGTGCGACAGCCCCTCGAATTTTCCCAAAAATCTTTTCCCATCAGGAACTGGCAAGATACGTGACCAGCCGGCTGTAGCGTTTTGTTTCGTCCGCGATATCCCTGCTGGAAACGCCATAAAACATCCAGATATCCCGCACGATACGTTTCAGTACTTTCTCTGTCTTTTCCTGGCTGCTGCTTATGCTGATATCCAGCATTTCATGTATCAGTTCCATATTCAGATGGATAACGCCCTTCTTTTTCAGGCGGATTTCGTAGCATTCAAACTCTACCGGAAAGACGTGTTCCGGCACGGCCTTTGCTTTTTCCTGGTATTCCATGACCTTTTCCATATAAAGCTGTATCTGCTTTTGTTCCGTTTCCCGGATGGCATCTGCATGCAGCAGCTTCTGTGGAAAATAATCCTGCAGCGGCCTGCCAAGCAGCTGGGGCTGATTCTGATGTATCAGCGAAACCCTCGCATTCTGGCGGCATTCCTGATAGCGCCTGCATGTATGCGGCAGCTTTCTGGCATGATACCTGTGTTCGATATATTCTGCCGTCTCCCGCAGCGTATGGGGATTTGCCGTAATGCGTGCTGCTGCCAGCCTGCGTTTGCATTTCCAGATTACTGCGTGGACTTTATCATGGATTTTCTCACGGATATTTTGGGGAACGCCGTGTCCGGACGTGGTTCCGGCAAGAAATACCGACACCGGCCCGTGAGCACCCCCTATGACAGTCTGATTTTGTTTCATGCATGTTTCTCCCTGTGTATGGCATTTACAATCTCACGCACAACGCCTTTGATATCCAGCTGCTGTACGTCAATGGTCAGATGCGCATATTTTTCATACAGCGGCTCCCGTTCCCGCATAATATCGCGCAGCGTCTGGCCCTGCTTCATCACGACGCCGCGCTCTGTGAGGTCGCCAAGACGCGCTTCCAGACACTCATACGGCAGCTTTAAATATACCACGGTTGAGATTTCCCTCAGATGCTCCATCGCTTCTTTTCCAAATACGGCGCTTCCGCCTGTCGCAATCACGGAGCGTTCGGTTTTCAGTGCTGCGTTTACACGGTTTTCGATTTCCAGAAATCCCTCATCCCCGTGCGTGTCTATCAGTTCATGAAGCAGCTGCCCTGTGGACTGCTGGATTTCCAGGTCACTGTCCACAAAGCGGTACCCAAGCACCTTTGCAAGGACGACGCCCACGGTGCTTTTCCCGGCACCCGGCATGCCGGTCAGCGTAATATTGCTTCCCCGCTCCATTTTTATAATACTTCCTTTCCTTATTATAAATGCAGCACGCGCTCTTTGATTTCCTGCGTGCGTCCCTGGTTCCAGAACTGCGTGCCGATATAGCCGCAGGTCCTTCTGGCCACGCACAGGTAATCCTGGTCCCGGCTGCCACACTGCGGGCATTCCCAGACCAGCTTTCCTTCTTTATCGGACACAATCTGTATCTCGCCGTTAAACCCGCATTTTTCACAGTAATCGCTTTTCGTATTCAGTTCTGCATATACGATGCTGTCATAAATGACTTTCATGACAGCCAGCACCGATTCGATATTTTTCTGCAAATCCGGCACTTCCACATAGCTGATAGCACCGCCCGGGGAAAGCTTCTGGAAATCCGCTTCGAATTTCAGCTTGGAAAATGCGTCTATCTGCTCTGTCACATGGACATGATAGCTGTTTGTAATATAATTTTTATCCGTTACCCCGCTCAGTATGCCAAACCGTTTCTGCAGGCATTTTGCAAACCGGTACGTTGTGGATTCCATCGGCGTGCCATAGACCGAATAGCTGATATGCTCTGCCTGCTTCCACTCCAGGCATTTATCATTCAGTGTCTGCATGACTTTCAAGGCAAACTCCCGTCCCTTTTCCGAAGTATGCCTTTCCCCGGTCATGCGCACGCACATTTCGCAAAGTCCGGCATAGCCGAGGGAAATCGTGGAATAGCCGTCATACAGCAGCCGGTCAATTTTTTCTCCCTTTTTCAGCCTTGCCAGCGCGCCATGCTGCCACAAAATCGGTGCCACGTCCGAAGGCGTTCCTTTCAGGCGGTTGTGGCGGCACATCAGCGCCCGCTTGCACATGGCCAGCCGTTCATCAAAAATTTTCCAGAACTGCTCCATATCCCCGCCCGAGGAACATGCGATATCCACCAGATTCAGCGTCACGACACCCTGGTTAAACCTGCCATAAAACTGATACTTGTCTTCCGCATTTTTATAAACAGTCAGAAACGAACGGCAGCCCATGCAGGTATAGCAGCAGCCCTGTTTCAGCTTTTTCATCATTTTTTCAGAAATATAATCCGGCACCATGCGCTTTGCTGTACACCGGGCCGCTATCCTTGTCAGGTAATAATATTTGCTGTCTTCGTGAATGTTATCTTCTTCGAGCACGTAAATCAGCTTTGGAAACGCTGGCGTGATGTAAATGCCCTGCTCATTCATAACGCCCTTAATCCGCTGGTTTAACATCTCCTCGATGCAGATGGCAAGGTCGTCGCGCGTCTGTCCTTCCTCTACTTCATTTAAATACATAAAGACTGTTACAAAAGGCGCTTGCCCGTTTGTGGTCATCAGGGAAATAACCTGGTACTGAATCATCTGCACGCCCTGCCTGATTTCATCACGCACCCTTTTTTCTGCAATCTCATTAATTTTAATCTCGTCTAAATCCAGTTCTTCCGCTTCGAATTCTTCCCGCACGCGCTTTCTGTATTTTTCCCGGCTGACCTGGACAAACGGTGCTAAATGCGACAGGGAAATGCTCTGCCCGCCCCGCCATACTGCGCGCTTGCAATCTGCGCAATGGACTGCGTCGCAATGTTGCATGCCGTCGCAAAGCTTTTTGGCGGCTCAATTAACGTTTCGCTGATAACCGTGCCGTTTTGCAGCATGTCCTCCAAGTTGACCAGACAGCAGTTGTGCATATGCTGTGCGAAATAATCTGCATCATGAAAATGGATAATCCCTTCTTCATGCGCGCTCACAATGTCTTCCGGCAGCAGGAAACGCTTGGTAATGTCCTTGCTGACTTCGCCTGCCATATAATCGCGCTGCACGCTGTTTACGGTCGGGTTTTTATTGGAATTTTCCTGCTTTACTTCTTCGTTATTGCACTCAATCAGGCTGAGTATCTGTTCATCCGTCGAATTCGATTTGCGTACCAGCGCCCGCTTATAACGATATGTAATATAATTTCTTGCAACATCAAAGGCACGCTGGTTCATAATCTCATTTTCTACCAGGTCCTGGATTTCCTCTACATTCAGCGCCCGTTCCATCCGTTCACAGATTTTTCTCACATTATCTGATATCAATGCGACTTGCAGCTCATTCAGCCTGGCGCTCTCCTGCACGCTCAGATTGGCCCTGCTTACCGCCTGACTGATTTTATCGATGTCAAATGTCATCTCTGAACCACTTCGTTTAATAATCTTCATCTCAACCTGCTCCTTATCTGGGTTTTTGCCTATGCATGTTATTGTAGCCAAACCTGGCTGTGATGTCAATGCCTAATACTATATCTATGAATTTTTTTATTTATCCCCCAATCAAACCACAATATATAGTATCTGCTTTGTAAAAAAAGATGAACCCTGGCTGTCTGGTCCATCTTCCCGTGATTATCATCAAGTGTTTCCTATAGTACTCCCTTTGTGGAAAGTACATCCGTAATGCGTTCATCAAATGAAACCGCCATATCCAGCGCTTTCGCGAATGCCTTGAACATTGCTTCCATTTTATGGTGGTCATTTTCACCGTACAGTACTTTCAGATGCAGGTTCATGGCACCGGCATAGCTGACTGCATAAAAAAATTCCTTTGCCATCTGCGTGTCCATTTCCCCGCATTTTTCCCCCGAAAACGGTGCATCAAAGACCAGATACGGCCTGCCGGATAAATCAATGGCGCATACAGCCAGCGCTTCATCCATCGGCAGCATGAAATACCCGTACCGGCGTATGCCCTTTTTATCCCCTGCTGCTTCCCTGATTGCGCTGCCCAGCACAATTCCGGTATCTTCCACCGTATGGTGCGCATCGACCTGCAGGTCGCCATGGCAGGACAGCTCCAGGTCAAATAATCCATGCCTGGCAAATCCGTCCAGCATATGGTCAAAAAATGCAATCCCGGTGTCCAGGCTGCTTTTTCCCGTCCCGTCCAGATTCAGTGCAGCCTTTATCTGTGTTTCTTTGGTTTCCCGTATAATATGTGCTGTCCGGCTCATGCATCTGCCCCTTCACTTTTTTTCTTTTCATGTTCCTGGTCCCATTTGGAAATCAGCCTTGTGCGCACCCATTGCGGGTCATTGCAGTAAACGCGCTGTACATAGCTGCAGTATTCCCTGCGGGTCATTTCCTGAATATTCTTTTGTTCCAGCATACTGTATTCTCCTTTGTTGTACTTGTGTTTATGCCTGTGCTGCATGCAGCTGGTTTTTTCTGTGCCGTGTAATCTATTGTAATCGGTTTTGGAAATTCTTTCAAGTGTTTTTTATGACAAACTGATCTCCTGCAGCCGCAAACGTTCCTGTCCACTCCGTGACCAGTAACCGGCAAAAAGCCGGGAAACATACTGTCCCGGCTTTCGCTGCATCCGGATATGGAACCGTCCATTCCTTATCCTGAATTCATTTTTACCATTCCTATATGGACTGCGGAATAATAATCGCAGCTATGACATAAGCTAAAACCCCGCTTCCGCCTGCAAAGCAGAACAATGCCCACACCAGCCGGATGACCGTTGCATCCAGGTTAAAGTATTCTGCAATACCGCCGCATACCCCGCAGAAAATCCTGTTCTGATTTGATTTTACTAACCGTTTCATATCCATCTTTCGTCCTCCTTTATAAATGCTTATCCTGAATTTTTATTCCGGATTTTCATTTCTTTTTTGATTTCTTATTTTTATGATTTCTTCTTTTTAATGATTTATCATTTTTGTTTTCAGGTTCCTGTCATAGTATCTTTTATTTTCTGCCATCTATTCCATTACCGCCAATTTTGTTCCCGCTGTTCTGCCGCAGCTATTCAATGACAATCTGTCCCACACCGCAGTTTAAGGTAAACAGTGCCGAAGCCCCGTTGTCAATCCGTCTTTCCCTGGATAATCCGCTGTAAGATTCATCATCAATCTGAATATGTCCGGCACCGCATTTTAACACATAATTGACACTGTCTGCCCCGTCTTCCAGCTCCAGGTCTACCACGCCCATGCCGCAGTCGATATCTGCATCTCCATAAATCTGTGCATCGATGGTAATCACGCCGACACCGCAGTCCAGCGCTGTCGTTCCAAAATTTCCTTCTTCAATGGTAATCTCTCCGGCGCCGACCGATGCCGTAAATTTATCTGCCTTCACTTCATCAAGCAGAATCTGTCCGGCTCCTGTCTTTACAGAAAAATTTCCTGCATCCAGCGCACAGTCTGTTTCTACTACTCCGGCATCATTCTGGATGCTGAGGCTGTGAAACTGGATTGGAGAATCTTCTGGAATAATCAGGTATACGCTGGCATCCCTGCGGCTCTGTTTTCCTTTCCGGCTGTCGCTTATTTCAATTTTTCCATCATAAAGCCTTGCCTGGATGCCATCTGTCTCGTCTTTGACACAGACCCTTATCTGGCTGCCTTCACCTTCTGTAATGCCAAAATACGCATGCCGCAAATCAGCCGCGATATCCTGTACCGCATCTGCTTCCACGCATATGAGCTGCTGCCCATACCCGTCATAGTCATAATCATCTTCCTCATACATATAGACATACGCATCATTATCCTGTAATTGTTCATCATACGTACATTCCGCATCATTTTCTATCGCTTCTTCTGTGTAAGCATATTCAAAACCGGTTCCTTCCTGTACATTTTCTGTCGCTTCTTCGGCTTCGACATGCTTTCGGCCCCGGAACCGGCCCTGGACAGCTTCTGCAATGCTGTCTGCCGTATCTCTCGCCTTTCGCGTGACAAATACTGCTTCCTTAAGCTGTGTTCTATCGTCTGTCCCGCCCAGCGCAAATCCAAGAATCAGGGCCGCGCATCCAACGCCGACACACCCTGCTGTAATATATAAAATCATTCGAATCAGTCTGTTCATGCTGCACTCCTTCCCTGCTGCAAAAGCCGTTGAAACAGCTGTGTTATCTGGCGAAACGCCCATGGCACCAGCCTTCCGAATACAAGAAGGAGCAGTACCGTGCAGATTCCGCTGCCTGCAATCAGTAGCATGCCGATTCCTAACAGGATAAGGCCCGGCGCTATCGAAAGCGTGCACATTTTAACAATTGCCACTACCGTACATGCCACGCCGCCAATGACACCGCCGACGGAACATATGCCAAGCAGGATAACGGCTGCAAGCAGAGCACCGCCAGCCACGACGGAAAAAACCGTGCCCCAGACCGGCAGCAGGATAACCGCTGCAATTACAAATAAAATCAGCTTCGTCCGTCTGTCCATGCCTCCTGCCAGATGCCTGCCGCTCCTGTTTTCATACTGGTCATACCGCCGGTAGCAGGCCTGCCTGGACGCCTTCTGGTAATCCGGCCCCCTGGTTCCTTCTTTTTCGAAATCAGAACCGGAAAACGTATTTCCTGTATTCTGCGGGCCATCCTGTGTCTTTTTTCCATACTCATATCTGCCAGACTGGAACTGTCCTTCACGCACCTGCGGCGGATTTTTCAAGGCCCCGGTCATATCTCCCGTGCTGCTTAATGCCTCTTTGATACTGTCCGCGATTACCTGCGGGGATTCCAGCTCCTCTAAGACGGCAGCTTCATTTTCCATGCCGGCATCCTCGAAATAGCTCCTGTAATAATCCATGGCTTCTTCCCGTTCTTCCCTGGGGATTTTGCTTAACAGCTGCTCCAGCTGCATTAAAAACATGTCTTTGTTCATACAAACTCCTCTCCCGAAAACAATGCGCTGATTTTGCGTGAATAAGTCTTCCACTCGTCACTGTACAGACGGAGCTGTGCCTCGCCTGCCGACGTCAGCTTATAATACCTGCGGTTCCTGCCGCCGCATTCCCTGTCGTACACCTGCAGGCAGTCATCCTTCTGCAAGCGGCGCAGCACCGGATAAAGCGTGGATTCGGATACCTCTATCGTCCTGCGCACGTCCTGGGTAATCTTGTAGCCGTATGTACCTTCCTCATCCTTGGACACGACTGCCAGTACGATTGCGTCTAAAAGCGCTGCACCTGTATTAAATACCATGCCATCACTCCTTGTATAATCATATTGTTTGGTGTTTTATATTACTTGTTGTTTAATACTATATATTATATAATATTATTTGTCAAGAGATAATTTACAGGAAATGGGTTGATTTTGCGCATAAAAAAAGACAAAGCGGCAAGACAGGTTTATCCTGCTGAGCCGCTCTGTTTTCATTTACGATATATGCTGCTGCCTTGCAAGGTATAACGAACCAGCACGGCAGATACAGCTTTATTTTTTACCCGCTATTTTATATATGCCCAAAGCAAGCAGGAAACATCCCAGCATTTAGAAATGCTGAATTTCTCCGCTACACGCCGAACCGCCTCCTGTCCTTTTTCAAATTTCAATTTAGAATTTGTTACAGCACGGATAATTCAAACTCCCGCAGATATCCGCCTTTAATCAGTACTTCCTTTCCCCTGAAAGCAAATCCATATATCCGTATTCTGTTGCCACACGCTTCTTCCAGAACTGCAGCATACTGTTTACGGACTATCTGACAAATTGCAGCTTTTGCAGTATCTTCCAGCGATTTTTCTCCATTCGCAGCATCCAAGACCTTAAATTCAAAAATAATGCCATCATCGCTGCGATTCCCTGGCTCTAACAATATATCATACCTGCCAAAGCCGCTCTCCCGGTTTGATGTCATCCTGTATCTGTCCCCCAGAGAAAGCATAATTCCTAAAACCAGGCCATGATAAAAGCGTTCCGGCTCTGTTTTATCTGACGGATGGTTTCCAGAATCAAAACTGCTGACCACAGTACGTGCAACCTGATTCATATAAGCATTCATGCTTCTCAAATCATTTGCAAGGAGCGACTTTATAAAATCATGATATGACGAACTGCATCTTTCAAACCAGGTGCTTACCATCTTTTTCAAAATCAAAACCATCTCAAAATTTGCAGGAGCTAACTCATATATCATTCCTTCTGCGCCAAAATGGGAATCTGCCGCCCCAAGCCCGGCAATCTTCAAGTACCCGCTAGCCAGCAGCAGGCTCCAGATTGCATTTTCATTCTGTTCTAACTGGTTAAAAATAATCTGTTCCTCAACCTGCACAGAAATTGTCCTGCATTGCAGCATATCTTCAACTGCTATTTTAATCTCAGGGCCAGCTTTCTGTATCAGCTCTCCTATCATCCTATTAGAACTGGTATTTGCCCAATAAGCATGAAATTCCCTAAATTTTAAAAAATGAATCACTGACCATGGATTATAAATACTTTCACAGTTACCGAACCGAAATCCATCATACCAGTGCTTCACTTCTTCTTTCTTATCTTGCAGGCCAAATTCTTTTAACGCCTGAAATACCTCATTTTCTGTAAAACCAAATGCTGTTTCATACAGCTTTGTAGCAGTTGTCACAACTACGAGATTATTCAAATCTGAAAAAACAGATTCCTTACTGACCCTTGTGATTCCAGTCATAATCCCGCGTTCCAGATATACATTTGTCTTAAATGTAGAATTCATCAGCTTTCTCATAAATTCTGCCAGTTCTGTCCAATATCCGTTCACATAAGCTTCCTGCATGGGCGTATCGTATTCATCCAGCAAAAGAATCACTCTTTTTCCGTAATACATATATAAATATTCTGAAAGCTGATTGATAGAAGAACGAATATCAACGATATTTGCCTCTCCCTATTTAGTCAAGTCTTTTTTCCTTATTTTTCAAGGATTTTTTAGTTATATATCTCAGATGAATGAGCCAAGATAATGGACATTTCTTT
>CAJTSV010000122.1 GCA_910579075.1 uncultured Eubacterium sp.
AAAGCAGCGTTGAAAACAGCTGAGTATGTTATTGCGGCAGATGAGAAACAATCTTTATTGGAAAAGTGTTATTTTGCCGCATGTGAATCGGATACATCCGCACAAAACTATCTCCGTGCATTGTTAAACGGGTATGGAAACGGAAAGAAAAGGGAAGAACTGCAAAAGCTGCTAGAGTCAGTCCCAGTGTGCAAGAGCAGCGGTTATCCGCTGGATGAGGGGAGTTTTCGTGCAAATGGCGAAAGCGTATATTTTGAGAGAGAGGAAAATAAACCAAACAACAATATGATTTTGATGCTCAGGTTCTTAGACGGGCAGTTTGCGGAGGTATTGGACAAAGGATTGCATAAATCTGAAGCACTGGGTTGGACGGGAACTTTCATGAAACAGGGAATTGCCCTGTTTCTGTTATGTCTTTATGAGGGGCCATGGAACGGTAAGGGGATTGCCGCTATGGCAGAGATGGCAAAAAGTGCAATGAGATTTTCCTCAGAAGAATATCGAAATGGTACCTGCGGACTTGAGGGAATAGGAGAAAATAATCTGTTTTGCCAGCTGTTTTTACAATGGAAGTCTATAGTGCCAATGCCAGCTGATATAAGGAACCGTGCTATAAAAAGAATTACAGCATTGCTGGAAAAACGGACGGCGGGAATTATGGATGCAAACCGCAGAAACTATTACGGGGAATGCGCAGCGTATATTGCCGCTTTGGGCGAAGTGCGGGAATCCATGGGAGAGCCGGGCGCAAAACAGAGGCTTATGACATCGTATAAGGATGCGTATCCGCGAAGAAGTGCATTTCGGGAAGAAATGCGGAAGTATGGCTGGGTCGATATGAAGAGAAAATAGGAGCAGCAGGGGATGCGGGACCATATCAAGCACTTGCGGATGTTTATTCTGAAAAGGAAGCGGGGAAAGAATAAGACCGCATAATGAAATATTGGATTCGTCCGGTATCACTTACAGTAGAAGCCAAACAAAGCGAATTAGCGGATTTTTTTGAAAACCCTGTCTTTTACTTCATTTTATCATGAAACACCAGAAAAGTCATTTCCCGTATTTCAATTTTACTATTATCGGAAGAATTAACCGTGCATTTTTACCCTTATGTTGCAGCACTCCCGGTTATTTCAGCAGTTCTACGCAGTTCTCCCCCCCTTGCTCATACAAATCAGGCAGTCATGCAGGAATCCATGGGTAAGGTGGGCATAAAACAAAGACTTATGACATCGTATAAGGATGCGTGCTGCAAAAAGGGGTTCATCTTATGGATAGAAAAGAAACTTACAAAATCCTTTTATCAGACGAGGATAGAAGGATTCCTGATTCAAAAATAAGATAATCAAATGCTGATACATAACAATTTCTAATAAATTGTTATCTGATAGTATTCTATATCAATTCTGTTTATTTTACAACTCTTAAGATAAATTTGGCAGTTTTTCTATATTCAGTGTTTATTTTTCAACATTTTATTGGGATTTTTTGTTTATTTTGTACAATTTTTAGAGTGAAATAATTTTCAGATATAGTTTATAAGAACTTGATTGAGAATAATAATTGTAACAAAACAGGCATTTTTGCATTTACACTGAATTTCCTCTCAGCCCGCTTAAATAAAGGGTTTACGGAGATTTTCAGCTTGATATTTGACATAACAATTTATTAGAGAATGTTACCTGACAGCAGCAACACAGAATCTGGAAATAAAAATCAGGTACATACACTCTCTTTTACATCCAGGAAAACCGGAGGAACATATGCGGGAATTAGACTATGCCAGTATCGGGGTGAGGATTCGGAAAGCAAGAAAAGAAAAAGGCATGTCACAGGACGAGCTTGCAAAGGAGTGCGGTATCTGTATTTCGTTTATGGGCCATATTGAACGGGGCACACGCCGCATGAGCCTGGAGACATTTGCGAATATATGCATAATCCTGGAAGCAGATGCGGGAGAACTGCTGATGGGAATTCCAAGCCCGTCTCATACATTAGAAACAGTGTGGAACAATACTGCTGAGAAAAAAGAAAGCTATGACGTGTATATCAGCATCATGAAATCGGTAGCAGAAATTATGGGAAAAGCCTGATTCAAAGTGCTGGTATTGATAAGCAGGAAAATTTTCAAATACAATGAAATTTATGAGTACTGTTATGACTGCTTATACGGAAATTTCCGGCAGTGATGTGAGCATGTTTTTTATAAAAAATACAGGAGATTATTTAGAATGGACAGAACAGATAATTACAGAAAGACGGGAGAATTAGAAATAGACCTGGCCGGCCTGCTGACAAGTTTTTTCTTGAAATGGAAGCAGATTGCAGTATGTGCACTGGCGGGGATGATTCTTCTGGGCAGCTTCGGGTATCTGAAAAATCGAAATGCTGATATGCCGGAAGAAACAGTGACCGAAGAAGCAGAGCTGACCGAAGAAGAAAGCTGGAACGTGGCAGAGGCAGTGCAGTTAAAGAAAGAAAACGATGCCATTGAGGAATATGTGGAAAACTCTGTTCTAATGCAGACAGACGCATATCACAGGGAAAGTGTGCTTTTACAGTATTGCATTCAGGAAGCAGACATTCATACACTGCCAAAGGCCGTGGAAAGCTATACTGCTTTTTTACTATATGGCCAGGCGGCAGAGGCTGTACAAAAATCAAATGAGCCGTTTCGAAAAACACAGGCAGTTTATCTGGCAGAGCTGATTACGGCCTGGCAGGCAGCGGACAGACAGAATGAGATTATCACGGACAGTTTGCAGGACTGGAAAACAGAGAAGATTTTGTATGTGGAAGTGTCAGGGAAAGATAAAGAAATGACACAGCAGCTCGCGGATGCGGTGCAAAAGGAAATGGAGAAATATGCTTCTTTCGTGAAAAAGAATTGCGGCAGCCACGAACTGATATTATTGAATGAGATAAACAGAACAAGGGCTGATAATACCCTTTTGGCACAGCAGCGTGAAAAGAGAAGCCTTCTGAAAGCAGGCAGAGACAATTTGAAGGCAATGACAGATGCCATGAGTGAAATGCAGAAAATAGCTTATGCAAAAGATTGCGGCATAGAAACAGAAGAAAAAGCAGAGATGATAGCAGGATCTGATACATCATCTGTTTTAAAATACATTGTCCTTGGATTGTGTTCAGGTATTTTTGCATACGGCTGTATATTTGTATGCCTGTACCTGATGCGTAATACGGTAAGAAGTGAAAGTGAATTCCAGTCATATTATAATGTTCCGCTTTATGGAAGTGTGTCTGCCAGAAAGACAGCAGGGAAAACAGGACAGGATAAAGCCGGGAACCGCCTGGAACAGACGCTGGGGCGTATCAGGCTTGCCTGTAAAAAACAGGGCATTGAAAAGCTCTGCCTGGCTGCCGAGTTTTCAGCCGGAACAAAAGAACAGGCCGTTTTGGAACATATATTACAGCAGTTTCAGGACTGGGGCATTCATGCTGTAATAGGAAAAGAACCTGACAGTGATATTTCTCAGTGGAATATGCTGGAAGAAGCCGGAACTGTGCTTCTGGTATGCAGTATTGGAGAAACGACTTATCCGATGGTAAATCACGCCATGGAATTTTACTGCGAGAATGATATTGATGTTATGGGGGCTGTGCTTTTCGATGCCAGGTAAGGAAATAAGTGCAGTTCCTGAATCAGAATGAATGGAATGAAAACAGCAATCAGAAAACGGACAAGACTGCTTAAAAAAGTCCTTGCAGCATGGGCACCTGGGCTTTTCGGGCATGACACAGCATGAAAGGAACCGTGCCGCCAGGCGTGGGTGGCGAAGCATGCCTGAATCTGGATGGGGCACTCGTGATATTTACGCGTATTTGAAAAATCATTTCCGCAATCTGCACTTGCTGCTTTGTGGAGTACATCGCGCGAAAAGCATTTTTCAAATACGCTCTGGTACACACCCTGATAACTTTTCAGAGGGGTGTGTATTATTTTGCTTTTAAATACTTCTAACAGTCCTCTTTTATGCGCCGTTTACTGACAGGAGAGATGATATGTACTATGTATTACAGGTAGCGCCGGGAACGGAAACGAAGACGGAAACACAAATTTCTAAGATTCTTTCGGAAGAATTGTTTGGAGAGTGTTTTCATCCGACAAGGCATATGCGGAAAAAATTCCATGGAATCTGGAAAGACATACATGAAAAACTGCTTCCGGGATATGTCTTTATTACGACCGGGGATATCAGAAAATTGTATATGGAGCTGCAGAAAGTACCGATGCTTACAAAGCTGCTTGGAAAAGAAGATGAATATTTTGCGCAGCTGAAAGACCGGGATGCTGAATGGCTGGAAAGGCTTATGGGGCAAAATGGCAGCGGGACTGGCCAGGCAGAGATGGAAAGACATGAAGTGTCTCTTTCGCAGGTGCGTGTGGATGAAGGAAGCGGAGTCCGGGTTGTGTCTGGGCCGCTGAAAGATATGGATGGAATGATTAAGAAAATTCATCTGCATAAGAGGGTGGCAGAGGTTGAGGTGGAATTTATGAACCGTAAGACGGTGATTTATCTTGGGATTGAGCTGCTGGAGAAAAAGTGAAGGCTGAGGTGCAGTACAGATGAAAGAGATAAGCAGAACGCACATTTTAATTGTTTCCCAATATTTTTATCCAGAAACGTTTCGCATCAACGACATGGCAGAAGAATGGGTAAAGAGGGGGTATAAAATTACAGTCCTTACAGGGATTCCGAATTATCCGGCAGGAAAATTTTACGATGGGTATGATTATAAACACCGGCGAAAAGAATACTGGAATGGAATAAAAATTATTCGTATTCCGCTTATCCCTCGTGGTAAAAGTACTGCTGGCCTGGCGGCAAACTATATTTCTTTTGCTGCAGCTGGTTTTATCTGGAATATCAAAAATGACATAAAGGCTGATTATGTATTCACATTTGAAGTATCGCCAATGACACAGGCACTGATTGGTGTCTGGTATGCAAAGAAAAACAGAATACCTCATTATCTTTATGTTCAGGATTTATGGCCGGAAAATATAGAAGCAGTCATGGGAATCCATAATAAAGCTGTTATTGAGCCAATTAACCGTATGGCAGATTATATTTATAAAAATTCTAAAAAGATTTTTGTAACCAGTCCTGGTTTTGCAGAAGCGGTTGCTGGCCGCAAAGTGCCCGTTGCAAGGAATAAAATTTTATACTGGCCACAATATGCAGAAGAATTTTACCGGCCGTTGGACAGGGCAAAAGTATATGAAATAGCAAAAAAACATGGCAGCAGTCCCGTAAATAAAATACCGGATGATGATTCATTTAAGATTGTTTTTACTGGGGCCATCGGATATGCACAGGGATTAGATATATTACCAAAGACAGCCTGGGTTTTGAAAAATAAATTGGAAAGAGCAAAAGCAGCAGGCCATTTTGGAAACAGGGATGTGCGGTTTATTATAGTCGGGGAAGGGCGTTATCAGAAGGAGCTTGAAGATGAAGTGGAAAAGCTTGGCATTCAAAATATGTTTATTATGATTCCGAAACAGCCTGCGGAAATAATTCCAGAAATATTAGCAGTGTGTGATGTAGCATTTCTCTCATTTAAGGAAACGAAACTGTTTGAACTGACAATTCCTGCAAAACTGCAGTCTTATATGGCTTGCGGCATGCCAGTACTGGCAGCTGCAAAAGGTGAAACGCAGAAGGTAATTGAGGAAGCAGGATGCGGTATTTGCGTGGAAATAGGAAATAGCAGAGCCTGTGCTGCAGCAATCTGTCATTTAATGAAGGAGAATCTGAAAGGAATGGGAGAAAATGCAGCGAGATATTTTGAGAAGTATTTTAATAAAAAAATGCTGATGGATAAAATGTGCAGGTTTTTTAGGAAGGATAAAAAAGCGGCTGATTCGAACAGATGGGACAGTTCTTATGGATGAAATGGAACAGAGAATCAGCCGGGTGCTGGAACAGGAAAATGAAAGTATTGATGATTAATGTTGTCTGCGGAATCCGCAGTACAGGACGGATTTGTACAGACTTGGCAGAAGAATTAGAAAAGCAGGGGCATGAAGTAAAAATTGCTTACGGGCGCGGGAACGTACCAGCGGAATATCAGAAATATGCGGTACGCATAGGAAATAATTTTGATACTGGGCTGCATGCTTTGCAGGCGCGTTTTTATGACGGTGCAGGATTTGGAAGCAGGAAGGCAACGGAGCAGTTTATCCGATGGGTAAAGTGTTTTAATCCGGATGTCATTCATCTTCATAATATCCATGGCTATTATATTCACGTGGGTGTATTGTTCCGGTATCTGAGAACCTGCGGTAAGAAAATAATTTGGACTCTGCATGACTGCTGGGCATTTACCGGGCATTGTGTACATTTTGATTATACAGGCTGTGACAGGTGGCAGGGCGGATGCCATCACTGTCCTGTAAAAACAGAATATCCGGGCAGCTGGTTTGCAGATGCTTCCAGAAAAAATTATGAGGCAAAGCGCAAATTGTTTACGGGAATATCCAATGTCAGGATTGTTACGCCATCATACTGGCTGGCAGGATTGGTTCAGAAATCTTATCTGGGCAGATATCCGGTTACAGTTATCCATAATGGCATCGATACAGATGTATTTCAGCCAGCAGACAATGATTTACGCAAGCGGTATCATTTACAGGGGAAAAAGGTGATACTTGGCGTGGCTTCTAAGTGGGAAAAGCGGAAAGGACTGGATGACATTGCTGCGCTTAGTTATAAACTGGAACGTTCCTTCCAGATTATACTTATTGGACTATCAAAAAAACAAAGGAAACGGTTACCGGAAAGTATCATTACATTACCAGAAACTGACAGCTGCAGAGAACTGGCACAGTTTTATACTATGGCGGATGTATTTCTCAATCCGGTGTATGAAGATACTTATCCGACAACCAATCTGGAAGCGATTGCATGTGGTACGCCCGTCATTACATATGATGCAGGAGGGAGCGGGGAAAGTGCTGGCATGTATGGTGCCGTTTGCAGAAAAGGAAATCTTGAGGAACTGGAGAGGTATGTCAGGAAAGGTGTGGAAATGCCTGTCTGCCTGAAGGATATCAGGCAGAAAATTTCCCGGGATGCATTTGTAAGACGAATGATAACGGTTTATATGTCTGGGACTGAAAATGACAGCGAAAAGAGAGCATGGAATCTGTAATAGAAAAGATTTCATATTTTGCAGCTTTACAGAAGAAAAACATTCATTCTATCAAGGGGGTATAAGATGCCAGAAAGGGACATAAATGGCTGAGAAGAAACAAAAAGGATTGCCAAAACAAAAAAATAGCTGGAATCAAAATGAAATTTTTTTATCCATTTGTATTCCAGCTTATAACAGGCCATACGAATTAAAAAGACTGCTGAATTCCATAGATGTCAGCTGTACAGATGAAATTGAGATTGTAATCAGTGAAGATATGTCACCCAGACGAGAAGAAATTCAACAGATGGTTCAGGCATATCAGAATAAGACAGATTATAAGGTATGCTATTATGAAAATGAAACAAATTATGGATATGATAAAAATATTCGTCAGACAGCAAAACGTGCAAATGGAAAATGGATTCTGTTTATGGGAGATGATGATGTATTTGTCAGAAATTCCTTGGATTCATATATTGATTTTTTAAAGGGAAATTCTAAAACAGGATATGTTTTAAGAAGATATTATTCTGAAAATAAGGATGGTAGAATTGAAGACCACAGGTATTATCCGGCCAACAGAATGTTCCGACCAGGACAGGATGCTGTAGTGGAGCTTTTTCGAAGAAGTGTCTTTATTTCCGGGTTTACATTTCAAAAACAGTGCTTTCGGGAATATGATATGGAGAAGTTTGATGGAACGTTGCTGTTTCAGCTGTATATTGTGTCCTGTATATGCTTAAAATATCTGTCTGCATACTGCGATATTCCAATCACAAAGTCAATCGAGGGAGGTGTTCCTTTTTTTGGCAGCAGCAATGCCGAAAGGGGCTTATATGAGTCAGGAAGAAATACTAGTTCCAATGCTGTGAACTTTTTAAGACAGGTTCGGATTTTAACACAGGAATTTGACAGAACGCATCAGGCTGCTATAACAGACAGGGTGATAAAATCATATGCGAAATATTCATATGGCTTTCTGTTTGAATTTCGGGATGCTGGAAAAAAAGTATTTAAACAGTATGCATGTGAAATAAAAAAATTGGGAATGGCAGATTCTTTATATTTCAAAATTTATTATTATGCATTGTTGTTGTTTGGAACAAAAAGATGCCAGGAAGGAATCCGTCTGATGAAAAAAGTATTGGGACATACGCCCAGGTTGTAAGTCAAAAGGCAGGTAAGACATTCAGATAATAGGAAAAAGGTATTCATCTGCAGAGGCATTCAGACACATTATGGAAAATAGTCGGTTATATTTAGAAGGGAAATAGGAATGGTGAAGCTGTTAATTGTTGGAGATGATACATATAATATTTATGCCAGGGCATTTTACGAGGCTGCATGCAAAATGGAACAGGTACAGGCAGCATTTTATCATTATGGGAAAATGAATTTGAGAGAAGTCCAGGGAAATGTGCTGCAAAAGGTGGAATTTCATTTTCGAACAGGGCCGGATGTGTATGCTGTGAACAGGAAACTGATAAAAAAATGCAAAAAGGAAAAAGCAGACCTGGTTTTTTTGTATTCAGCTGTGTTAATTTTTGAATCAACAGTGAAACGCATGAAAATGATGGGATGCTATGTGGCGGTGTATTGTAACGATGACCCTTTTTCAAACAGCTTTCGGAAGTTCTATTGGAAGAATGTCAGAAACAGTGTAATGCATGCAGATATTGTGTATTCCTATCGGCCTGTAAATGTTAAAAGATATTATCACTGGGGTGCAAAAAAGGTAAGGCTTCTGATGCCCTATTATATAGAATCCAGAAATTATTATATAGAAGACAGCCGGATTCAAATGGATGTGCCGGATGTGGTTTTTATTGGGCACCGGGAAAATGATAATCGGGATGAGTATATTCGCGCACTTTTGGATGCGGGAATCAAAGTTGGGCTGAGTAATCACTGGTCAGATTTTGAAAGCGGCAGCCCTTTTATTACAATACTGCCAAGTGATATGGATAAATACAATCTGATATTAAATAAATGCAAGATTGCCCTGGTTTTTTTATCAAGTATAAACAGTGATACTTATACAAGGCGCTGTTATGAAATACCCATTGTTAAGACGCTGATGATTGCTCCATATAACAAGGATTTGTCGGCAATGTTTCAGGACGGAACCGAAGCAGTTTTGTATAAGGATAAAGATGATTTTGTAAAGAAAGTCAAGTATTATCTGGAAAACGATGCCGAACGTGAAAAAATTGCCATAGCTGGATATAAAGCAGTGAAAGAAGGAAAAAATGAAGCTGCTGACCGGGTCAGGCAGATTTTGTCTGATTACAAAGTAATAAAATGCAAGAGTGCTGGCAGGGTTTGAGAATAATACATATGGAGAAAAACAACAGATGTATATTTACAAATAAAGAGGACAGATTACACAGTCTGGCTATGAAAGGCCTAAACAGGATGACTACGACGCGAAGAATCAGGTAAACAAGTTGTTGTTGATTATCTGGTATACAAGAATGAAAAAAGGGAGGATGAAATGATTTGAAATGTATAGAAAGTGACTGTTCACTTTTGATAAACAGTTGTGATGCGTATTCCGATACATGGAAGCCTTTTTTCAGGATTCTGCATAGACGGTGGAGTGACTTGTGCATGCCTGTTTACCTAAATACTGAACACAAAAAATGTGATGTTCCAGAGTTTGAAGTTCATACATTGAATTACGAGGGGAATCACGAATGGGGTGGCAGACTCAAAGGCGCACTGGAAAATATTTCAACGGAATTTGTTTTAGTGATGCTGGAAGATTTCTTTTTGCAAGGGGATGTCAGGTCGGATATTATAGAGCAATGCCTTGGATATATGCGAAACGATTCAGAAATTTCCTGTATCTCATTTCTTCCTGTTGGTAAACATTTCTACGAGAATAACGTAGGCGATAGGGAAGAATATCCAGGATTTGTAAGAAGAAATAATAATGAAAGATATATTTTATGCTGTGTACCCGCTCTTTGGAGAAGAAAAGATTTGATTTTTTTTACAAGAAACTGGCAGAATCCATGGATTTGGGAAGCGTATGGGCATTATTATGTAAGAAAGAGCCGGAAAAAATTTTACTGCCGGCTTCCTGGCAGAGAAGATGTTTTTTTATATGATGTAGTCCGAGGCGGAGCCATACATCGGGGAAAGTGGGTTGGATGCAGTGTGAGAAAGATACTGAAAGATAATAATATTACAATAGATTTGGAGAAAAGAGGAGTTATTGAGGATTGGACGCTGCAAGGATATGCTGAAAAAATCAGCCTGGCTAGGAAGTTGAAAAACAGGATTTATATTGTGCGTTCCCTCATTTCATGAGGTAAGCAAGATGACTTTAAGAATGAAATCAAACGGTTCAGTGGTCGCTATTATTATGGGATATCTTGTCGTTTATTTTTATGTATTACTAAAAAATCCTGATGCTGCCATTTTATATTTATGCTGCCTGCCATTGTGTGCAGTTCCTCTCATAATTTCTGTACAAAGTGGGAAGGCAGCTCTTAGTACTTTTTACATTTTGATTTTTTTTTCCTTAGGATTGAATTCCTTTATTTTTTTTCTGGAAGGAGAGAGGTATCTTCCATGGGGAAATATGTCGGCAATTGGTGATTTTGATTTTCAGCTGGCGGATGCACAGTTCGTCAAACCCGTCCAGCAGAAGAACCGCTTTCCCTGCAGCCTCGGCAA
>CAJTSV010000123.1 GCA_910579075.1 uncultured Eubacterium sp.
TCCCTAATTATACCATATTTCTTAACTGTTCACAACTTAATTTACTATATACTAGATAGTTTTAACTGCAACTTTAAGAAAAAGCAAGCCAGATTAAAAGATATAGCGGTTCGGTGGGAATACTATGCTGACAGGGCAGGTCAGGCAGCAGATATTATTACGGTAATTGCAGACCAGCTAAATTTAGCCAATGATAGAATTTTAGGCAGGGGAGAGCATCCGATATGGTATCGGGGACATGAGATGGTGGAATATAAGCTGATACCCAATATTATGAGAAAGTATAAAGATAAAAAAATGGAGAAAAAGAATCATGATGAATTTTTTATCGATGCTTACCTTAGGCAGGAATATGAAGAATTTAAATTTCGGACAGATGGTTCTGTGGAGGCAATTGATTATGGAGCCTATACAGACGCAGATTATATTGCTTTGATGCAGCATTATTCTACACCGACTAATTTTTTAGACTGGACAGAAGATGCGATGTCAGCGCTTTATTTTGCACTGGAAGGGTTTCTTGATGAAAAAGTGCCTGTAAAAAAAGGGGATGCGGCATTATACCTTTTCAGTCCGGAACTATATAATTACGCAAGAAATAAAATGCTTTTGCAGAATAGGAAGAAAAGGGATAATAAGACTGAAATTGAGAAAATGATTTTAGAAAACACATGTACAGAAGTTATACCAAATATATCGGTATCTTATCATAAGGATTCTTATTTTATGTTTTTGCTGGGAAATAACAAATACCAGACAGGTGGCAATTATACTGAAGCAAAAGGGAAATGGAAATACTATATGCCTATGGCAGTGTATGTGTCAAGGCTGAATAACCGTATACGTGCTCAGAGCGGCAATTTTCTTGCATATAATATTTATACAGGACCAGACAATAAAAATGAATTTAATCATGTAGACTTGGAATATATTCAAAAAGAATATTTGAAAGAATACCAGAAAAATGAAGACACGTGCCCGTTTTTGTACAAGGTAATTATCAAAGAGGCATACAGGAAAGAAATTGCAAAATGGGTCAAAACATTTGGTATGGCAAAGGAAAAATGCTATCCAGAGCTTGCCAATATTGGAGAACGCATTATGCGGTAAGAGGTTTTCTTTCATTTTCAGGTTTTGACAAAATAAAACTCATCTCGTATGGTAATGTGCCAGAGAGGTGAGTTTTTTGAAAAGAATCAATGATTATTATCGCTGGCAGCGGCTTGAACAGTGGAAGTTTATTATTGATAGGAAAGAAGCAGAGTGGGAAGAAACTGAATATCCTAGAATAAATGAAAGAATGATGGAAAGTGCAATACATCTGTTAAATGAAAATCGTTTTCCATATGCAATTACATGTATTCGTCCGTGTTATGACCGAATCATACTGAAGCCTTTCTTTTGGAAAGAACTGTTTGACTTTGTCAGTGGAAAAAGAGGAATCCGTTCCGGGGAAAAAGAGATATTTTTTGATAACCTGAATGAGGACATACGCAAAAATATTCTTGAGGCCTGGATTTTATCTGTATGGATGGCAGAATAGAGGTAATACACAGCAGACTTAATAAAATAAGGAATTTCACCCCAAACGCAAAAATATCTTGCAGTATCTGCCATTTCATAATAAAATAAGGGATAAGAGACAAATAATATGAAGAAAAGGAGATTGCCAAATGAGTTACGTTGATGATGTACTTGCAAGGGTGAAGGAAAAAAATGCATCTGAGCCAGAGTTTTTACAGGCTGCCGGGGAAGTATTGGAATCATTAAGGCCGGTAATTGAAGCAAACGAGGAGCTTTACAAGAGAGAAGCATTATTAGAAAGACTGACAGAGCCGGACAGGCAGTTTAAATTCCGCGTGCCGTGGGTAGATGATAAAGGACAGGTTCAGGTAAATACAGGCTACAGGGTACAGTTTAACAATGCGATTGGGCCGTACAAGGGCGGACTGAGGCTGCATCCGTCTGTAAACCTTGGCATTATTAAGTTCTTAGGGTTTGAGCAGATTTTCAAAAATTCCCTGACAGGGCTTCCGATTGGCGGCGGCAAGGGTGGCTGCGATTTTGACCCGAAAGGCAAATCTGACCGTGAAGTAATGGCATTCTGCCAGAGCTTTATGACAGAGTTATGCAAATATATCGGGGCGGATGTGGATGTTCCGGCTGGTGATATCGGAACAGGCGCAAGGGAAATCGGGTACATGTTTGGACAGTACAAAAAAATCCGCGGTACCTATGAAGGCGTCCTGACAGGAAAGGGCCTGACCTATGGCGGTTCCCTGGCACGTACAGAAGCAACGGGCTATGGCTTGTTATATATTACCGAAGAACTGATGAAATGCCATGGCGAATCCATGGAAGGCAAAACCGTTGCTGTATCAGGTGCAGGAAATGTTGCGATTTATGCGGCACAGAAGGCACAGCAGATGGGTGCAAAGGTTGTGACCTGTTCGGATTCGACTGGCTGGATTTATGACCCGGAAGGAATCGATGTTGCATTATTAAAAGAAGTAAAAGAAGTAAAGCGTGCGCGCCTGACCGAGTATGCAGCAGCCAGAAAGAGCGCTGAATACCATGAAGGACGCGGCGTATGGCAGGTAAAATGCGATATTGCCCTGCCATGTGCAACACAGAATGAGCTTCTGATTGACGATGCGAAGCAGTTAGTGGCAAACGGCTGCAAGGCTGTCTGTGAAGGTGCAAACATGCCGACAACCATTGATGCAACGAAGTATTTGCAGGAGAATGGTGTCTGGTTTATCGGCGGCAAGGCTGCAAATGCAGGCGGCGTGGCTACTTCCGCACTGGAAATGACACAGAATTCTGAAAGACTGAGCTGGACGTTTGAAGAAGTAGATTCCAAGCTTCAGCAGATTATGGTGAATATTTATCACAATATTGACAATGCAGCTAAGAAATACGGCATGGAAGGCGATTATGTGGCTGGTGCTAATATTGCCGGATTTGAAAAAGTGGCAGAAGCGATGCTGGCACAGGGTGTGTGCTGATAACAGGCATTTGCTGGATAGATAAGCGATAGGAAAAGGCTTCAGGAACAGAATGTTTCTGGAGCCTTTGTACTCTGTTCGTTACTGTTCCCTGCATTCGACAAATTTCTGCATTTTTTTCAAATTTATGCTTCCATTTAGTACAATTTATGTTATAATTTACTAAGAGGGCATTGGAATCAGGGTTAGGCCAACAGGTTTTTACATAATTTCACAGTTTTACGTCAGATAAAGCTTTTCCTGCGGCTGCTGTTCGGGCGGTTTCAGGAAAGCCAGCTTTTACGAAAGATAAAATCATACATCGCTACGAAAGAAAAGACCGTTTCTGATGCTGTGAACTGTTATACGGTTCGCCGGAAAATGGTTTATTGTACAAAAGAAAAACAGACCTGATTCTAATGCTTTTCTTAAATATAGTTTTTTTATATTCTAAAGCATGTTTGAAAAATTCTTTTCGCCAGGTGTATTTCCCGGTTTGTGGAGAATCCAGATTGTGGAAATGATTTTTCAAATATGCTCTAAAGCTTATTTTGCAGCTGACGGAAAGTCTGGGACGATGCTGGCAGCTGGTATCTTAAATTCAAATCAGATTATGCATTCAAAATATATTTCTGAAATTTATTCCATTCCGAAATCATATGTCAGTTACCACAGGCCGGAGAGGGGACAGCTGGCATGGAACAGAGGGAACAGGCAGGAAAAAGCATTGGGCTGTTAAACAGCAAAATGTGATGAGTATGTGCAGAAAAGACGATAAAAGAAATGAACTAAACACAAAGCTGGGTGGTGCAGCCGCAGATGGGTTATAATATTTGCAGAATTATATTATAGGAATAATCAGTGATGAAAGCAGCTGTGCCAATACAATCATTGTTTGCACTAAGAAATAAAAATAGCCAGTGATGAAAACAGCTGTGCCAAAATAATTATTGTTTACTTTGAGAATTGCCAGATAAAGTGATAAGATATCGCATATCACGTGAGGAAAAACAACAAAAAGCAGATTCAGAATACAGGGAAAAGAAGGCAATGGAAAATATTCAGGGAATAAAAAAATATCATCGGTTTTTCAGAAAATATTTAGGGCCGGTGTTTTTCAGCATGGCGGTTATTGTATTTAACATATGGTTTGACGCAGCCTGCTATCAGAATTATCAGGATAAAATGCATCTGTTAGAGCAGATGGCAGCATCCGATGAGGATAACAGGCTGGATGCAGCTGTCAGCATTATAAAAGCCGAACAGGAGCATCGGATGGAATTTGTAAAGCCGTATGGACTGGAGCACAGTGTTCAGAACAGGTATTATGTGATGTATACCAGGCAGTGCATGGCCATGGCTGCTGGCTCCGGCCTGGTTCTTGTAATATTTCTGGCTGTCTCATACTGGCGGCAAAGGAGCAGGCATGCACAGCTGGAAGCATATTTAAGCAGCCTGAGCAGATATCTGGCAGAGTTTTGGGAGCATGCACAGTTTTCAGGCTGCGGGCAGAATCCAGAACACAAAGCCCGGCTCGTGCAGAAAACAACACCCTGGCCCGTGCAGGAAACGCCAGCTGCCAGATACACCCCTTGCAGCCGGCCGGTTCTTCCGCCAGCGCTGGAAGGACTGGAAACGGAAGCGGGCTTTTTGAATGACCAGCTGGAGCGGGCGGCACAGTATCTGCTGCAGGTACAGGAAAAAGCTTATCTGGAAAAAGAAAAGACAAAGAGCATGGTCACCGATATTTCGCATCAGTTAAAGACCCCGGTTGCCGCGCTGGACACCTGTTTTACAATACTGGAAGACCCGCAGCTGCTGGCAGCGGAGCGGATGGAATTTTACGGGCGGTGCCGGAATGAGCTGGAAGGCTTAAAGGGGCTGCTGGATTCGCTGCTGCAGATTTCCCGGCTGGAATCCGGGCTGATTCAGATTGCACGGAAAAAGAGCCTGCTGTTTGATACCGTGATTGCAGCGGTAAACCGGATTTATCCGAAAGCTTCGGAGAAACAGATAGGGCTGGAAACGGATTTTGAACCTCAGACAGAACAGCTGGCAGTGATGCAGGACGAAAAATGGCTGTGCGAGGCACTGGTAAATGTACTGGATAATGCGGTAAAATATAGTCCCTGCGGCAGCGAAATCCGTATCGGAATTCACAAAGGCATCCGTTTTGTGCGCATAGAGATAGCAGACCAGGGCATCGGCATACCGGGCGAGGACTGCCACAAGGTGTTCCGCCGTTTTTACCGTGGCAGCAGCAGATGGGTGCACGGGCAGCCAGGCTCGGGAGTCGGGCTGTATCTGGTGCGCGAGATTATAAACGGGCATCACGGAACGGTCATCGTCAAACAGGGGCATCCGGATGCGGCTTCGCAAAAGATTAAATTTCCGGGAAGCATCTTTGTAATCCAGATTCCCCTTGCGCTGTAATTCTTACAAAACTGTAAGTGTTTTTCACAGGATTTGCAAGCAGACTGTAAGGCAGGCATGATAAGATATGAAAAAGAGGAGCACAGCAGGGTGCTGTGCCAGCTGTATTGGAAAGAAAGGAAGTATGGATTATGCATGCAGTATTACAGACGAATCATTTATGCAAGTATTATGGCACGGGCGAGAATCAGGTGAAAGCCGTTGACGGTATCAGCCTTGCCATCGCGCAGGGAGAATTTACAGCGATTGTCGGGAAGTCGGGCTCGGGCAAAAGCACGCTGCTGCACCTGCTCGGCGGGCTGGACACGCCGACATCTGGCAGTGTATTCATAAGGGGAAAAGATATTTTTCAGATGAAGGAAGAAGAACTGGCTGTGTTTCGCAGGAGAAAAATCGGCTTTGTATTCCAGGCATATAACCTGGTATCGTCGATTAATGTCTGGGAAAATATTGTGCTTCCACTGGGGCTGGATAAGCAGCGGGTGGATGAAGCGTATATCAAAGACCTGATTGCAACGCTTGGCATGGAAAACCGGATTCACCATCTGCCCAATGCACTTTCCGGCGGACAGCAGCAGAGGGCGGCCATTGCAAGGGCACTTGCCACAAAGCCGGATATTGTGTTTGCGGATGAGCCGACCGGAAACCTGGACTCGCGTTCGAGCGGGGAAGTCATTGCATTGCTGAAAATGTCTGCGAAAAAGTATGGGCAGACGGTTGTCATGATTACGCATGATGAAGAAATTGCACAGACAGCTGACCGGATTATGGTCATGGAAGACGGACGGGTGGTGAATTTTGCATGAATACAATTACGATGGTTGCGTGGAGCAATAATAAGAAAAATAAAACAAGAAGCATTCTCATTATGCTGGCCGTTTTTCTGTCTGCGGTGCTGCTGACCGTTATCAGCACGTCAGCTTATGGACTTATTCATATGGAAAAAGAAAATGCAGCCGGGAAATATGGGAGCGATTATGGCATTTTCCGGTCTGTAAAGCCAAAGCAGCTTGAGGAAATGAAGCGGCATGGAGAATTTTCACTGACCGGAGTGACGGCTTCCGCCGGAATGGCAGATGTTGAAGGGGTTTACGGGCTGTTTATGTCGGATGCAAATTACCGGGAAATGTCAAACCTGGCATCCCTGCTGTCCGAGGGAAGCTTCCCGGAAAAGGAAAATGAGATTTTAGCCCAGCGGGAATTTTTTGAGGTTATCGGATATGGGGATGTTCAAATCGGGGATTCCGTGACGTTTCCGTACCGTGCAGATTTAAAACATGGATTTGAGCCGGTGGAATTTGTTGTCAGCGGGTTTATGGAAGTGCCTGATACAGGCGTGCCGCAGACAGTGTTTTCCGCATATGTGTCCGAGGCGTTTTACCACGCGCAGATTGCGGAGGATGACTGGCAGTATACCGTATCTTTCCGGCTTTCTGAGGATGTGCCGATTACTTACGACAGTGCGCAGGAGGTTATAGAAGCAATTGCAGCAGACTGCGGGATTTCAAAACAAAATGTTTCCATAAACACCATGTATCTGCTGTATACGCTGAATCCGGGGACAGAAACCCTGTTCGTATGCGGGGTGACGGCGCTTGGAATTATCCTGTTTTCGGTGGCTGTCATCTATAATATTTTTCAGGTCGGCATTGTGCAGAATATCCGCGAGTATGGAAAAATCCGTGCACTTGGCGCAACGAAGAAACAGATGAAAAAGCTGATTTTTGATGAGGGCATGTTTCTGGCTGCATGCAGTATTCCGCCAGGCATTCTTGCAGGATATGGCACGGCGTGGGCAGGCTTTCAGTGGCTGATGAAACAGTCCGTCCAAGTGGATGGGAAAATGGAGCAGGTCCGTCTTTTTTCCCTGCCCTGCCTGCTGCTGGCAGCGGGGATGGCGTTTCTTACCATGCTGCTGGCCCTGCACAGGCCGATGAAAATCGTAAGCTCTATTTCTCCGGCAGATGCCCTGCGCTATATGGAAAGCACCGGAACCAGAAATGCAGGCATCCGAAAGGGCAGGAAAAATCTGTCCGTCTGGTCGCTGGCCGCAGCCAGCATTGCGGCTGACCGGAAGCGGACGGTCAGGACGATACTGACAATGGGGCTCTCCTGTGTCCTGTTTGTTGTGCTGGCAAACTGTGCAGGCAATATGGACCCCGGATATGATGCCAGGAATTATGTGGAAAAAGGGCAGTTCCTGATTGAACTGGATTATTCCATCGGGGACGAAGCGTACCCGGAAAACAATCTGGATGCTGTGTTAAAGGATAATCCACTGAATGACGAAATCATAAAAAAGATTCAGGAAGTGGACGGCGTTACCGGGGTGTGGACGAGGAATATCCTGCTGGCGGACATAAATGGCAGCCAGGAGGTGGCAGAAGTCTTAACGGAAGCTGATTTTGAAAAGAAAAAACAGGGGCCGTCCTGCATGGGGAGACTGGAATATGAAGACAGTCTGGAACAGAATACGGTTTATTACGGCTGGTCGCATTTTATGGAAGATTACGGGTATGTGACGGGCCAGGATATTTCCATGGAACTGCAAAACGGGACTTCCAGCGTTTCTATGACAGGGACACTGGCCGGAGCATTTGGAAGCAGCAGTGCTTCGTGGGTGATTACGGAGGATATGTACAGGAAGCTGAATCTGCAGGGAGATTCGCCGGGCATGCTCTGGGTGGACTGCAGGGAAGAAGATGCAGCAGTCGTGCGCACCGAACTGGAACAGCTTCTGCAAGGCGTGGAGCATGTGGAGCTTACGGTATTTTCGGATGTGCTGGACCGGTCGGAACTTGGTGTCAGAATGATAAAGGTTGTCTGTTACCTGTTTTTAGCAGTGATTGGCATGATTGGGTTTATGAATCTTGCAAATACGATGATTATGAGTATTGTGACAAAAAAGCAGGAATATGGAATCCTGCAGGCGGCCGGCATGACCAGCCGGCAGCTGAATGCAGTCCTGCAGATACAGGGGCTTCTGTTTTCAGCAGGGACGGTGCTGGCGGCTGTAATTGTCGGGCTTCCGGCAGGGTACGGGCTTTTTCGGTTTGCGAAAGAGAATGGCATTTTCGGGCTGAATGTGTACCATGTTCCGGTGGCGGAGCTGGCCTGCATGATAGCAGCAATCGGGCTGCTGCAGGCAGCCGTATCTTATCTTCTGAGCAGGAACCTGAAAAAAGAGTCGCTGGTGGAACGCATCCGGCATCAGGAATAAGATTTTCATTGATTTTACATTCCATATAAGCTATGATAGGGCAGAGAGGTGCATTTGATGACAGGCAGCCGGGAAAGGAAGTGGGAGGCATGTTTTTTCAGAAAAAGAAACCGGAAAAAACAGAAATACGAACTTATGACACCATAAATGAAAAACCGGTTTTAAAATGCAGCATCTGCAATGGCGAACAGGTAGCCGGATTTAAAGATATACGTACAGGAAAGTTCCATGAGGTCATGTTTGTGCGGGATGAGAAGGATTTGCAGCAGTTTAAGGAAATGTATGGACTAACAGAGGTCGTAAAAGAGTATTAGGAAAGCCGGGAATCAGAAGGATAAAAGGAGCAGACAACAGATGAATCGATATTTACATGCATTTGTGCTGGCAGTTCTGGCCGGTATTGCGATAGGAATTGGCGGAACCGTATATTTATCCATGGATAATAAAACAGCGGGAGCACTTATGTTTACGGTGGGGCTTTATACCATCTGCATCCACGGGCTGAACCTGTATACGGGAAAAGTGGGATATGCGCCAAACCAGCCGGCTGCATATCTGCTGGACCTTCTGGTTATCTGGGCCGGAAACCTGGCCGGAACCGGAATGGCCGCGCTGGGTGTGCGCCAGACGAGAATCAGCGGCATTGCGGATAAGGCGGCAGCGCTCTGCGAGGTGAAGCTGCAGGACAGCATGGCCAGCCTGTTTCTGCTGGCGGTATTCTGCGGGTTTTTGATGTTTATCGCCGTGGATGGCTATAAACAGTCAGGCAGTCCTGTGATTTTGTTTCTGGGAGTCGGGGCGTTTATCCTGTGCGGGTTTGAACACTGCATTGCGGACATGTTTTACTTTTCCGTGGCAGGCATGTGGCCCGGGCGTGCTGTGGCGGCTGTGCTGGTGATTACGCTTGGAAATTCTGTGGGCGGGATTTTGATACCGCTGGCTAAAAAGAATGCAGTGCGGATTAATTAAGCTTTTACAGGCAGAAGGAACCAGACAGGAGTAAAAAATCATGGGTAACATAACGATATTTCATGGCTCGCCGGAAATACGTGAAAAACCAGTTTATGGACTGGGGAAAAAATATAATGATTACGGACAGGGTTTTTACTGTACGCAAAATATAGAACTGGCGAAAGAGTGGGCCTGTACAGAAGGAAAAGATGGATATGTAAACCAGTATGAAATAGATTTAGATGCATTAAGCATATTGAATTTATCTGATGATGAATACACGATACTGCACTGGCTGGCCCTGCTGGTGGCATATCGAAGAATCCGTATTTCAACACCTGTTATGAAGCGGGGGATTCAGTGGCTGGAAAAAAATTTTCGGATAGATATCCGCAGTTATGATGCAGTCAGGGGATATCGTGCGGATGATTCTTACTTTTCCTTTGCACGCGCTTTTCTGAATAATGAAATTTCCCTGGAACAGCTTTCCTATGCAATGCGTTTAGGCAGGCTGGGTGAGCAGTTTGTTCTGAAAAGCCGGAAAGCATTTCAGATAATACGTTTTTTATCTTATGAGCCTGTAAGTCACAAAGAGTATTTTTTCAAGCGCAGAACACGCGATGAACAGGCACGTGCTGCTTATCGTGCACAGCTCGAACAGGATGACATCAATGGTCTTTATATGAGGGATATTATCCGGGAGGAGGTGCGCCCAGATGATCCGCGCTTACAATGAGATGTATCTGGATGATGCAATGCGTAATCTTGGAGAAGCAGTTGACTATGCGGCGAACTGCTGTAATATAAATCCAGATACATTTATGGAGATGTTCCTGAAAAGCAGTTTTTCCAGACAGTTTGAAACGGGAGTTCCGAGGGTTGTTTCCGGCATGTCTGGTACGGAAATGGTTCTGGAAATTGCATGGCAGGCCGGGATTACGGCAGAGCTTCCAGAACCGCAGACAGAGTACGGGTATTCCATGGAGTATTGGTGTGGGTGGATTCTGGCCTATTATCAGTGGTATAGCGGGTATCGGTTTCAGGATATTATTTCCAGCCTGCCGATGCGGGAAATCGCAGGCCTGTACCCGGCACTGCACGAATCGCCGGAGGAAAAATTTGCAGAAACA
>CAJTSV010000124.1 GCA_910579075.1 uncultured Eubacterium sp.
GGCTTCTTGCTGCGGGTGAAGCCGCCCAGGCAATGAACCTGTATAATAAAAAGAAAAAACAGATATAAAAAACAGATATAACTTTTGAAGTCAGGAGTAAAATCATGGATGCATTTATAGAGCCGCTCCAGGGCATGACAGAATTCAGGGAAATCCGCACAAAGCTTCATGCACAGCCGGAAAATGGCGTGCTGGAGCTGTCCGGGTGTATTGACTCCCAGAAGCTTCATATGATTCACTGTCTGAGCGGGAAGGATTACAGCAGGCTGATTGTGACGTTTTCCGAGCAGCGGGCCAGGGAATTTTGCGGGGAATACCGCTTTTTTGATAAAAATGTCCGTTATTTCCCGCCAAAGGACATTCTGTTTTACCAGTCCGATATCCGCGGCAATGAGCTGGCCAGGGAGCGGCTGGAAGTGCTGAAGCTGTTATCGGGCCGGCAGAACTGTACCGTAGTGACAACCTTTGATGCATTGATGAACCGGATGGCAGAGCCAGCCGGCTTTTTGTCGCGGATTATCACGCTGGAAGCCGGCGCGTCCATGCAGATGGATGATATGCTTAAACAGCTGGCGCAGATGGGCTACGAGCGCAATTATCAGGCAGAAGTGCCGGGGCAGTTTGCAGTGCGCGGCGGCATTCTGGATGTGTATGTGCTGACAGAAGAAAATCCATACCGGATTGAGCTGTGGGGCGATGAAATTGACTCTATCCGCAGCTTTGAGGCTTCCAGCCAGCGTTCGATTGAAAATCTGGAAAAAATACAGATATATCCGGCCAGCGAATTCCTGCTGGATGCAGACAGGATTGACGAAGGCATCCGGCGGCTGCGCCGGGAAGAAGACGGGGTTACAGACAGGCTGCGCCGCGAAGGAAAGACAGAAGAAGCATACCGCCTGAAACAGGCGGCAGATGCGTTTGTGGAAGAATTAAAGCAGCTTGGCAGCAGTGCGAATCTGGATGCATACCTGCCTTATTTTGCGGAGCATACCGTTTCTCTGCTGGATTATTTTGACCTGGAGCATACCATGATTGCGCTGGATGAACCAGTCCGCATAGCCGAGCAGGGCATGGCAGTAGAAAAAGAATATATGGAAAGCATGCGCCAGAGGCTGGAAAAGGGCTATATTCTGCCGGGGCAGATGGAGTCGCTTTACCGCGCAAAGGAAATTTTTGCCCGGGTGGAGCGGCTGCGCTGCGCTGCATTTGCCACGCTGGAAATGAAGCTGGCGGAATTTAATGTCTCGCAGGTCTATCCGCTGCATGTGCGTACCGTAAATCCGTACAATAACAGCTTCGAGCTGCTTGTAAAGGATTTGCAGCACTATAAGAAGAATCATTATAAGGTGATTTTATTATCCGGCTCACGCACGCGGGCGCAGCGGCTGGCTCAGGATTTGACGGATGAGGGGCTGAATGCATTTTATACCGAAGATTATGACCATACCGTAAAGCCCGGGGAAGTCATGGCGCTGTATGGAAAAGTGAAACGCGGGTATGAATACCCGATGCTCAAATTTGTTGTTATTTCGGAAAGCGATATTTTCGGGGCAGAAAAAAAGAAGAAAAAGCGGCGGCATGCGAAAAAAGACGGAAAAACAGTAAGCTTTGATGAACTGGGCATCGGGGATTATGTCGTGCACGAAAACCACGGGCTGGGCATTTACAGGGGAATCGAAAAAATCGAGGTAGAAGGAACGGCAAAAGATTATATTAAGATTGAATATGCCAAGGGCGGTACGCTGTATATACTGGCAACACAGCTGGATATGATTCAGAAATATGCCGGGGCCGGAGAGCGCAGGCCAAAGCTCAACAGCCTGGGCAGCCTGGAATGGAAAAAAACGAAGACAAAAGTCCGTACTGCGGTGAAAGAAATCGCCGGGGAGCTGGTACAGCTTTATGCGGCGCGGGAAAACCAGAAAGGATATGTATACGGCCCGGACACGGTCTGGCAGCGGGAATTTGAGGAAATGTTTCCGTTCGAAGAAACCGAAGACCAGGAGCTGGCCATTGAGGCGACGAAAAGGGACATGGAGAGCACGAAAATCATGGACCGCCTTATTTGCGGGGATGTCGGCTATGGCAAGACCGAAATCGCGATACGCGCGGCGTTTAAAGCCGTACAGGAGAGCAGGCAGGTCGTTTATCTGGCACCGACTACAATTCTTGCACAGCAGGTGTATCATAATTTTGTACAGCGCATGCAGGATTTTCCGGTTAAAATCGGCCTTTTGTGCCGTTTCCGCACGCCTTCTGAGCAGAAAAAAACGATACAGGCTTTAAGGCAGGGAAGCGTGGATATTGTGGTCGGGACGCACCGGGTGCTGTCAAAGGATGTCGAATATAAAGATCTGGGGCTTTTGATAATCGACGAGGAGCAGCGCTTTGGCGTGACGCATAAAGAAAAAATTAAAAAACTGAAAACAAATGTAGATGTGCTGACGCTGACCGCAACGCCGATTCCGAGGACGCTGCATATGAGCCTGATTGGCATACGCGATATGAGCGTGCTCGAAGAACCGCCCGTTGACCGTGTGCCTATCCAGACGTATGTCATGGAATATAATGAGGAGATGGTGCGGGAAGCCATCGTGCGCGAGCTTGCCAGGGACGGGCAGGTATACTATGTCTATAACCGCGTAAACCAGATAGAAGATGTGGCAGCGAAAATACAAAAGCTCGTGCCGGACGCGACAGCTGCGGTTGCGCATGGACAGATGAAGGAGCGCGAGCTGGAAAACATTATGTATCAGTTTATCAATGGAGAAATTGATGTGCTGATATCTACGACAATTATTGAAACAGGATTAGATATTTCCAATGTTAATACGATGATTATACAGGATGCAGATAATATGGGCCTGTCCCAGCTGTACCAGCTGCGCGGGCGTGTCGGCCGCTCCAGCCGCACTTCCTTTGCCTTTTTGATGTACAGGCGGGACAAGATGTTAAAGGAAGTGGCAGAAAAGCGGCTGGCAGCGATTAAGGAATTTACAGACCTTGGAAGCGGATTTAAAATTGCGATGCGCGACCTGGAAATCCGCGGGGCCGGAAACCTGCTCGGCGCGCAGCAGAGCGGGCATATGGAAGCCGTCGGCTACGACTTGTACTGCAAAATGTTAAATGAAGCTGTAAAAAGAGCGAAGGGTGCAGAGCTGGCTGAGGATTTCGAGACATCCATTGACCTGGATATGGATGCGTTTATTCCGCCTTCGTATATTCCGAATGAATACCAGAAGCTGGATATTTATAAACGCATTGCAGGCATCGAGACACAGGACGAGGCAGAGGAGATGATGGAAGAACTGCTCGACCGTTTCGGCGACCCGCCGGCATCTGTCAGCAGCCTGCTTTCGATTGCACAGGTAAAAGCAAAGGCACACCGGGCATATATTAAGGATATTACGCAGAAGGGAACGACGCTGCGGATGATGCTGTATGAACATGCAAAAATCCAGACTGACCGGATTTCCGGGCTGGTTAAGCAGTATGAGGGAAAGCTGACGTTTACGGCGGCGGGCCGCAATCCGGTGTTTGTGTACCATCTCGTGCAAAACAGCCGGGATGCGAAAAAGCCGGATGTGCTTGGACTTGTGTCCGGCTTTGTGGAAGACCTTGCGGGGATCTGTGAGGGATGCGATTTGCCGTAACGTTTAAATTGTAACAGTTCAGACAAGCTGACCTGTTACCTGCAAAAATCCATTGAAAATCGCTTCGCGATGGGATTTTTGCACTCCTGAATCATGTTCTTACGGTCTTTGCAGCAGGGTGCAAAGACCTGCCTGAACTGTTACTTTAAATTCCATATCGATTGTGAAATAATGATGAAACTCTTGCGGATAGTGCATATTTGCACTATAATATACGGGAACGCGTCTTAAAAATGCTTCTGGAACGGCAGATGTTCCAAAAAGCTTCAAAGGACAAAAGATTTAGAAAAGATAATTTCGGGAGGCAGTTTCAATATGAAATTCAAAAAAATAGCAGCGGTTCTGCTGGCGGCAGTTATGGCATCCTCATTTGCGGCAGGATGCGGAAGCTCGGTAAATATCGATGCGGCAGCGGCGACGCTGGATGACAAAGAAATTTCCATGGGTGTTGCAAACTTTATGGCACAGTGCCAGGCGGCGCAGATGGATTCGTACCTGCTGGCGTATTATGGGGAAGATATGTGGAATTCTGATTCCGGGGACGGCACGACAATGACAGATTCTGTCAAAAAGGGCGTGATGGACAACCTCTGGGAATTTTACGTGCTGGACGCGCATGCGGCTGATTACGGCGTGGAAGTGACAGAGGAAGAAAAGTCAGCCATTACGGCAGCAGCTGCAAAATTTATATCCGATAACAGTGCAGATGCCGTGCGTGTCATGAATGCTTCGCAGGAGAATGTCGAAGAAATGCTGCGGCTTTATAAAATCCAGGATAAGATGCGTGATGCGATTGAAGCAGAAATCGATACCAATGTAACAGACGCAGAGTGTGCGCAGAAGACCTTCAGCTATGTGAAATTTGAAAAGCCGCAGGAAGGCGGGGAGTCCGGCGAAACCGAAGCTTCCCAGGATGCGGACGCTGAAGGCGCAGAACCGGAAAAGACGGCAGAAGAAGTAAAGGCAGATGCACAGGCACTTTTAGACGGCGGGGCAGACAATCTGGAAACAGCTGCGGAAGCTGGCAGCTATACCGTATTGAAATGCTCATACGGCCCGGATGACCTGGAGGAAGAAAAAAATACGACGAGCCTGGATGTGGAAATATTAAAGACAGCAGACAAGCTCAAAGACGGCGTCATGGCAGACGCCCTGGCGGAAACCGATGACAGCTATTATGTTATCCGCATGGATTCCGTGGATGATAAGGAAGCCGCAGAAAAGAAAAAAGAGTCCATCCTGTCACAGCGGCGCAGCGAGAAATATGACGAAGTGCTGCAGAAATATAAAGACGACAGCAAGTGGACCGTCCATGAAAAAGAATGGAAGAAAGTAAATTTTGAAAATCTCTATACCATAAAAACCGCAGAACAGGAAACAGCAGCCGATGACGGCACAGCCGGCAGCACAACAGCTGATGACGGCGCAGCAGGAACGGAAGGCAGTACAGCAGCTGATGACGGTACAGCAGGAACGGAAGGCAGTACAGCAGCTGATGACGGTACAGCAGGAACGGAAGAAGGCCAGGAACCACAGACAGCAGCCGATGATGGTGCAGCTGGTACAGAAGAAGGCCAGGAACCACAGACAGCAGCTGAATAAATGCGGCAGCTGGCGATATCAGGAATAAAAAAACAGGAAAGACAGATACTGTAGCTGCGGTACTGTCTTTCTTTGCGGGCATACAGGGTGGAGTTATGAAAAAGATATTATATTTCTTAAAAGATTATAAAAAAGAAAGCATTCTTGCACCGCTGTTTAAGATGCTGGAAGCGGTGTTTGAGCTGATTGTTCCGCTTGTCATGGCGGCAATAATTGATGTGGGTATTGCACAGGGGGATAAAAGCTATGTTATCCGCATGTGCATGGTGATGATTGGACTTGGCGTTATCGGGCTGGCCTGTTCGATTACGGCACAGTTTTTTGCGGCAAAAGCAGCTGTCGGCATGGCAGCCCAGCTGCGCCATGCGGTATTTGCCCATGTACAGAGCCTGTCGTTTTCCAAAATTGACCAGATTGGGACATCAACGCTCATTACCCGCATGACCAGTGATATTAATCAGGTGCAGTCCGGGATTAACCTGTTTCTGCGCCTGTTTCTGCGCTCGCCGTTTATTGTATTCGGGGCCATGGTCATGGCATTTACCGTAGACGTGAAGGCGGCTCTTATCTTTGCGGTTACAATTCCGCTGCTGTCTGTGGTAGTCTTTGGGGTTATGTGCGCCAGCATTCCGCTTTATAAAAAGGTGCAGGGCGGCCTGGACGAGGTACTCGCGCTGGTACGGGAAAACCTGACCGGCGTGCGTGTAATCCGTGCTTTTCATAAAGAAGAAGAAGAAATCAGCAGTTTTTGTAAAAAAAATCAAATGCTGAATGAACATCAGCAGTATGTTGGCAGAATATCGGCATTGACGAATCCAGTCACATATGTGATAATAAATGCAGCAACACTGGTGCTGATATGGACGGGCGCGGTGCGCGTAGATACAGGGTATATTACGCAGGGCGGGGTGGTTGCCCTGGTCAATTATATGTCACAGATACTGGTGGAGCTGATTAAGCTTGCCAACCTGATTGTAAGCGTGACCAAAGCGGCAGCCTGCGGAAAGCGTGTCGCAGAAGTGCTGGACACGGAAGGCGGCCTGCCGGCGGCACAAGCGCTGGCTGCACAGGGCAGCATGCAGCATGCGGTGCCGGACACGGAAGGCGGAAAAACCGGCCGGCCGGTTCCGAAGGTTGCATTCTGCGGTGTCAGCATGTCGTATCATGGCACGGATGAATATGCGGTATCGGATATTGATTTTAAAGCAGATGCGGGCGAGACGATTGGCATTATCGGGGGCACGGGCTCCGGCAAGAGTACGGTTGTAAATTTAATCCCGCGGTTTTACGATGTGTCCAAAGGGTCTGTCAAAATCGATGGAACAGATGTCCGTTTGTATGATACCGCACAGCTTCGCCAGAAAATCGGTGTGGTCATGCAAAAAGCGGTACTGTTTAAAGGAACTATCCGCGAAAACCTCAGGTGGGGCTGCAAAGATGCGTCAGAAGCACAGCTGGAAGCAGCACTGGAAGCAGCACAGGCTATGGACGTTATAAAAGCTAAGGAGCTTGGGCTGGATGAAATGATAGAGCAGGGCGGAAAGAACCTTTCCGGCGGGCAGCGCCAGCGCCTGACCATTGCAAGGGCACTGGTACGCAGGCCGGAAATCCTGATTCTGGATGACAGCGCGAGTGCACTGGATTTTGCAACCGATGCAAAGCTGCGTGCTTCGCTGCGCCAGCTGGATTATCAGCCGACGATTTTTATTGTGTCGCAGCGCACGTCGTCGGTACAGTCTGCGGACTGCATTCTTGTGCTGGATGACGGGGAAGTGGCAGGCATGGGCACGCATGAACAGCTGCTGGACACCTGCAGCGTGTACCAGGAAATCTATGCATCCCAGTTTCGCAGTGCACAGGGTTCACAGGGCAGCATGGAAAGGGGGCTGGCATAATGCAGGGCAGGAATAAGCAGATGCAGACCGTAAAAAAGGTGCTGGCTTCAATCCGCCAGTACCGGCTTCTGGTGCTGCTGTCGCTGCTATTTGCAGCAGTAACGGTATTTTCAACACTGTATTTTCCGATACTGACCGGCAATGCCATTGACCTGATTCTCAAAAAGGGACAGGTGGATTTTGGCGGCATTCTGGAAATCATAAAAAAAGCAGGCATTCTGATTGCCGTGACAGCTGCGGCGCAGTGGCTGATGAATGTCATCAACAACCGGATTACCTTTCAGGTTATCCGGGACATCCGGGAAGAAGCGTTCCGTAAAATAGAAGTGCTTCCATTAAAATACCTGGATGCCCATCCGGCCGGCGAAATTGTCAGCCGCATTATTGCAGATGCAGACCAGTTCGCAGACGGCCTCCTGATGGGATTTACACAGCTGTTTACCGGGATTCTGACCATTGCCGGCACGCTGTGCTTTATGCTTTCGATAAATATCCGCATTACGGCAGTCGTAGTCGTTGTCACGCCGGTATCGCTGTTTGTGGCTGCTTTTATTGCAAAGAGCACCTACCAGATGTTCCAGAAGCAGTCGCAGAGCAGGGGAGAGCAGACCGCGCTTATCGATGAAATGATAGGCAATCAGAAAACCGTTCAGGCATTTGGAAGGGAAGCCGTGGTACTGGAACAGTTTGACGGCATTAACCGCAGCCTGGAAAAGCATTCCCTGAGCGCTATTTTCTTTTCTTCGATTACCAATCCTGCCACGCGGTTTGTAAACAGCCTTGTCTATACCGGAGTTGCCGTATTCGGAGCCATGGCGGTTATTAACGGCGGACTGAGCGTTGGACAGCTGTCGTGCTTTTTAAGCTATGCGAACCAGTATACGAAGCCGTTTAATGAAATCTCAGGCGTGATTACCGAATTGCAGAATGCGCTTGCATGTGCGGCAAGGCTGTTTGAACTGATTGAAGAAGAACCGCAGATACCCGATGCCCCGTCAGCAGCTGTTTTAGAGCATGCCGACGGCAGCGTCAGGCTGGAGCATGTCAGCTTTTCCTATGAGCCGCAGCAGAAGCTGATTGAAGATTTTAACCTGCATGTGCTGCCAAGCCAGAGGATTGCAATTGTGGGGCCGACCGGCTGCGGCAAGACAACGATGATTAATCTTTTAATGCGGTTTTACGACCCGGACAGCGGAGCCATTAAAGTAAACGGCATGGACATCCGGGACATTACACGCAAAAGCCTGCGCGGCTCGTATGGTATGGTTTTGCAGGAAACCTGGCTGCGCGGCGGGACTGTCCGTGACAATATCTGCATGGGCAGGCCGGATGCTTCCGAGGAAGAAATGATAAATGCTGCCAGGGCGGCCCATGCGCACAGCTTTATCAAGCGCCTGCCGGATGGCTATGAGACGCGCCTTGCCGAAGACGGCGGCAATCTTTCCCAGGGACAAAAACAGCTGCTGTGCATTGCACGTGTCATGCTGTGCCTGCCGCCGATGCTGATTCTGGACGAGGCGACGTCGTCTATTGATACGAGAACAGAAATGAAAATACAAAAGGCATTTGCTGCCATGATGCAGGGGAGAACGAGTTTTATTGTGGCACACCGTCTTTCGACCATTGAAACGGCAGACGTGATACTGGTTATGAAGGGCGGCAGGATTATCGAGCAGGGCTCTCACCAAAAGCTGCTTGAGAAAAACGGCTTTTATGCGTCGCTGTATAACAGCCAGTTTGCAAGGTAGAAGGAAACGGACGCAGAAAGCTGCATGGAACCATATGCAGCTTCCGGCATAATATAACTAAGAGATGATATTTTTTTCGAAATACGGAAGAATCATTCTGGCGTCTTGAATATTGAACAGTTTGTCCTGAAAAAATGGGTGAAAAGTATAAATTTTTGACATAATTTTTTTAGGAGTATTGACAAAAAAGAAATTCAGCTACTATAATTACGTGTTGATGAGGGTATGATAGAAAGAGATAGAGCATGACAGATTGAGGTGTGAGATGGAACAGTATTATGTAATTAAGGGTGGTATTCCGCTGGTCGGAGAAGTAGAGATTGGGGGAGCAAAAAATGCAGCGCTGGCGATTCTGGCAGCGGCCATTATGGCAGATGAAACCGTAACGATTGATAATCTTCCCAATGTGCGTGACATCAACGTGCTGTTAGATGCAATGGCAGAAATCGGGGCCAGGATAGACCGCGTCGATGAACATACTGTAAAAATCAATGGTTCCTTAATCCGGGAGCTTTGCGTGGAATACGAATATATCAAAAAAATACGTGCATCTTATTACCTTCTGGGCGCCCTGCTCGGAAAATATAATCATGCCGAGGTAGCACTGCCAGGGGGCTGTGATATTGGCAGCAGGCCGATTGACCTGCACCTGAAAGGCTTCCGGGCGCTCGGTGCAGATGTCTCGATACAGCACGGGCTGATTATTGCCGAGGCAGCGCACTTAAAAGGAACTCATATCTATCTCGATAAAGTATCTGTCGGGGCTACGATTAATATTATGATGGCAGCAGCCATGGCAGACGGAAAGACTATCATAGAAAATGCGGCAAAAGAACCGCATGTTGTGGACGTGGCAAACTTTTTAAACAGCATGGGAGCCAGAATCCGCGGTGCGGGAACGGATGTTATCCGCATTGTCGGTGTGGATAAATTCCATGCGACCGAATATTCCATTATTCCGGACCAGATTGAAGCGGGTACGTTTATGTTTGCGGCAGCTGCCACCAAAGGCGATGTCACAGTCAAAAATGTTATCCCGAAGCATCTGGAAGCAACCTCAGCCAAGCTGATTGAAGTCGGCTGCGAGGTTGAAGAATTTGATGATGCCGTGCGTGTCGTGGCATCCAAGCCGATGCGCCATACCCAGGTGACAACGCTGGCATACCCGGGGTTCCCGACCGATATGCAGCCGCAGATGTCTGTGCTGCTTGGAATCGCGCAGGGAACGAGCACGGTAACCGAAAGTATTTTTGAGAACCGTTTCCGTTATGTGGATGAGCTCACCAGAATGGGGGCAAATATTAAGGTAGAAAGCAATATTGCGATTATTAATGGCGTGCCTGGATATATGGGAGCCAGGGTCAGCGCGCCCGATTTAAGGGCTGGCGCAGCGCTTGTCATAGCAGGGCTGTCTGCGGAAGGCATTACGGTGGTGGATAATATCCACTATATCGAGCGCGGCTATGAGCAGTTTGAGAATAAGCTTTGCGAGCTGGGAGCGCAGATAGAAAAGGTATGCTCGGAGAAGGAGATTCAGAAATTTACGCTGAAGGTAGGCTAGAGCGTGTTTGCTGGTATTCATGGCAATCGCACTGCCTGTCCATCTTAAATTCGCTTCGCGAATGGGATTTGCCCACTTCGGAATCACTTTCTTACGGACTTTGCAGTGAATGCCCCTGGGGCAGACCCTGCAAAG
>CAJTSV010000125.1:0-2441 GCA_910579075.1 uncultured Eubacterium sp.
CAGCAGCCATAGTCACTCCTCCTCTCTTCATAAAACTGACGGTGGATAAATCATCAGGTCCTTATAGCCCTCATATGTCGTAACAGCTTTTACTCCCTGAATTGTTTTTACATTTACGATATACTTAAAATTCCACGATATAATCATATCGCATCCCGCAAGAACCGCCGCTGCTATATGCCTGCCGTCATCATAGCTTTTTCTTTTCAATACCCCAGAATTAATAAATTTTTCTGCAAGGCTTACGGTATTCTCATCAGTTTCAATTATATTCTATCTGGTCCAGATAATCCAATAAAATTTCACGTTTTCCATTCTGCACTTGTTAGTCTCGTAAACTACAATATCCGAAATATACATCTCATACCTGCCTTTTTGAAAATCCCCACATATCCTACGTTTCTTTCATTCTTTCCGACGCATCTTTCTGGTCAAGATAGCTGATTACCGAAGTGTCCAGATACACTTTCATGATTTTCGTATGTCGTTCTCCTTAAAATTCCATTCCATTTCCACCCGCTTATCTTCACCCGGCTTTTTCCTGATTCTCTTTCCAATACCCCAGTTTCTCCTGACATGCCCTGATCAGTTTATCATTCGCTAAAATCCAAATATTTCCTTACGTAATTTTCTATTTTCAAGCAATGCCATATAACGCCGAAAAGTCACTCTTGCCTTATTATTTCTCTCTTCCTTGTTTATCATATCCCAATTCGTTTTTAACCGGCGGCGTGGCGGTGTACCAAAATAATACAGACCCACATGTTCATATTCAGGTCCTTCCAGCACAAAGACTACGTTTCCCGCTTCTTCCATCACGGGATCATGTAACATTTCATCATAAATTTTCCATAATGTCAAAAAACGCTCGTCATTTAAATGTTCCATTGTTTCCTTAAAAAAATCCGAAAAAGTATATATCCGATAATAATTTTCATCTGCATACTCCATCAGCTCCAGAATCCAATACAGAGGGTTTTCTACGACATACCCGGATTCCATAAGCATGTCAAAACGGCTTTTCAAATCATCAAACCATGTCTTTAATTCCTGCGAAAACGAAACATTCTCATTATTATCCCAAAATAAAATCATATCATCGGGTGTTATTCCAAAAAAATCCATAGTAGAAACAGATATTGTTTCCTGCGGGATTTCCAGTTGATACAAAATCCTCTTTCTTTTTTCCGCATCCTTAACCCGTTCCCATAATTCCCGGAAATCAGCATCATATACCTCTGAAACAGCCTGAATCACATATGCTGGCGCATCTGTCAGTGACGCAAAAAAACAAATCGTTTCCAGATCCCTGTCTTCGTATTTCTTGCCGGCCTCAAGTAACATGCCATCCTGCTCATAATAGGAACGCAGCATTTCCACAATAAGAGAACTATAATAAAAATCCATTCCATAATCATACATCGAAGCTTTTTTAATCGTCACCGCCTTTATACCACATAATTGTACCTGTTCCATTTCCATCATTCTGCCCATTTGGATCAGCTTTTCCATGCGGACTTTGAATTTTTATCTCACATACCAATAGTTCTCTTCACCATTTTTATTCTAAATATCATTGTGGCAAGCTATCCCGCAAACAAAGAACCCCGTGACCAATCTGCGGATTCGGATACTCCTCAAACGCCGCCAGCCGCCTGGCTCCTTTTATCAGATACGCCTTTACCTTCTCCCCATACAAATATGGATCATTCCCATCCACAATCCCCCACTGCATCAGCAGCGCCGCACTCCCCGCCACAAACGGCGCTGCCATCGAAGTCCCGCTCTTTGCTCCATAACCCCCGCCTGGTACTGCTGACACAATGCCGACACCTGGTGCTGCCAGGTCTGGCTTTACCTGTTCTGTCACTCTTGTATAACCCCTGCCTGAAAAGTCTGCGGCCTGGCCTGTTCTGGAATTATAGGCTGCGACCGAAATCACCTTGTCTGCGGTAGAAGGAATGGTCAGCGTTGTATATTCCGTCGGATAGAGAAAGCCCGTGCCCCGGTTTAAGATGCCGCCTCCGGGCAGCCACATGTCAAACCGGCCGTTTACGATGCCTGCAGGAAGCAGGCGTATTTCCCACACCCCGCTGTCAATATAATCCCGCACGGGCAGAAATTCGATATAAATTTCCTGGTATACGCTGTAGGGGCCCGGTTCTCCGTAGTAAAGCAGGATTTCTGTCTGGCCGAGGCGGAACCGCTGCGGCCCTAAAATCTTCTGGATAGGGCCGGCAGAAACTCCCGAGGGATGCACAATCCGGATATCCATATCATCCGAATACGATTTCCATATCTGCAGGCTTAAGAATGTTTCGTAAGTACTGGCCACAAACTGCACAGCAGTTTCTGTGCCGGCTTGCACGCGCCCGGATGTATGCACGCTGGAAGCGCCTTCATTTCCGGTTCCGGCTGTTATGACATTTTTCCACCAGCCG
>CAJTSV010000125.1:2451-4551 GCA_910579075.1 uncultured Eubacterium sp.
TGTCCAGATAAGTCTCAATCAGGGACGTGCCGCTGTGCGAGCCGTAATTGTTGCCAAAGCTGAGATTCAGCGACAGCGGCATATTCATCCTTCTTGCCTTGCGCAGCATATAATCGACAGCCATCATCAGCTCAACCGTGCTCGGAAATCCGTTCTCACCAGGAATGCCCAGCTTTACCACAAGCAAATCGCTTTCATAAGCCACTCCCCGGTAGCGGCCGCCGGATGCCCTGCCGTTTCCGGCCATAATCCCGGCCACATGTGTCCCATGCCCGCTGATGTCCCCTGTCAGCCGCACATACGTGCCGCCGGGCTCTGGCTGGCTTTCTTCTATGATGACGGACGGCGCAGGCTCTTTGAGGGCTTCGTTAATCTGTTCCCTTGAAAATTCAATTCCCCTGTCATATCCCTCCGGTGGGAGCAGGCCGCGCGCTGCGTCCGGCACAAGCGTCTGGTCCCAGATAGCCGCAATCCGGGTCGTCCCATCCGGGTTGCAGAAATCGGGATGCCGCCAGTCAATGCCGCTGTCTGCAAGCCCGCACAATACTCCCTTCCCGCTCAGGTTCTGGACAAACGGCTGTCCGCTGCGAATACAGGAGGCCCTGATTCCCTGTTCGACAGAGAAAAAGAGCCTCTTGGGTTTTTCAATATATTCAATTTCCACGCGGTTTGTAAAAGCTTCCATCAGCTCCTCTGGCAGGGTCACAATGGCATATCCATTCAAAAGCTCCACAATCTGAATCTGCGGATATTCCTGCCTGACCGGCTCCAGGCTGGCAGAGTAGCGGACAATCAGCTCCCATGTCCTGCCTGGCTCATAATATCCGGCCTGTAAGTCCGGTGATTTGGAACGCTCGCGCTCGTCTGCATCCAGCGCGAGGTTTAAGAGGTTTTCCCGTTTCGGGTTCATGCTTTCCGGCATATTCCGCCCCTGTAAATCTTTTTTATATTATATGACACTTCCGGAAAGAACGTTCTGAAACACCTGCTGCGTGCCTATGCATTTCTTGTATACCTGCATTTTGGATAATTGCTGCATCCGAAAAATTTCCCATACCTGCCGCTGCGCTTTACCAGCTCCCCGCCGCATTTCGGACAGATTTCCATCTGCATTTCCCCCTGCATGCTTCCCATCCTTTCATAGCACTGCTGGTTCATCATGCAGTCGTTCAGCGCCCGGTGCGCGCCGGCTGCATCTATCTGAAAATACGCTGCAAGGTCTGTCAGCTTATGGTGCACCAGCTGCGGCAGGCACTGCCTGGCCATATAAAGCGTGTCAAGATAGTCATTGGTGACATCCCGTCCTAGCAGCTCTTTTGCTGCCCGGTAAATAAATTTCAGGTCAAACGACTGGATATTGTGCCCGGCCAGTACAAAATCCCCGGCAAATTCCAGAAAATCCGGCAGCGCATCCGCAAGCAGCGGCGCGTCCGCGACCATTTCATCCGTAATGCCATGAATCTGTGTCGCATGATACGGAATCGCACGCTGCGGATTGACCAGCGTGGAAAAAGTGTCCGTTACCTGCGCCTGTACTACCTTCACGGCTGATATTTCTATAATACTGTCACTGATATAACTTGTCCCCGTTGTCTCCAAATCAAACATAACATAATCCGGCACGTATTTCGCCAGCCGTTTTCCCGTTCTGTAATCTTCCATCCCAGCTGCTCCTCATCTGTATTTTTGTATCTGATATCCGTTTCTGAATCTGTCTCTTTTTCTGTAATGCCTGTTCTCATCTCCGGTACTTCCACATCTGTTTCCATAATAGCATCTGCCATTAATTTTCATGCAGATTCCCCATGCAGCATCCCGCCCCTGGCGCTTTTTGCCAAAGCTTTTGCCTGTCATAAAAAACCCGGAACAGGAACCCGGCATCCGTTTCCCAATATACTGTTAGCAGGAGGTTTTAATATGAACAACATCATCCTTATGGCGCTTATTGCAACGCTCGCGACATGGTTTATTACAGCACTGGGCGCTGCCGCCGTTATTTTTTTCAAATCCCCGGACACAAGGCTGTTAAACCTGATGCTCGGATTCGCTTCCGGCGTGATGATTGCCGCCAGCTTCTGGTCGCTGCTGCAGCCGGCTATT
>CAJTSV010000125.1:4569-10244 GCA_910579075.1 uncultured Eubacterium sp.
TGCCGCCTTACCTGGCTGTTACCCTCGGTTTTCTATGCGGCGCGGCCTTTATGTGGGCATCTGACAAAATCATATCTTTTGCCGGAAGCCGGGCTGGTTGTGCAAAAGATATGGGAAACGAGCGTTTCAGCCGGATTATCCTGCTGGTATTATCCATTACGCTGCACAATATCCCCGAAGGGCTTGCCGTCGGCGTCGCTTTTGGCGCGCTGCAGGACGGCTATACGCCGGAAGGCCTGATGAGTGCCCTGTCCATTGCTATCGGCATCGGCCTGCAGAATTTTCCGGAAGGCGCTGCCGTGTCCATTCCGCTGCGGCGTGAAGGCTTATCGCGCAGGAAAAGCTTCTTCTGGGGCCAGGCGTCCGGGTTTGTGGAACCGCTTGCCGGGCTGTCCGGCGCACTGCTCGTCGTATATGCAGAAGCCGTGCTGCCGTTTGCCCTCTCGTTTGCCGCCGGGGCAATGATTCTGGTAGCCGTGCACGAGCTGATACCCGAATGCCAGCAGAACCGGAGCACGCAGCCTTACTCTGCTACCATGGGCATTGTGCTCGGGTTTGCTGTCATGATGCTGTTAGATGTCATGCTCGGATAGGCAGCCCATCCTGCAGGAAAACCAGTTATGTTGCGCCATCTGGCGTATTTAGCCGATATTCATATCCATGCGGCTCAGTTTTTCGAGCAGAATATCATCTTCGGTCGGCGTATCGGATGCCGCTTCAATCTGCTGGCGGATGCCTATCATTTTCTGGTCCGTCAGCGCAATGACATCCGCGCATTCTTTCAGCTGGGCCACAATATCCTGCTGGTTTGGAATGTTCTGCTTGTATTTGAGCTGGTGCTCCAGGCTCGCCCAGAAATCCATGGCAATCGTGCGGACCTGCACCTCGACTTTCATGTCTTTTTTAAAATCTGCAAAATACACCGGAACCCTGACAATCAGGTGCAGGCTGCGGTACCCGTTCGGCTTCGGGTCAATAATGTAATCCTTGCGCGTCACCAGCGTCACATCATCCTGTGACAGCAGCGCGTCCGCAATTTCATAAATATCATCGATATAAGAACAGATAACCCGGATGCCAGCCACATCGCTGATATGCTTTTCAATATTTTCAAGCGAAAAGTGGCATCCATAGCGGTCTAGCTTCGCCATAATGCTGTTCGTATGCTTCAGCCTTGTGGAAATCGCACTGATTGGATTGCGCTGGTAACGCACGCTGAATTCGGTGTCCAGCACTTCAAATTTCGTCCTGATTTCCTTTACGGCACACGTATACATCATCATCAGTTCCCGGTAGCCGACCAGCATATCCATAAACCGCTTTGTCTGGTTTACTTTTTCCGGCGTATCAAGCAGGGTAATCAGCCCCTCTGTCAGCTCTCCGCCCAGAAGGTCCTCATCTTCTTCATAATTCTCCATTTGTTCTCCTCCGGCTCCGGCCTGTTTCCTGCTTTCAGAATCAATCGGAGCCTGTTTCCATAGAATTTGTATTACAGCTGCCAGGTTCCGGACAGGCGCAGCCAGGCTGTCTCCTGCAGCATTCCGAAAAACCCGCACTGTAACAGGAATTCTAGCCTATTATAGCATACGTTTGGCAATATCTGCTAAAGTTTCACCAAAATATCATAAATTCTTAAGAAAATATCCATAAAATTTTTCAAAATCCGGCACGGCTGTACGCAAGACAGCCTCACAATGCCATCTGAATCAGGCATAAGAATCCCCGCACTGCCGCCCGAATCATAACACTGGCATGAATTACACTGCCGCTCCCCCTCCATACAGATTTTTACACGCAAAAATGCCCGCCAGAACAACCTATTCTGCCGGAACATTTTTCTTTCGTATATGCCGCATTCTGCCAGCCATTTTTTCAGCCAGGCAGTTTTCTGACAAAATGCCGTATCTGCCAAAATCATCACTGGCCATCTTTTAGCCTGGCAAATCTTCAATTAACGGCGGTATCTGCGAAATCATATTGTCCATATCTTCAAACATCGCGCTCTTGGTCGTGCCGAGCTTATTGGCATACTGGATATGCCTGACAACCTTTTCGTACTGGCTCTGCGTCCGGTAAAAAAAGTCATTGACACTTTCCAGGGCACTCTTAGATTCGTGAATCGCATCGGATATTTCGGACTGCACGGCGGTAGCGCCCTCTGCCGCCTGCGTAATATGGTCAAACATCTGATATGTATCGTTTACTTTCTGGATGCTTTCATTCAGTGCATCCTTGGATGTGCTGATGCTCGCATGCAGCTTGTCCGTGCCGTGCTCCACATCGCCAATGCTGTCTTCCACGGCCGCAACCAGATTTTTAATTTCATCTGCCAGCCGCTTGACTTCCACTGCAACAATGGCAAATCCCTTGCCATGCTCGCCTGCCCTTGCTGCTTCTATTGATGCATTCAGCGCCAGGATATTGGTCTGGTCAGCAATGGATGTAATCTGGCCTGTACACGATTTAATCTGCTTGATGGATTCTAAGAAATCCCCAAACGTCTTATCCATTTCCCCAAAATGAGACTCGACCTGTACGGTCTGCTCCTTTAAAGACTCCACCTCATTCTGGACGGAAACAACGGACTCGCTGATTTCATTTTTGACATTTTCAAACTGCCCGGACACCTGTCCGATGCTGGAAAAAACCTGCTCAAAATCATCCAGCTTCTGCTTGAAATTATTGGATTCATCCAGCGCCTTATTGAAAGAATCGTTCACCTTGCCAAGCGCCTGCAAAGCGTTTACTTCTTTGTTTACAATCTCTTTCTGGCACTCCTTCACGCTGCCTGCCACATGAAGCACCGGATATAAATCATCTTTATCTATACGTTTTTTGCTGCCGGATTCTTTTGCAGGTTTTCCCTGTTTCGATTTAAAAAGCATATGGCTGCCTCCTTTATTTTCGCTTACTCAAATACCACGCAGGTCATGGACTGGTTGACAAACTGGTTGTTATAGTGCTCCCCGTAACCGACCACTCCTGCATGGCTTCCCAGAACAGCCATTTCCTGTAAGTATTCCTGCATATAATGATTTTCTGTAAATAATAAGTACCGGAACAGGCAGTTAACGGAAAAAACTGCGGATATCCTTGGAAAATCCCTGCGGATTGTCTGAATGGTCTTTCTGACAATCGCCCTGAAATCTCCCAGTTCCAGCATAATCAGCACATCCGAGTCATTTACCTGGCGAAAGCAGGCCAGCGCATTGCCGTTTACTTCTTTGATAGAAACAATACAGGTATCGTTTCCGTTAATTTTCCCAAGCGGGTTTTTAAAGGTCTGTGACTGAATCTGGTTTTCGGATATATGGAGAATGCTCTGGTAAACCTGCTTGGCAGGCTTTCCGTCCAGCTCACCGATAATATAATCTGCCTTATTTGTCTTTGATGCCACAAAGCGGTAATCTCCCATCTGATGGTAAATGTTTTCCTTGTATGCCTTTACCCTTCCCCCCTGGTTTTTTATCAGGGCATAGGCCACGGCATCCTCGTAAACCCTGCCATTTACCGAAATCTTCCCGGCATCCCCGGTTCCGCCAACCAGTGCCACATTTCTGCGTTTTAAGACACTGTACATCGTATTCAGCACACAGGCATCGTTTCCTGTACAGAAGTCGATGCATACCGTATCATTTTCGGATGCACGGATTGTCTCCACATCCTGCTCCAGGCGCCGGATATATTTTACCGGCATGACCGATGCACGCTCCAGCACATTTGCCACGGCACTGACACCGTCGTAAAATGCTATGATGCCCACGCCTTTTTCCACAACTCTTGTATCATAACTCATTCCGGCACACCCGATGCTCGGCACAGACGGATAAAGCTCCTGCAGCTTTTTCACATGTTCTGCAAACTGTCCGCTGTTGGACAGCAGCATAAGAAACTGCGGATTGCTTAATCCGCGCACGGCTTCCCTGATGTCACCGCTCTGGCTCATTCCAAAAAACTGTTTCACGCTCATTTTCCCCAATCATTTGTTTTCATTGTCATAAAGCTCACTTCGCTTTATTATACTTTATCATGGGGCATGCGGTCAATGGCTAATTCACTTAAATTACATATTATGCCAGGGAAAGGTTACTGTTCACTCCGTGACCAGTAACGAAAAAACTGCTGTATGCTCTGTGCACGGCAGTCACGCAGGCCCGCTATTGTATGCGGATGTCACCGTCTTCGCATACAGCTGTTATTTTCCCTGCTGCTTCCCCGTTTACGGAAGCACACGATATTCCCATATCCTTCCCTTCTAAATATATGCGTCCATATTCTGTTTTCAGCTGGTATTCATAGTGCGAAATATTCTCCGGCAGCCGGATATCTGCACCGCCAGAAGAAGCAATCGCAAGCCTGTCTGCCTGTATGTTTTCACAGCTGACCTCCCCGCTTTCTGTCTGAACAGTGACGTCCGAAAGCTGCACATGTGCAGGCACATATATCGTAACCGACTGCCCCTTTGTATTTCTTCCTATGGAAAGCATTTTAAAATTTTCCTGTCCAGCTGGCGTCACTGATTCATTTTCCAGAACAAGCCTGCCGTCCCTTACCTCTTTTTTCAGCCCGCCAGTCTGGTCCAGGCAGTAAGCCAGCGCATATTCATCTGAATCAGAAGCCTGAATCCGCACGTCCGCACATTCCAGGCGGACTGCAATTTCCCCAAACGGCTCCAGCTTTTCCTCTCTTGCCGCAATACTTTCCTGTTCCAGAAGCGGTGCATAGACACGGATGCCCTGCGTATCAAACTGGATTCCGTAAACCCAGCCGCCAAGCAGGCACCCGGCTGCTGCCATGGCAAGGCCCGCTGCTGCCAGCAGGGCACAGGCCGGAAAAATTTTTTTATGATTGTGTTTTTGCTTCATCGTTTCTGCCTCCTTTTCGAATCAGCCCTGCCAGGACTCTCAGCATCCATACGAAAAAATTCCTGCCAAACAGATACGCGCCATATGTAATGGCTGCCCCGATGCCTGCGGACAAAAGCCCGAACCCGGTACAGGTTAAAAATACGGGAATGCTCTTTGAAAGCACGGTAAATCCGGCAATGACCGAAAGCGGGCCTGCAATGACCGCACAGGCCCCTGCAAGCAGCAGGCTTAACAGCAGCGCCCATGCGACAATCATGCATGCCACAACAAGGACAGCCCCGCAAAACACCAGCGGCAGTGCAATCGGAGCCGCAAACAGTGCCAGCAGCATGACCCAGAGTGCATGCAGGCCCGTGCGCACGCTTTTGACGTCTTCTTTGGAATAATCCGCTGCAATATCCCGTATAATCTGCTCCGCTGCTTCCTGCGGGCTTCCAAGGTCTTCGATGGCCTGCTGTTCATTTTCTGCATCCGCAAAATATTCTTCATAATATTCTATAGCACGTTCAAAATCTTCTTTTGGAAGATGTTTCAGCCTGTCTTTGAGCTGATTCATATATTCCTGCTTATTCATGCTCCTGCGCTCCTTCCCTGCAGCATTCCTGCAAAATCCCGCTGACTGCCAGAATATGCGCCTGCCACTCTCTTTCTAAAAATTCCCTCTGCTGCTTTCCCGCTTTCGTAATACGGTAATATTTCCGGTTGCGGCCCTGGAACTGCTGGTCGTAAATATCGACATAATGATTATCCGCCAGCCTTCGAAGCACCGGATAAAGCGTGGAATCTTTCAGGCTGGAAACCTGCCGC
>CAJTSV010000126.1:0-7370 GCA_910579075.1 uncultured Eubacterium sp.
AAGGAATGTCTGCTTACCGCGGATAGGGGTGTCCTGCAGTGTGCGATTATATGTGGCATGTAACTTTCTGCTTTCCATTCCGCATTTGGGACAACGACATTTATTCTGTTTGGACTTAATGAATATATGGAGAGTTTCCATATCCTCTTTATGGTCATAGACATAATAATTTTCATCCAGGAGAAAAGAATAATCTGTTGTTTCTTTATATTTCATTGATATCCACATCCCATCGTCATATGATAGTAATATTTTACCATATATACCTTAACTTAAGAAATATAATATCAAAACTAAAGGCAGATATTTTCATATCTGCCTTTAACAGAATACCCAAAGTTTAGAAAGAACCTGTAAACCTGTATTCGGATTTTTATTTTCTGCTGCAGGAAGGATTTCTGGATGAAAAAGAAGAAGCATTTTTCCGGAGGATTTCGGCAGATATGGACGACGCGGATGCGACGGAAGCACTCAGCCAGCTTTCCCGGTATCTGTATAAGTATTATGGCAGAAAAACGGTTATCCTGCTGGATGAGTATGACGCACCGATGCAGGAGGCGTATATGAACGGGTACTGGGACGAAATGGCACGGTTTATCCGCAGCCTGTTCCATGCCTCGTTTAAGTCCAATCCATTTCTGGAGCGGGCTGTCCTGACCGGAGTGACGAGGGTCAGCAAAGAGTCTGTTTTTTCGGATTTGAATAATCTGAAGGTAATTACGGCAACATCCAGAAAATACGAAACAGCGTTTGGATTTACCGAAGATGAGGTGTTTCAGGCACTGGAAGAATTCGGCCTGCAGGACACAAGGGATGAGGTAAAGAAATGGTATGACGGATTCCGGTTTGGAAACAGCGACAATATTTATAATCCGTGGTCTGTTATCAGCTATCTGGATGAAAAGGAACTAAGGCCATTCTGGATGAATACCAGCTCCAATACCCTGGCAGCGGATTTGATTCGGAAAGGAAATACAGATATTAAAATCTGCATGGAAGACTTGATGCATGGGAAGGACATCTGCACATCCATGGATGAGCAGTTTGTATTCAGCCAGCTGGGACGAAGGCCGGATGCTGTCTGGAGCCTTCTGGCAGCATGCGGCTATCTGAAAGTGACAGGCTGCTGCCGGCGGGACGGCAGGGAAGAATATACGCTGGCCATTGTGAATTTTGAAGTGCAGGAAATGTTCGGCCAGATGTTTCTGGACTGGTTTTCAGATGAGTCCTGTCAGTACAGTGATTTTAAAGAAGCGCTGTTATCCGGCGATATCCAAAGGATGAATGCTTATTTAAATGAGATTTTATTTTATACACTCAGCCGCTATGATACTGGGAAAAGGTTTTCGAAATCCAGAATTCATGAAAATTTTTATCATGGATTTGTCCTCGGCCTGATTGCAGGGCTCAGGAGCCGTTATGTGATTTCGTCAAACCGGGAAAGCGGATTTGGAAGGTATGACGTTATGCTGCTGCCGCTGAATCCGGCTGATGACGGGATGATTCTGGAATTTAAAGTGATGGACGCGGATAAGGAGCAAAGCCTGCAGGACACCGTCGATGCAGCGCTGCGCCAGATTATCGAAAAGAAATATTTTGCAGAGCTGGAAACAAAGGGAATCCGCAGGGAAAATATCCGGATATACGGGTTTGCATTTACCGGCAAAGAAGTACTGGCAGGCGGCGGGCCTGCACCGGCATATGAACAGGAATATAAGGGCTGATATATATAAGTTTTGGAAAGGGGAGATTGGTTATGACAGCAGGGGAACTTGGGAAAATGCCTAAAATAGAACTGCACTGCCATCTGGACGGTTCTCTGGGCAGGGCCTTTTTGGAAAAGCGGCTGGGCAGGGAGGTGTCACCGCAGGAGCTGTCTGTGCCGGATGACTGTGCCAGCCTGGCGGAGTATCTGGAAAAATTTGCACTGCCGTGTTCCTGCCTGATGGACGAAGAAGGGCTGGAAGGCGCGGGACATGATATCTTAAAAACAATGAGCGCAGAGCAGGTCTGCTATGCCGAAATCCGGTTTGCCCCGCTGCTGTCCGTGACAGCGCAGATGGGGACGCAGCAGGTGCTTGCGGCACTGCTGCGGGGCCTGGAACGCGGGCGCAGGGAGTCTGGCACGGAATACAATGTCATTGTCTGTGCAATGCGCCACCATACGCAGGAACAGAATTATGAGATGATAAAGGCAGCCAGCCGTTTTCTGGGCAGCGGTGTCTGTGCGGCAGACCTGGCCGGGGACGAGGCGCGTTATCCGATGTCCGGTTTTATGGAGCTGTTTGCAAAAGTCCGCCGGCTTGGGATGCCGTTTACCATTCATGCCGGGGAATGCGGGAATGCGGCGAATATCGAGGATGCCCTGCGGGCCGGGGCTGCAAGGATTGGGCACGGCATTGCGATGCGCGGGAATCCCGCGCTGCAGGAAAAGCTGGCCCGGGCCCGGACTGGCGTGGAAATGTGCCCGGTCAGCAACCTGCAGACAAAAGCGGTGGAAAGCACGGCACATTATCCGCTGCGGGAATTTTTAGATGCCGGCATTGCAGTCAGCATCAATACGGATAACCGCACGGTAAGCCGCACCTCTCTGACAGGCGAGCTGGTTTTTATCCAGAAAACGTATGCAGTCAGTGACGATGAGATTTTGCAGCTGATGAGAAATGCAGTACAGACGTCGTTTGCGGATGCAGATGTAAAAAAGCGGCTTCAGCAAAAGCTTGCGGAATTTGAAAAGCAGCCTGCGGCTGTGTAAAGCGTGGAAACAGCCGCAGGCTGAGTTCTAGATATGCAGGTCTTTTTTGCAGAATACGGCAATCCCTGCCATATAAAGGGCGGCAGCGCCGGCCAGCAATGCCAGCATGCCAAGGACAGCGCTGTTTTCGCCCGCTGCCATGCCAGATGCGTCAAAAAGGGTAAAAAACGTAAAATACTTAACCACGTCTGCCTGTTCGCCGGCATTTGCCAGCATCTGCAGGACGTACATCAGTGCCGGAATGCCTGCGCCGAAGGCAATGCTGTATTTTGTATCGGAAAACAGGCACGAAGCCAGAAAACAGATGCTCCCGATAAATAAGTGCAGGCTTAACAGGGCGGCATTTAATGCACAAAGCTCTGTTACGGCCAGTTCGCCCGGAAAATAAACCTGCGCTGCTGCAACTTCCAGTACGGATGTATAAACAATAAGCAGCAGTATGCCGCTGATAAGTACAGACATCTGCGTCACGGCGACGGTTCTGCGTTTTACGGGTGCTGCTAATAAGGCGGCCATGGAACCTGTGTCCGTATATTTTGCGATAAGGCCGTTTCCGCGCAGAATGCAGAATGCCATCGGAAACACGAGCAGGATAAATCCATAGAGGTAGGAAATCAGAAAGCCAGCCAGGCTTGCCGCCCCGGTACTCATTCCAACCGCCGCCATCAGCTCCGGCATGATTTCGTAAAAGCTGTCCAGTGTTTCCATCATTTTGGGGTCATACATGCTGATTATGATTGTCACATACATGGTTATAATGGCAGCGAATATAAGGAGTAATTTCAGGCTTCCTTTCATTTCCCGCCTGTATAAGGTCATATTAAGCATTTTTTCCACCCCCGTAATAGTTTAGAAAGATTGCTTCAAGGCTCTGTTTTGCCGTGACGGTAACATCCGTTCCATTTGAAGTTTCGTTTCGGATGCCGTGAAAGTCCCGTGCAAAGTCTGCTGCCTCCTGCGGTGAATCCAGATGGACGGTATAAGTACGCATATGGCGTTCCCGCAGGGTTTCAGCCGGGTCACAGGCCACAAGCGTTCCGTTTCGGATAATGCCGATACGGTCGCAGGTGCGTTCCACTTCTTCGAAAATATGGCTTGACAGCAGGATGGTCCTGCCTTTCTTTTTTTCTTCTGAAAGCAGTTCAATAAAACGGTTCTGCATGACAGGGTCCAGCCCGCTGGTCGGCTCATCTAAAATCAGTATCTCAGGGCTGTGCATAAAGGCAGAGATAATGCCAAGCTTTTGCTTCATTCCCTTGCTCATTTTTTTGATTCTGCCTCTCGGGTCAAATTCAAACCGTTCAAGCAGCTCCTGCATGCGGCTGTCTTTTCCGATTCTGCGGTAATCCGACATAAATTTCAGGAAATCCCTGCCGGTCATATCATCAAAAAAGCTGATTTCCCCGGGGATATAGCCGAGTCTTTTCTGGATTTCATCCCGTTTTGCCCAGCAGTCCAGCCCGCCAATCTGGCAGCTGCCTGCTGCCGGGCGGACAAAACCCATCAAATGGCGGATTGTGGTCGTTTTGCCGGCGCCGTTCGGGCCGAGAAAACCAAAGACCTCGCCTTGTTCCACCTGGATAGACACATCAAATATGCCTTTTCCCAGGCCGTAATCCCGGGTCAGGTGCTGTACATGTATCATGTTCATGGAAATTTCTCCTTTGCGCAGTCTGGTCTGAACCAGTCTTTATGTTCTATTGTACCGGATTGGCTCAGATTTTCAAGGGCCGGAAATAAAATCAGCTTCGTTTTCCGGCAAGATGGCCGGGTGGATTTATCCGCTGCCAGAGTGGGATTTGTGGCAGTGGCCGGGGTGTCTGGTTCGGGCAAATATTCGCTTTGCGAATGGGAAGTGCTGTGTGAACTGTAACTAAAACAGATTCCAAATGTACCGAATCTGCATGTCCTGTATTGAAAATGAAAGGTGAATATCTTATAATAGATACAGTGCCAAAACAGGCAGGACGAAATGGAGCAGCCGGGTTCTGGCTGACAGAATGCAGCAGGAGGGAATTTTGGTTATGAGGCGTAAAACGACCTATTTTTTGGCGGCCAGTTTTATTCTGGCATCCGTGTTCTGTATGATTGTGTTTAACGTCCAGACAATGTGGATGAACCGTATGGGTGCGGATGCGATTAAGGATATTGGTGTTATTTACATGTCGGGCATGAGCAGGCAGGTTGCTGCGCATTTTGGGACGACTATCGAGCTGCGCCTTGCACAGGTCGGGGCGCTGGCAGATGCGATTTCCCCGGCACGCAAGAGGGAGCTGGATGCCCTGAAGCTGGAGCTTGCGTACTATGCCAGGTCGAGAGGCTTTGAATATCTGGCATTTTATACCGACGAAGGGGAGTTTCAGATTATATACGGCCCCGCGGTGGAGCTGGAAGAACCCCGGACACTGCAGCGGTCTGTCAGGGGCGGCAAGAACAATGTCAGTGCAGGGCGCGATGAACATGGCAGGCGCATTGTCCTGATTGGGGTTCCGGCAGCTTACGAAATAGGGGATGGCAGGAAAAGCGCTGCGCTTGTGGCCGGGCTTCCGGCCAGCTATCTGAGTGATACGTTATCGGTCAATGTTGACAGCAGCATGGTGGACTATTCCATTATCCGCAGGGACGGGACGTTTATCATGCACAACGAGGATGTGGAAAGCGGCAATTATTTCAGCCAGGCAGGCTGGGAGGAGCAGTGTGCGGCACAGCTGCAGCAGTCCGTGGAAAACGGCCAGGATTATTCCGGCGAAATTGAGTCAGGGGGAAAGCGGTGGAACCTGTATGGCACGGCGCTTCCTGCTTCGGAATGGTACCTGCTGCTGCATATGCCCTACAGCACGCTGGACAGGACGGTCGAGCAGTTAGCAGACCGGTGGACGTTCTGCTCCGTGGCAGGCTGCGGGCTTATCTTATGTGTGCTGCTTCTGACATTTGGCTGGTATTTCCGGCTGACCAGGCGGCAGATGCGCGAGCTGAATAAAGCGTACCAGGCCGCGGAAACGGAGCGGCATGCGGCGGAACTTGCAAGCAGGGCCAAAAGCGAGTTTCTTTCCAATATGAGCCATGATATCCGCACGCCGATGAATGGCATTATGGGCATGACGGCAGTTGCGATGAACAGCCTGGATGATACCGTGCGCATACGCGTGTGCTTAAAACGAATCGGTGTTTCCAGCCGCCATCTGCTCGGCCTGATTAATGATATGCTGGATATGGCAAAAATGGAAAACGGCGGTTTTATCCTGAATATGGAGCCGCTTTCCCTGCCGGAGGTCATGCAGAATATTATGACGGTTATCCAGCCGCAGGTGAAGGAAAAAGAGCAGCATTTTAATATTTATGTCCAGGATATCCAGCATGAAAACGTCTGCACAGACCGGGTGCGCTTAAGCCAGATTTTACTCAATATCCTCGGCAACTGCGTAAAATTTACGCAAAAGGGCGGCAGCATCCAGATGTTTCTGTCCGAGGAGCCGTCGCCAAAGGGAGACGCGTATGTCCGCTCCTGCCTGCACGTCCGGGATAACGGGATTGGGATGGCGAAGGAGTTCCTCACGCGCATTTTTGACGCCTTTGCAAGGGAAGACAATGAACGCGTGGAAAAAAGCGAGGGCGCGGGCATGGGAATGGCGATTACAAAGTATATTGTAGACGCCATGGGCGGCAGCATCCGTGTGGAAAGCGAGCCGCAGGAAGGCAGTGATTTTTATATTTCCATCGATATGGAAATCGTACATAAAGACCAGGAGCTGCTTTTGACAGAAAAGAAGGTGCTTGTGGCGGATGATGACGCGTTAAGCCTGAAAAATACGGAAAGCACGCTGGCGTCCATCGGGCTGCATGCAGAATGCGTGCAGGATATGGAGCAGCTTATGCATAAGATAGAAGAATACAGCCTTAAAGGGGAAGCTGTGATTGTGCTGCTGGACTGGGATATCCAGGGGATGGACGGCATTGAGGCCGCGGCTCAGCTGCGCGGCCGCTTTGGCGAAGCATTTACGCTGGTTCTGCTTTCCGACGGGGACTGGGACGAACTGGAAGAACGGGCGCTGCAGGCCGGGGTAAACGGCTTTGCCTCAAAACCGCTGTTTCGGTCCGGGATTTATGACTGCCTGCGTCCGTTTGTGGAAGAAGCCGTGCAGGAGCCGGAAGAAGCATCCGGGGATATGATGGACTTTACGGGCAGGCGCGTCCTGTTTGCGGAGGATAACGAGCTGAACTGGGAAATCGGCCAGTCCATGCTTTCGGAGCTGGGCATGGAGCTGGACCGTGCGGAAAACGGGAAAATCTGCGTGGAAAAATTTGAACATTCCCCGGAAGGCTGGTATGATATTATTTTAATGGATTTGCGGATGCCGGTTATGACAGGGTACGAAGCGGCAGCTGCAATCCGCGGGCTGGCACGCAGCGATGCGGCAAAGGTGCCGGTGATTGCAGTCAGTGCGGATGCATTTGAGGATGATATTCAAAAATGCCTGGACTGCGGGATGAATGCCCATGCCGCAAAGCCTTATGACATTATGGAACTGATGATGCTGATGAGCCGGTATCTGGGATAAAGGAGGATTCTGCTTTGAAAAAAACAGTATGGGCATGTGTGGCGCTGGCTGCGGCA
>CAJTSV010000126.1:7380-10094 GCA_910579075.1 uncultured Eubacterium sp.
TCTGCGTGCAGCAGCAATGCCGTAACAGAGCCGCAGGAGATACACAAAGGCGCGCAGCAGGAAACAGAAATTTCCCTGTGGACGTTTCCGGTTGGAAACTGGGGAAAACTGACTGCGGTTTCCGAGCTGATTACCGGATTTCATAAGGAATATCCGCAGATTCATGTAAATGTGGAATGCCTGGATTATAATACCGGGGATGAAAAAATCAAAAAGGCGGCAGAAAACGGCAGCCTGCCAGACCTGGTATTTGAAGGGCCGGAGCGGCTTGTGGCAGGCTGGGGAGACCAGGGGCTTTTGGCAGATTTATCCAGCCTGTGGGATTCGCCGCAGGCCGGGGAAATTTATGATAATATCCGCAAAGCCTGCCAGCACAGCAGCGGTGCTTATTATGAATTTCCGGTCTGCATGACGGCCCACTGCATGGCAATTAATTATGACCTGTTCCGGGAAGCCGGGGCACTGAAATATATCGATGAAGAAACGCATACCTGGACTACGCAGGGATTTATCAAAGCGGTAAAGGCGATTGCTGCATACGGGCATAAGCGTGCCGGTGCGGTTTACTGCAAAAACCAGAGCGGCGACCAGGGGACGCGTGCACTTGTAAATAACCTGTATGGCGGGACATTCACCGACGAAGCACACAGCGTTTATACGGCTGACAGCAGTGAGAACCGAAAAGCGTTAAAGCTGCTGCAGGAGCTTGATGGCATTGTCTTTGAGCCGGATATGGCTTCCCTGGATGAGATAGCCGCGTTTTGCAGCGGGGAGCTGGCTATGGCGTTTTGCTGGAATGCTTCGGCTGAGATTACCCAGACGGTGAATAACCCGGAGCTGGATTTTGAAATCTTTCCGATGGCATTTCCATCCAGTGACGGGGAACCTGCCCTTCAGGGCGGAATCTGGGGATTCGGTATTTTTGATAATGGCGATGAAAAACGGGTGGAAGCGGCAGAGGCATTTATCCGTTATATGACACAGAATGACGATGTTTACAGGCGGGCAGTACTGGCTTCTTCGTTCTGACCGGTGCGGGATATCGATGACATTTACGAAAATGACCAGCTGATGACCGAATACAGCGGATTTATGCAGTATATGGGAGATTATTACCAGGTTACGCCAGGCTGGGCCCGGGCGCGTGAGGAATGGTGGAAGATGCTTCAGAAAATCGGGAATGGGGAAGATGTCAGCGCGGCTGTAAAGGAGTTTTCCAGGAAGGCCAATGGCGGGGGATAAATCGGCAGACAATTGGCAGGGGGAAGCCTGGAAATGGAATGGCTGCGGCTGTCCGGATTGCTTTCTGGCAGCGCGGGTGATGTGATTTTCACTTTGGATTCCATTGCAGACAGCCTTCGTTCCATTCATGCAGGCAGACGTTCCATTCATGCAGCAGGTGTTATAAATTTCCAGGACTGTTCCGATATGTTTGGAAAAGATGGGAAAGCCTGTGGATGCATACGGGACAAAAATCCGAAATGCAGCCCGGTACATCTTGGGTTTTTGCCATGCATGTAAGATAAGAAAGGAAATAAAATCATGGAAATTAACAGCCTGCACAGAGTAACATTTGATTCCTGCCAGATAGATTCTGGTAAAATAAAACAGCGCATGCAGCAGAAGGATAAAACCAGCGCAGCAAATCCATACAGGGGTGACAGCGCAGACATTTCAGAGGAAGGACGCAAAGCCCTGAAAGAAAAAATATCTGTACAAAATGTCCTGGGGCAGACTGCGGATATCGGAAAGCTTTCCCCTTTGAACCCAGGCTTTTATGGCATTCTGAATGATTTTGAAAAGATTATGTCAGAGTTGGGAGGCGGTTCCGTTTCGGATGAATTTGTAACAAAGGATTATTCACAGGCGAGCGTAGATGCATTAAAGGAAAAGCTTGGAAAAACAGGTGGAACAGGGACAGACTCGTTTGACAGCTATGTCAATCAGATGGCTTGTGCCTATCAGCTGTTAAAAGACCGTATCGAAGAAAAGCATGCTGCGCCTGACCGCCAGAAAGAGTATGCGATTGCGGCAGATGGAAGTTCTTATGAGATAACAAAGGAACAGGAGCTTGGAATGCTGAAGGATGCCTATGAGACACACAGCCGGTTTATGGCAGCATCTACAGAGATTTGGAGCAGCCTGCGGGATTTTAAAGCACAGACCGTATACCATTCGGATGCAGCAGCTTCACAGGCAGACGGAGCGGAGCATGCAGAATCAGGAATCAGGCAGCAGGCATATAAAGCGTTTCTGTCAGCAGTCAGTGAGGAAAACAGCAGCCTGTTAAGCCAGAATACAGGCAGCCTGAGCCAGGTCCGCCTGAATCTTGGGATTTCATCTTCTGCACGCAATGCCCTGAACAGCATCTGGGATTATTACGCGAACAGAAAGTAATGGTCTTATTTCGGAAAGCATGATTAATATGATAGTTCTTCTTTTGGGCGCAAAAAAAGACGCATGGTTTACAATTTACTGTTCCATGCGCCTTTACGCTGTTATTTTGATATTAAATTGTTTTGCCGATTATAACTGCTGTAAAAAATGTATTTTTTCAGTACTTCCTGAAATCTTTCTTTATTATTTCAATTTCATCATCAATCATTTGATAGAAAATCTGCACCATTTCATCCGGTGATTCCTTAAAACCCCGTTTGATTCATTCATCCAGCAATCCGAAAAGCCCGTAAGAATAAAATCGAACCTGATAACAT
>CAJTSV010000127.1 GCA_910579075.1 uncultured Eubacterium sp.
CATGCGGTTTGTATAAAAAGGATTCAATCATCATCACCCCATTCACAAATATTTCGAATATGCCAGTGTCCCATTCAGGGCAGAAACCAGCATGAAACGCTGGTATTACAATAAATTATATGCATGGGAACTCGTACACCGTCACTGGAATCAAATCGAATCCTTTCTGAAAACAAACGTACATAAATAAAAAAGATACCTTCCTGAACACCTGTTTCAGAAAAATATCTTTTTTACCATTCCTCTTTTCTGTTATGTGGACAGCAGGATCCGGTCATTGTCCAGCTGCTTTCCGGCATTGCTGCGGAATTTTTCAAGCAGGTCTTCTACCTGCAGCGCCTTTTTCTCCTGTCTGGATGCATGAAAAATAATCTTTCCTGCGTCCATCATAATCATGCGGTTTCCAAGCTCCAGCGCCTGATGCATGTTGTGGGTGACCATCAGGCAGGCCAGTTTTTTTTCTTCAATAATCTTTTTCGTCAGATTCAGCACTTTTGCTGCGGTCGCAGGGTCGAGGGCCGCCGTATGCTCATCCAAAAGCAGCAGCTTTGGCGTAACCATCGTCGCCATTAAAAGCGTCAGTGCCTGGCGCTGCCCGCCGGATAACAGCCCTACCGGCTGCTTCATGCGGTCTTCCAGTCCCATGCCAAGCTCGGAAAGCCGCTCACGGAACATCTTTTTTTCCTGCCTGCTGACGCGGCTGAAATAAGCATGACGATGCGTAGATACTTTCAGATAAGCAAGTGCCAGGTTTTCCTCAATCGTCATGCCGGGTGCCGTGCCGCGCAGCGGGTCCTGAAACAGATGCCCGATATTCCTGCTGCGGACATATCCCCTGCGGTATGTAATATCCTCGCCGTCTAACAAAATCTGTCCTTCATCTACATAAAAGGTTCCGGCAATTGCATGAAACAGCGTGGATTTTCCAGCCCCGTTTCCACCCACAATCGTCAGGAAATCCCCCTGTTCCAGCTGCAGGCTCAGTCCGCTCAGCGCCTTTTTTTCGTTTACCGTGCCTTTATGAAATGTCTTGCTGATATGATTCAGTGTCAGCATGGATTCCCCTCCCTTTCAGCCTTCCTGCCTGCTGCGTACAGACATTTTCTGCCTGGCAAATGCCGCTTTCTTTTTTAAATACGGAAATGCAATTGCCACGGCAACAATCACCGCAGAAACCAGCTTTAAGCATTCTGCCGGGACATTCAGCCGCAGGGCGACTGCCACAAGAAAACGGTACAGGCAGCTTCCGAACACAACTCCGGCAATCCGCCGCGGCATCGAGCCGGAACCGGTCAGTGTTTCCCCGATAATCAGGCTGGCCAGCGCAATCGTCACCATGCCCGTCCCCAGGTTGATATCACACGATTTCTGATACTGCGCCAGCACCGCACCCGACAGGCCGGTCAGCGCATTTGCCACGCACAGGCCGACCGTAACAGTAAATCCCGGATTAATGCTCGATGCCCGCACCATGTCTGCATTGTCCCCTGTCGCACGGATGGAAAGCCCGAGCCTTGTATTTAAAAACAGTGCAAGCAGGATGCCGGCTGCTGCCACAAGAACGCCAGCAGCTATCAGCTTGTACCATTCAGACGGAATCAGCTCTTTTGCATAGGTAAATATGGATTCTGACCGAAACAGGCTGACATTGGACGAAAATCCCATAACAGCGATGTTTACCGTATAAAGCCCTGTATTGACAATAATTCCTGCAAGAATCGATTCAACGCCCATTTTCGTTTGCAGGAATGCCGTCACTGAACCTGCAAGCGCACCGGCCCCGAGCGCCGCAAATAACGCCAGCACCGGATGCCCGGCCAGTGTCACCACTGCCCCGACCGAGCAGCCCAGCGTAAAGCAGCCGTCCGTTGTCAGGTCTGCGATATTTAACAGGGAATAAGATACAAATAATGCCAGCGCTACGAGCGAGTAAATACAGCCCAGCTCCAGCGCGCTTTGCAGTATCGATACCGTAAAGATAGAACTCATGTCTGCTCCTCCCAAAAACAGCATTTCACTTTTTACAAAGTTCTTTTATTGTCCCACAAACGAATGGAAAATACAAGCTTCTTTTTCAGATTCTTAAGAAAAACAGGCGCATACAGGCAGGCCTTTGCAGAATCTGCCCCATTTAGCATTTCCTATACAGAAGAATCCTGCAGCACTTCCACCCTGCAGGAATGCTCCTTGGTTTTTGTGCTGTAACTGATTCCTACAGCTAAAATCCTTCCTGTATACTTCGGCTTCTCTCCTATTTTGCCCTGAAACCTTAACACATAATTCTTGTCTTTTATCTGTCGTACTGCTTTCTCCGGTGTACTGTCCACTTTCAGCTCCAGTATAAATGCATCCGCATTTTTCCGCTCCGGATAAAAGATAAAATCCACATACCCTTTGCCCGCCTTATCTTCACGTTCCACACGGTATCTGTCCCTGGCTGCCAGATAAACCAGATTTACCACTGCTGATAATTCAATCTCACTATTGTAAGATAAAACAGGAGATTCTGTATTATGGGCAGACTCCAGAATCTCTGCCATAGTCTGCGTATCTGCACACAGAGTTGCCGCCAGCATTTTTTTTGACTCATTTGCCAGCCGGTATACATATCCCATGGATTCCTTATTCATAAGAAGCTCCTTAAACCTGCCCATCAGCTCCTTATTTGGAATAAAAACTGCTCCATTCCGATATGTAAGCAGTCCATAAATTACCATCGCTGAATAAATCTCATCTTTTGTATTCAGTTCCATGGCAGCAGCTGCATAACTGTGAATCTCCGTTTCCACTCCTTCACCGGCAGCCAGAAGAACCAGGTCGTCCCGGATATCTTCGATATTATTTTTCACATAATAAAATATCTCGTCATAGGGACCGGAACTGGTCCAGTAATCTGCCAGCTGGTTATTTGCCAGTGCACATACAACCGAACGGGGATTATACAGTCTCTCACCGGATGCAGTATCATACCCGTCATACCATATCCTTAAATCTTCCCGGGTAATTTTCGGCTTTTTCGTTGTCTTAAGATAAATTTCAAAAAGGCGGTCTGTTTCTTCTTCCACAAACCCGAAGCTGGAACTAAACCGTTCCATCACAGTCATATCATATTCCACAAACATATTCAGTTCGGAACCGCTGGAATATTTTGCAACTGGAAGCACTCCGGTCATATAGCACAGTTCCACATACACCTGGTCCTTCAGGAGATTTTTCAGAAAAGCCAGGTACGCCAGCTGGTTTTCCCTGGAAATAAAATCCATATGAAAAACCGCATCCCACTCATCAATAACAAAAACAAAACGTTCCTGTGTCCGCTCAAATATCATCAGGAAATTATCCCAAAGGGTGCCTGATACATCCATTCCCATATCTGGATATACATGTTCCAGGTCCTGATTGATACCGTCCTGAACACGGCTTATATACTGCACATAGCTGCTGCAGTCCCTTGGCACCCTGCTGAAATCAATAAATATCACATTGTGCCTGTTCAGATGCTTCCTGTAATCCTGGCTTTCTGCCACCGCAAGCCTGTCAAATACAGCACTGCTGTCCACTGCCTTCCCAAAAAAAGCTGCCGTCATGCAGGCCATCACGCTTTTTCCAAACCGGCGCGGCCTTGTAATGCACAGATATTTCTGTCCATCTGTTTCTGCTGCATGGACAACATCCATCAGCAGGGATGTTTTATCTGCAAAAAACCGTGTCCCGGCAATCTGCCTGTATGTTTCAAAAGGAACAAGGCTGTTCAGATACCTGCCCATGCCTGCACATCTCCTTTCCGTGCCTGAATATCCTTACAGGCGTCTATTCAAATTCCTCAGCCGTAGTAATTTCTTTAACTGTCTCGCACATGCCGGAAAACATGCTGTAATCCAGCCCGATTTTTTCTGCGGTTTCGATATTTACGGTCGCAATTCCGTTATCCAGCATCTGGACAGCTGTCTTCGCCGGGTCTGCACCGCCTGCCACGATTTCGGCAGCCATCTGTGCCGTTGCCGTTCCAAGTTCCTCATAATTTACCCCATAGCCCAGAAATGCGCCGTTCAGTGCAAAGGAATCTGCCCCGGTATAATGCGGGATTTTTGCATCGATAAATTTTTCATAGATTGCAAGCTCTGCTTTCATAACGGTATTATCCGTCGGTGTAAATACCGCGTCCACCCCGGCCGCAATCAGGGCATCTGCGCCAAGCGAAACCTCGTCATTGGTCGTGCCTGTCTTTTCAATTACTTCCACGCCTTTGTTTTTGCAGTATTCCTTTGCTTCCTCAATGGCCCTGGTGGAAGCATCCTCGCTCTTGCTGTATAAAAGGCCCACGGATTTGATATCCGGGCTGGCTGCAAACATCAGGTCAAATACCGCATTGGTGTCCAGTGCATCCGATGTGCCGGTAATATTGACGCCCGGCTCGTTTAAATCTTCGACAAGGCCTGCCGTAACCGGGTCTGTAACTGCCGAAAAGATAAGCGGAATATCCGTATCTTCCACGGCTGCCTGCATGACCTGTGCAGCCGGCGTGGCAATCGCGATAACCGCGTCCACATCATCTGCCACAAGGTCTGCCCCAATCTGGTTTAAAACGGTAGCATCTGCCTGCCCGTTTGACACATAACCGTCATATACAAACGTAACGCCCAGTTCTTCCCCTTTTGCATCCAGCCCCTTTTCCAGCGCTTTTTCAATCTGGTTCAAAGATGCATCATCTACAAACTGCACAATGCCGATTTTATAAGAAGCACCTTCTTTGGAACCTCCTGCATTCTCCGAATCCCCAGAGCCTTCTGAATCCTGGCCTGCCTCCTGTTTCGCATCCGTGCCCGTGCCGCATGCTGCCAGGCCTGTAACGCAAAATACGGCTGTTAATAATGCTGCTGCTAATCTCTTTTTCATACTTGACCTCCACAATTTTATGCTTTGCTTCGCTGAAGCATTTCTTATTTAATCACGATACAGCACAAATGTCAAGTCCTGGCAGGCCTTCAACGAAATCCCGCCCCATGCAGAATATTCCTTCACGGAGCGGGGCCGGGATCTGATGCCTGTTTTTTATAAAATCATGAAATGGGGCTTTAAGCACGACTGTCCTGAATCCGGCCGTCCTGAATGCTGACTGCCGCATCTGCCAGTGATGCAATTTTTTCATTATGGGTAATCATGACAATGGTCTGCCCGGTTTTGCGGCATCCCATGGAAAGCAGCTGGATTACTTCGGCACTGTTTGCAGAATCCAGGTTTCCCGTCGGCTCATCTGCAAGAATAATATCCGGCTTTGCTGCCAGCGCCCGCGCAATAGCCACCCGCTGCTGCTGCCCGCCGGAAAGCTGCCCGGGCAGGGCATGGATTTTCCCGCGGATGCCTAAAAACCGCAGCACGGCATCGATATATTTCTCATCCGGCTCTCTTTTATCCAGCCGCAGCGGAAACAGAATATTTTCAATCACATTAAAAACCGGAATCAGGTTATAATTCTGAAAAACAAATCCGATATGCCTTCTGCGGAATACCGTCAGCTCCTCGCTGCTCATGCGGCTGATACTTTTCCCGCCAATCACGACTTCCCCGCTCGTCGGGCTGTCCAGCCCGCCCATCAGGTGCAGCAGCGTCGACTTGCCGCTGCCGGAAGGCCCTGTAACCGCTGTAAATGTGCCTTTTTCAACCGAAAACGACACACCGTCCAGTGCCCGCACTATATTCTCCCCGGAGCCATAATACTTCTTCACATGCTCCATCCTTACCATTCCAGACATATACGCTCCTTTCGATAACCTCTATTCAAACGTTCTTTATTCCTCACAGCTTCGCAGCTGTTCCATTGCACTCTCTTTTGAAATGCTGTGATAAGCTGCCAGCGGCACAGATACGGCCATCACAGCCAGCACAGCCCCGGTAATGCCCGCTGCACGAAACGGATAACGAAACTGCGCCCAGTCTGCGATTTTTGTAAATGCCCGATATGCCTGCCAGTACAGGACGCTTCCAATGGTCAGCACAAGCACGGCGGTTACCAGCATATAATAAATACCTTCCGCTACAAGCATCTGCTTTACCTGTTTCTTTGACATGCCGATGCATTCCAGCATGGCAAGCTCCTTCTGCCTGGCTAAAATTCCTGCATATATGGTATTGATAAAATTCATGATTCCGATAAAAAACAAAATCAGGGACATGGCTGTTCCAAGCATCCGGATAACCGAAAAAGAGGCTTCATTTTTTTCCACCTTTTCCTGCCTGGAATCGATGGTAATTCCAAACGAATCCCCGCAGATTTCCCGAACCGTTTCCTCAACCCGCGCACTTTCCTGCGGGTGCTCCAGCTGGATATTTACCTGTTCGATAAACGTGTCTGCCATCCTGTCCAGCGCTTCGCTGCTTATCAGAATATTCGGCGCTGTTTCTGAAACATGCCGAAGGACGCTGCCCGGCACCGGAATAGGCTCCATATGCGGAATGAGAATGCGTTCCCCGCCCGGACTGCCGATACAGACTGTCTGCGGGCCCTGTGCCATTTCCGCATCCTGCCCGGTTTTTTCCTCGCTGAGTCCGCACATCCAGATACCGGTCTTCCCGGCACGGAACGCCTCATAGTCCGTGTCCAGCCCGCAGGCCTTCGAAATGCGTTCAAATTCGTTTTTTCCAATGCCAATCAGATAAAACGCATACCAGCCGTCCTGTATGGAATTTTTTACCGCATCCTCATTAATCTGTGACAGTTCTGCTGCTGCCCGGTCGCAGTAATCCTGCAGCACAGGGTCTGTTACTTCCAGCCACTCGCGGCTGTCCATTCCCGGCTGTGCCTGAATGGCACAGATGGCTTCTGCAGATGCCACGCCCGGAATATCCCGTATCTGCCCAAGCGCTTTTTCTGAAATCGAGCCGTCTGTGCCATGCACAGCCAGGTCATAATACATCGAGCTGCCGACAAACGCAGATGCAGAAAAACCCGAAAGCAGGCCGTCCAGCGTAAAAAACAGCAAAACTGCCAGAAACAGTGACAGGAAGACCGACACTGCGCTTTTCCTGCTGCGGAATACATTGCGCCATGCCAGCACGGGCATTGCGCTGCGCTGTGTCCGGCGTTCTTTTTTTCTGCGGACAGTTACGTTTACATAACGCGCTGCCAGAACCGGTGACACGCTGCCTGCCACATGCAGCGGGTGCAGGCTGCCTGCCAGAACCGAAGCCAGCACAAGCAGCGCTGTCCCGGCAGACAGAACCGGGGAAAAGCTGACCGATACGCCCTGTTCCAGACCGTCTTTGACCGCATTTACCGCAAACGGCACTAAAAATACCGATACCGGTACTGCCAGCGCAAATCCGGCCGGTATTCCCGCAAGGCACAGCCACCAGATCTGATACCGCAGGTACTTTTTCAGCTGGCGCTTCGTCACGCCAAGCGTTTTCATCTGCCCCAGAAACCGGATGTCCTGCGCTGCCGACAGGGACAGCACGTTATAAATAATAAGGGCGCCGCATACAAGAACTATCAGCACAGCTAAAAAAATCCCCAGCGCTCCGCCGCCGTCCTGTGCATAACTGGACTGAAACGCTTCCAGCTCCTGCCCGTCTTCGAGCTCCAGCACTTCCAGAAGCTCCTGGCGGCCTGTTTTTTCCTTCAGCGTCATATATAACGCCTGCTTGAACTTTTCCTGCGGAAAAGGAGCTGCTTCCAGAAACTGCCTGGACACATAAATATCCGCCTTGTTTACCAGATAATTCCTGCTTTTGTCTTCGTATATGCCGCAGACGGTAAACGTCATATCCATGTCTTCGGAAAGCCGGTTAAAATCCGAGCTCACTCCGCCATAGTATACATTCAGTGTCACCTGTGTCCCCGGCTGCATGTCAGGGTGTCCCATTTTCTGTGCCAGCCATCCCGGGATAAGTATCTCATTTTCCTGCTGCGGGAATCTGCCCTGCAGCTGTGTCATTGCGGGTTTTAACTGCTTTTCCTGACAGATATCGTCCGCATGCAAAAAACCTCCGCCAATAATTCCAAACTGTGTCTCGCTGCTGCGGCTTAAGGATGCCACCCTTGTGCAGACTCCCGCATAACGGCAGAGGCCGCTTTTTTGCAGCGCCTGCTTTTGCCTGTCTGTAAATTCCGCCAGCAGAAGGTCTGCTTCTGTCCCGGCTAGAATAACCTCCTGCCTTTCCATGCTGTCCCGAAAGCTCAGGCCGATGCTGAAAATCGTATAAACCAGAAACGTCGTCAGCATGACTGCCATACAGGCAATCACATTGCGCTGCTTCTGTACCCGGAATTTTCTTGCTGCGGCTTCCCGTATCACGCTGTCATTCAATGCCTTCATGATTCACCATTCCTTTGCTCTGCTTTTCTCCTGATATCTGATACATCCTTATCATAGCATCGGCTTATCTCAGGCTTATCTCAAAAATCAGAAAAAATTGTTACAGTTTTGAGATATCCTGCATCATTTTTCTTAATGAGGCATTTCCACGCTTCCATCCCGGATATGAATTATCCTGCCAGCCATTTGTGCTGCTTCCAGGCTGTGTGTAGCCATTACAATCGTCTGTCCGAACTCCAGGTTCATCCTGCGCAGCAGTGCAAGGACATCCAGCCCGGTTTTTCTGTCCAGGCTTCCAGTCGGCTCATCTGCCAGCAGCAGTGCCGGCCTTGCTGCCACTGCCCTTGCAACCGCGGCCCGCTGCCGTTCTCCACCGGAAAGCTCACCCGGCATGGCGTCCAGCTTATGGCGGATGCCAAGCAGCGAACAGATTTCCATCAAATATGCCTGGTCCGGCACGGCCCCGTCTGCACGCAGCGCAAATTCCAGATTGCTTTTTACATCCAGCACATCCAGAAGGCGGCAGTCCTGAAACACAATGCCGATATTGCGCCTTCGAAATACCGCCATCTGGTCGTCATCCAGCAGCCCGGTATTCTGCCCGCGCACATAAATCTCCCCCTGCGTCGGCCTGTCCAGTCCCGCGGCCAGGTTTAAAAAGGTCGTCTTGCCGCTGCCGGAGCTTCCGGTAATGGATGCAAATTCGCCAAACCGGATGGAAAGCGTCACATTCCGCAGCGCTGCAACCGGTTCAGCCGCAGAAGGATAAATCCGCGTCACATTGCAAAACGTAATGCAGTCCATAAATATCTCCTTTCCGGCAGCACCCTTTTGATTATCCTAAATCCTGCCGCGCCCCGGGCAGCAGGATTCTGAAACAGCTTCCCTGCCCCTCCTTCGAGGATGCCGTCAGATACCCGTTTTCCGCGGCCAGTATCTCCCTGGCCAGCGCCAGTCCGAGCCCGGCTCCCGGCCTGTCCTGTACATCCGGGCTGCGGTAAAAGCGCTGAAAAATAAGAGGCAGCTCCTCTGCGCGCATGCCCCTTCCTGTATCTGAAATTTCCAGTGACACATAGCTTTGCAGGGGCTGTGCGCTGATGGTAATGCGTCCGCCCCTGTCTGTATATTTCACGGCATTATCCAGCACATTAAAGACTGCTTCTGCCGTCCACTTTTCATCCGCTGCTACAAAAATTCCCGGCTCACAGTCCGTTTCCAGCCGGATATCCTTATCTTCCGCCGCACATACTGCCGCCCCGAGCGCAGATGCCAGTATGTCCAGAAGCTTCCGGCTGCGGATATTCAGGGAAATAACCCTTGTTTCCAGCCTGGACATTTTTACAAGCGTCTGCATCAGAAAATCCAGCTTGTCTGTCTGCTGGCGCAGAACATCCAGATAACCGCTGCCTTCTGCATCCGCCATATGCTTTTCCAGCATTCCTGCATAAATCTTAATATTCGCAGCCGGCGTCTTTACCTGATGGGAAATATCAGAAATCAGTGCATGCACGGCATCTGTTTCTTCCTTCGCCCGCTGTATGGACAGTGCCTTTGCATCAGACAGCTTTTGCAGCTTATCGCATATTCTGGAAAAAACCCCGTCATCTGTCTGCACTGCAGCAATGCCCGCTTGTTGTGCCAGCGTCCCGCAAGCAGTCCCGCCAGGCTTCCTGCCGGACAAAATACAATCTGCCATGCGGTCAGTCTCGGCTGATACCGCCTTTAACACCTCATACAGCCTTC
>CAJTSV010000128.1 GCA_910579075.1 uncultured Eubacterium sp.
CAGAACATGCAGAAAAAGAAGAACCTGTCATGATAAATGCAGAACATGCAGAAAAAGAAGAACCTGTCATGATAAATGCAGAACATGCAGAAAAAGAAGAACCTGTCATGATAAATGCAGAACATGCAGAAAAGCATCTGGGGGACTTTTATTTGCAGGATATTTCGTTTGAACTGCCAAAGGGATATATCATGGGCCTGATAGGTGAAAACGGGGCGGGCAAAACAACCCTGCTCAATCTGATACTTGGCCTGTATCGGCCGGATGCTGGCAGGATTACTGTTTTTGGCAAAGATTACCGCACGCAGGAGCGCAGCATACGAAATGATACTGGCTATGTGCTTGCAGATGAGGATTTATTTCTGCCGGATATGAAATTAGAGGATAACGGGCATATGTTCGGAAGATATTATGAGCATTATGACAGGGAACTGCTTTTGCATTATTGCCATGCGTTTGCGCTGGACAAAGATAAGCGGTGGAAACATATATCCAAAGGGGAAAAGCTGAAATTCCAATTTGCGTTCGCGCTGTCTCATCGTGCAAAGCTGCTTGTGCTGGATGAGCCGGCAGCAAATTTCGACCCGGAATTTCAGGAGCAGTTTCTGCATATCCTGACAGAATTTGTGAGCAGCGGTGAGTGCAGCATTATTCTGGCGACACACCAGCTGAATGAACTGGAACGCATTGCCGATTATCTGGTATTTCTTCATCATGGAAAACTGGTATTTGCATCGGAAAAAGAAACGCTGATAGATAAGCTGCGGCTTGTAAAGGGAGAGGAATATAAGCTGAAGCTTTTGAAAAAAGAACGGGTGATATATCGGGAATCAGGCCAGTATTGTGCAACAGCGCTGGTCAGGCACAGAAAAGCAGACTGTTATGACAGGGCGCTGGAAGTGTCAGTACCTTCTGCGGAAGAAATCATGTATTATCTGATAAAAAGCGGCAGACTGGAGTAATAAAGCTGTCAGCTGCGGTAAGTAAACAGAGATTACTATCTGATAAAAAGCGGCAGACTGGAGTAATAAAGCTGTCAGCTACAGAAATGATGACAGGGAAGGAGCGTGCCAGAATGTTTAAAATGATATTGGAGGATTACCGGGGGAGATTTTTTGCTTCACTTAAAGCAGGCAGCGGTGCTGGGACATTTTATTTCGGTCTTGGTTATTTTTATTATTATTATTTTTATATGGGGTTTGTAACAGGGGCAGATGCTGTCCGGTATGCAATGGGAGTTGTTCCTATGCTGGCTGGATTATTGCTGTCCCGCATGTACCCTAATGAGATACATAAGATACTGTTTTTATGCCCGATGTCAGAAAAAGACAGAAAGAAATATATGATTACGGCGTATGCTGTCCGGATTGGAATTTCCATGATGTTATACGCACTGTTCAGCCTGGCATTGCTTGCTGCAGGAGTTGTGTCAGTATTGGAAATGCTGGAAATTGGAGTTCTGGTACTGGCATTTTTGATGGGGGCAAATATGCATCATGCGTTATTCAGCATGCAGACGGCAAGAGCGGAGGGGGATGAGTACTACTGGCTTTCCCTTGGGTATGGGCTTTTATTTATGGTATCATGGGTAATTTCCGGGTGTGCTATGGCTTCATTTTCTGTCAGGGACGGCATATTTGTCCAGGCAGGAGTCCTGACGGAAAGGCACCTGGATATGTCAGCTGCTGTCATGATTCTGCTGGAAGTGGTGTTCAATGCGGCAATCTGTCTTATCTGTTATAAGCCGGTTATGGAATTCGGAATGAATTATGAAAAAAACATGTAAAAAATCCAGATTCTGAATTGCAGAAGCATTTAGATAGGGGAATTCGAATAAATGAAAATTATAATTAATACGAACAGCAGCCTGGCGATTTATGAACAGATTGTCAGCCAGCTGAAAAATGCGATATTTAATCAGGAGCTGATGCCGGGTGAAGCGCTGCCGTCAATCCGGGTGCTTGCTGCGAAACTGGAAGTCAGCGTGATTACGACAAAGAGGGCATATGAAGAACTGGAAAAAGAAAACCTGATACGCCCTGTGCCGGGAAAAGGGTTTTATGTCTGTGATGCAAATACGAATTATCTGAAAGAAAAACAGTATGTCATGCTGGAACATAAAATGATGGAGCTGCTTGAGGAATGTAAAAGGGCCGGAATGAAAAAACAGGATATCCTGATTATGGCAGAAGAATTGCTGAATGAATAAAAAAATGCAGGACATGCCGGGTGATACGAAATCAAAGGATTTCTGGATAAAGGGCAGAGGAGGGAAAACAGATGCAGGTGGAGTTTCAGAATGTGACGTTTCGGAGGAAAAAATTCTGTCTGGAAAATTTGTCGTTTACAATCAGGGAAGGGTATCTGACAGCACTTGCAGGAAAAAATGGTGCTGGCAAAACAACGCTGTTTCATTTAATGCTGGATAAAAGTGCGAGGTTTGAAGGAAATATTCTGGCAGATGGCGTACCCTGGGAGAAGGATAGGACAGAGAGAATGAACCGGATAGGGTTTGTTTCAGAGGAACAGAAATTTTTTATGGAGCAGACTGCTTTGGAAAACGCGGAGATTTTGCAGACTGTGTATTATGCATTTTCGATGAACAGATTTGAAGAAACGATGAATTTCATGCAGCTGTCTGTGCATCAGGCGCTGAAAAACATGTCCAGGGGCGAATATATGAAATTCCAGCTGGCATTTGCCATGGCTCATGAAACGGAACTGTATCTGCTGGATGAAGCTTCGGCGGGGATGGACCCGGTTTTTAGAAAGGAATTTTTTCGTATACTGCATGGGCTGCTGGAAAATGAGCGCTGCGCGGTTTTGATGAGCACTCATATACAGGATGATATTGCAAGGCATATGGATTACCTGATACGGATAGAAGAAGGAAGAATCGTATCGGAATGCGAAGTCCAGGCAGAATAAAAGCAGTATTTGAGAAGTTTAGGAAGAACAAAAGCAGCATTACAGAAGGGAGGGAGAATATGAAAGCTGGCAGGGGAAATAAGGACAGGGAATCTATATACGGGGAGCTGAAAAGCCGGGAACACCATTTTGGAAAGAAACAGAATACTGCACATGCAGCTGGATTTATAGACGAGATGAAAAGGGTACGTGAAACCAGTTTTTTGAATGCAAAAACCGCCGGGTATCTGCTCTGCGGAATAGGACTGATGTGCATGATGATTCCGATTGAGCGGACGAATACGCTGACGGCCTGGCTTGGATGCCTGCTGTGTATACAGGGAATCCAGCAGTATATGCAGCCATACCTGTTTGTAAAGGAAGGAACGAAATTTGTGCCGGTTTATAAAAAGCTGGAATTTATGCCGGTTACAAAACAGGAAATCAGGAGCGTGCAGCTTGGGTGCATGAGCCGGCTGTGTATTCGGGCATGCGGGGCAGCTTTTGTAATTCAGCAGGCGGTATCTTTTTTGAACCACAGCTTTGGCCTGTTATCGGTTCTTTTTGGAGCAGCCTGGGCAGCAGTTTTGTGGCTGTCAGAAGCGGCGCTGATTTATTTTTGCAGGTAAACAGTTTTTTCAGGGTGTGTCTGAAAAATCATCTCCGCAGACTGTGAAGCATATCTTATGAAAAGTAATTTCAAACATTCTCTGGAATATTTTCATGATTTATTAAATTTGTATGGATGGATGAGCAATTCCTGCTATCGACAAAGCAGCATTTTCGATATATAATAGATGCAGGCGTTTTAGAATTTATTTCCAGAACAGTGTGCTGAGGGAATGACATGTATCGGATAATGATTATTGAAGATGACCTGACAATGGCAGAGGCAATCAGGCGGCAAATTGAATCTTGGGGAAATGAAGGGATGTGCGTAAAGGATTTTCAGAACGTCATTCGTACATTTGTGGAATTTGACCCGCATCTGGTTCTCGTGGATATTATGCTGCCATTTTATAATGGTTATTACTGGTGTACGGAAATACGCAGGATTTCCAATGTTCCGGTAATTTTTCTTTCATCTGCATCGGATAACATGAATATTGTTATGGCCATGAATATGGGCGGGGATGATTTTATTCCAAAGCCGGTTGATTTAAACGTGCTGATGGCAAAGCTGCAGGCTGCATTGCGCCGGGCTTATGACATGGGCGGAAAGATACCAGTGCTGGAACACAGGGATGCAGTACTGAATTTAAACGATGCTTCCCTGACGTATCAGGGCATGCGTGTAGAACTGACGAAAAATGATTTCCGTATTTTGCAGATGCTGCTGGAGAATAAGGGAAAAGTAGTCAGCCGTGAAACACTGATGACAAGGCTGTGGCAGATGGATTCTTATGTCGAGGAAAATACTCTGACGGTAAATGTCACCAGGCTGCGGAAAAAACTGGAACAGGCAGGGCTGAAGCATTTTATTACAACGAAGGTTGGCAGCGGGTATATTGTGGAATAGGAAGCAGGCAGGAATGCCTGCCAGGGCAGCTGCAGGGATAGGAAAAAGTTCTAAATGAATATTAAGAAAAAATGATATTTAAAGGAGCTTGTAATGAATACGATAAAACTTAATGACAAGGTAACAGGTTATCCGGAACCGATAAGCGGTACGGCGGAATGGTTCAGCTGCCAGGAAGGGACAGAGCAGTTCTGCGATATTGAGGATGCAGAAAAGATTGTGCTGTCAGGCAGGACATTTTCTGGGATGAACTGCTGTCTCGTTCATTTTCCAGATGGCGATGTACATATGCCGTTTGAAACGAAGGAAAATGTATTTATTGACCAGCCAGTCTGGGATGGCAGATATTTTTATTTTCTGGAAGCTGATTTTGGCAGCAGATACATCCGAATCTATTCTTATGCTCCTGCTGAACAAAAGAAAAAATGTCTCAAAGAGCTGCCGCTGGAAACCGTATCGGACTGTTATAACCTGCGGCTGGCAGTGTCGCCTGTGACATTATATAAAGGCGGGCAGGGGAATACGGGCAGGGTAATCTGGCCGGAACAGCAGACATTTGAGCTTGGAAAAACAGAGACATTTATGTTCCGGGATGGCAGTGATTTCTATTTTTCGGAATGGACGGAAGACCCGGTTTATCATGAATATGTCGTGGCCAGAAATGTGGAAACCGGAGAAGTGAAAGAAAGATATGAGGGATATCTCGTACAGATGGCAGATGGCATATACTGGCAGATAAAGCATGGAGAATCAGGGGAACAGTAATAAAAGAAGCAGGATAAAAAGAGCAATAAGGAACAAGTAAATCGAAATCAGGAAAAAGAGCAATAAGGAACAAGTAAATCGAAATCAGAGAAAAGAGCAATAAGAAACAAGTAAATTGGAATCAGGAAAAAGAGCAATAAGGAACAAGTAAATTGGAATCAGGATAAAATAAAACAATCAGGGAATGGGAACAGCAGAAGCAGGACGAAAAAGCACAATTAGAAATGATAAGGATAGAATGATAGCACAGCCGCAGAAAAAGAAGAAAATAACAAAGCTGAAAAGGGAAAAGTAAAAAGGAATTGCAGCACAGGCTGGCATATCGGGACAGAAGGCGGGACAGGGATGGAAAAAGAACGGTGGCAGGATATTATCTGGAAGTATCTTGGGCAGTATAAATATACGGCGGCGATGTTTGCAGCATATACCGTCATATTTGCATATGTGTTATCCCTGTACAGCATGGAGATAGAAGCAGTGGCTTATGCGGCGGGGCTGTGCGTGCTGCTGACGGTGCTTGTGCTGGGGCTGCATCTGGCTGCATACAGGAAAAAGCACCTGGAACGCAGGCGCATAGCCCAAAATATCAAAGTGCTTGACCAGGCGCTGCCAGAACCGGAAACACTGGCGGAAGCGGATTACCAGGAAATGATTGTACGGCTGAAACAGGTTTACGACGAAGCCATGACAGCCTGGCAGCAGGAACGCCAGGAAAGCATGGATTATTATACGACGTGGGTACATCAGATAAAAACGCCGATTTCGGTTATGCATATGACGCTGCAGGCGGAAGATACCGCAGAGCACCGGGAATTGTCGGCGGAGCTGTTTCGGATTGAACAGTATGCCGAAATGGTGTTAAGCTATCTGCGGCTTGGCAGTGATGCGTCTGATTTTGTCATTCAGGAATACCGGCTGGATGATATTATCCGGGAAGCCATTCATAAATATGCGCCGATGTTTGTGCGCAGGCATATCCGCCTGTTTTATGAGCCGGCTGAATGCTCTGTGCTGACGGATAAAAAGTGGCTGCTGTTTATTATGGAACAGATTTTGTCAAATGCTGTGAAATATACGCAGGAAGGCTCGGTGCAGATTGCCGTAACACCTGAGAAGGTACTGAACATTGCTGATACGGGAATTGGAATCGCAAAAGAAGATATTCCGCGTATTTTTGAAAAAGGCTTTACAGGCTATAATGGAAGGGCTGATAAAAAATCAACGGGACTCGGCCTGTATCTGTGCCGGAAGGCGGCGGACAAGCTGATGCATCCCATTCGTGTGGAGTCTGAGCCTGGAAAAGGAACGGTTTTTTCGATTGACCTTTACAGGGATAATCTGGAACTGCTGTAATCTTACAAAAATGTCATAGGAAACGGCTGGTTTGTCACCCGATTCGATGTCGGGAAGCCAGCCGTTTTGTTATGATATCCATGTAAACAAAAACAGTTCAGGGAGGTTACAAAATATGGCAATTTTAGAGGCACAGTGTCTGAAAAAAATATATACGACCCGTTTTGGGGGAAATCAGGTGCAGGCATTGACAAATGTATCTTTTTCTGTGGAGCAGGGAGAATATGTGGCGATTATGGGCGAATCCGGTTCGGGAAAAACGACGCTGTTAAATATTCTTGCAGCGTTAGACCGCCCGACCGGGGGCCAGGTACTTCTGGACGGAAAGAGCATGTCCAAGGTCCGGGAAAAAGAAATGACAGCATTCCGCAGAAATAACCTGGGATTTGTATTTCAGGATTTTAACCTGCTCGATACGTTTTCTTTGCAGGACAATATTTTTCTGCCGCTTGTGCTGGGCGGCAAATCGTATGAGGAGATGAACGGGCGGCTGGTGCCGATTGCAAACAGGCTTGGCATTGCAAATATTCTCTCGAAGTTCCCATATGAGGTGTCCGGCGGTCAGAAACAGAGGGCAGCGGTTGCGCGTGCACTGATTACAAAGCCGAAGCTGGTGCTTGCGGATGAACCGACAGGTGCTCTGGACTCCCGTTCTGCGGACGGGCTGCTGCGTATTTTTAACGAGATTAACAATGACGGACAGACAATCCTGATGGTTACGCATTCCGCAAAAGCAGCAAGCCATGCGGGCCGGGTCCTGTTTATCAAGGATGGCGAGGTATTTCATCAGATTTACCGGGGCAGCAGCTCTAATGAGCAGATGTATCAGAAAATATCAGATACGCTGACTCTGCTGGCTACAGGGGGTGAGAGAAGATGAGAATCGGGTTTTATCCAAAGCTTGCGGCAAGCAATATCAGAAAAAACCGGAAAACATATATTCCATACGTGTTTACGTGTATTCTGACGATTGCGATGTTTTATATTGTAAAATCCCTGTCCTTAAATCCGGGCATTGACGAGATGGCTGGCGGCGATACGATTTCGTATACCATGCTGCTGGGCAGCTGGGTTGTGGCGCTGTTTGCATTTCTTTTCCTGTATTATACGCACAGCTTTTTAATCAAGCGCAGAAAGAAAGAGTTTGGCGTGTTTAATATTCTTGGGATGGAAAAACGGCATCTGGCAGCAGTGCTTTCGTGGGAAACCGTGTATGTTTTCCTGCTCAGCCTCACAGCAGGAATCGGGCTTGGAATTGCCCTGGATAAAATGATGTTCCTGCTGATTGGAAAGCTGCTGGGCGTGGACGTGGTTCTTGGATTTTTTATTTCATCCAAAACGATTCTAATGACCGTGGAACTGTTTGCAGCAATTTTTGTGCTGATTTTGCTGAATTCTGTATTGCAGATTCATATTTCAAACCCGATAGAGCTGCTTCAGGCGGGGAGTGCGGGTGAAAAAGAGCCGAAGACGAAATGGCTGATGGCGCTGCTTGGACTGGCCTGTACCGCAGCCGGCTATGCGATTGCGATTACGGTACAAGATCCGGTGGCGTCGGTGATGCTGTTTTTCGTAGCGGTTTTGCTGGTCATTGCAGGTACTTATATGCTGTTTACGGCGGGCAGCATCGCCTTTTTGAAAATGCTGCGCAGGAATAAAAAATATTATTATAAAACAAGGCATTTTACAAGCGTTTCCGGCATGATTTACCGGATGAAACAGAATGCGGCAGGCCTTGCAAATATCTGCATTCTTTCTACAATGGTGCTTGTCATGGTGTCTGCGACCTGTTCGATGGTAATCGGGCTGGAAGATATTTTAAATATGCGCTACCCAACGGATTTTTCCGTTGTTTCCAGCGACCTGGATGCATCGCGCAGGGATGAAATGACGGAAATGGTAAAGCAGCTGCAAACGAAAGAGAATCTGCAGGTAAAAGATGAAACCAGCTATGCCTATCTGACCTTTTCTGCATACCGTGACCACGATACGTTTCATGTGGGAAGGAATGAAAATATTACCCTGATAGATTCGCCGAATGAATTATTTTTTATGCTGCTTTCGGATTATAATACGATTAACGGGGAAAACCGGACACTGGATAAGGATGAGGTTCTTATAACGTCCCTGCGGACGTCGTATGACGAGCCGGTGCTGAACCTGTTTGATAAGAAATACCGGATAGCCGGGAAAGCGGATGATTTTGCCGGAAACGGCACTATCGCAGCTGCCATGCTGGATGCGCATATTATTGTTGTGCCGGATATGGATGTCATGCAGGAGCTGTATGAACAGCAGAAGGCAGCGTATGGAGACAGGGGCAGCGATATCCGCTGGCTGTATGGATTTAACAGCGGCAGCGGAAGTGAACAGCAGAAAGCATTTTATGAGAAACTGTCGAAAATGCTCAAGGAACAGAAGTTTGGGGCATATGCAGAATCGAAGGAAGAAGCGAGCATGTCATTTAAAAGCCTTTACGGCGGATTTTTCTTTATCGGAATGTTTTTAAGCGTGCTGTTTGTAATGGCCACGGTGCTGATTATTTATTACAAGCAGATTTCGGAAGGGTATGATGATAAGGCCCGTTTTGAGATTATGCAGAAGGTAGGAATGGAGCTGCGTGAGGTAAAGGCTTCGATACGTTCGCAGGTGCTGATGGTGTTTTTCCTGCCGCTGGCTGTAGCGGGCATTCATGTGACGGCCGCATTCCCGCTGATATCCAGAATTATGGCGCTGCTGAATTTTGTTAATGTGCGGCTGCATATCATATGCACGGCAGGGGTGTTTCTTATTTTTGGCGGGATGTATGTAGTGATTTATATTATGACAGCAAGGGTGTATTACCGGATTGTAAGCAGGAAGGATTCCTGACGGCCACGGCTGCATCGCGCTAAGAAGCAGCGATGCGGCCGTCTTCGATGCGCACAATGCGGTCAGCCATCTGGGCGATTTCGGGATTGTGCGTAATCATGACGATTGTCTGGCAAAATTCCTGGCTGGTCATTTTTAACAGGCCGATGACGTCATTGCTGGTCTTGGAATCCAGGTTTCCGGTCGGCTCATCGGCGAGGATGATAGCCGGCTTGGAAGCCAGGGCGCGGGCAATGGCCACGCGCTGCTGCTGGCCGCCCGAAAGGCTGTTTGGAAGGCTGTCCAGCCGGTTTTCCAGCCCCAGAAGCCGGACGGCGTTGCGGATAAAGGCTTTGTCGGGCTGCTGCCCGTCGAGGGCGATTGGAAATACGATGTTTTCCCATACGGTAAGTACCGGTATCAGGTTATAGTTCTGAAAGATAAAGCCGATTTTTCTGCGCCGGAAAATGGCGGCCTGTTCACTGTCCAGGCTGGCAAGCTCGGTATGGTCTATCTGGATGCTGCCCTCGTCCGGGGGGTCCAGTCCGCCC
>CAJTSV010000129.1:0-1809 GCA_910579075.1 uncultured Eubacterium sp.
GCTGCCGCGCCTGCCACGGTTGCAAGCATTGCGCCTGCCAGCGTCCAGCGTGTTTTTTTGACCTTTACAGCCATACAATAAATCGACATCGTATAAAACACCGTTTCGGTCGAGCTCATCATAATCGATGCCATATACCCGGGCAGGGAATCCGTCCCGTATTTTTTAAAGATATCCAGCACAAGCCCCGTGGCAGCAGAATTGGAAAACAGCCTGACGACAAACACCGGAATGATTTCGCCCGGCACCAGCTGTTCGCCAATAACGCCCGCAAAAACAGACGACACTGCATCCAGAAGGCCCGATGCGCGCAGAATCCCGACTGCCACCATCAGCCCTATCAGGGTCGGCATAATTTTAAGAACCGTATGAAACCCGTCCCCGGCACCCTGAATAAACTGTTCGTAAATATTCTGCTTTTGTATCAGTCCCGTTCCAATAATATAAAAAATCAGCAGCGGAATGATTGTATTCGATAAAAATAAGAGCAGCTTCATCATAAAAATCCTGACCGTTTTCTTATTTTCATATGTATGCCCGCAGCCTGCATTTTATGATTTCCTGCTTTTCCTATGATTCCGCTTCCTGCGCAGATACCCTGATTCCGCTGTAGTAATATTCCAGTATCTGCTTGTAGCTGCTGCCCTCTTTTGCCATTTCATTTGCACCGTACTGGCTCATGCCATATCCCTGTCCGTACCCTTTTGTAACAATGCGCACCTGCCCGTCCGTTTCTTTTATGGAAAAACATGCAGAATTCAAAGAAAGCGCGCTTTTCAATTCTTCCCCGCTGATTTTCTTTCCCGGAAGCTGCACCGTTAACGCATAAGATGAGCTGTCCCGCTTTGTAACCGACGCCATTTTGGAAATATCGTCTTCCGGAAATTCGATATCAGGATAAGCGGCACGCAGCTTATTGCGAAACTGCTTTTTATCCATGATTTCTATTTTCAAAAACCGTTCGCTGCGCAGGTCCGCCGCACTCGAAACTTGTTTTAAATAAGCAAACGCCCCCTTTTCCCCGGCTTCGCTCATATCCCTGGTCTGTCCTGCACTTACAAAATGATACGGCAGCTGCACGGTTTTTCCTTCAAAGGTAACAATCTCCCCGGCTGTAGCTTCGACACATTCTTTGAGCCGCTCATAATATTTCTGAAACTGCTTTGCGCCCAGCTGCTCCCGCATATCTTCCCAGGAAACATGTTCCGGCTCTGCCCGGTCATTTTCCCGCGCATAGGCAATATTGGTGCGTGCAATGACCGCCTGTGCCTTCAGCGCTTCTTCTTCAAAGCTGGCCGGCATTTCCCCTGCAAGCGTCAGAATCAGCTGCCCGGTCTCCTCATCCAGGCTGTTTTCCAAATCTTCCTGCTGCACGTTATTCAGAAAATCCCCCTGCACAACAAATGTTACAAGGAACGGAAGGCATATAATAATAACAATTAAGGATAACAATGTTTTTACTTTTTCCATCATGCTTCATTATATGGACACCCCCTGCCAAACATTCCTGCAATTCAGCACAGTCCCGGATTCTGCCACGGAGAAACCGGTTCAGGCCCCTGCCTGTCCATGTATCATGCCATATATAATATCACTGAGCTGCGCGAACTGCCCAAGCTTAAGCGTTTCGCCGCGCACATCTGCAGAAACCCCGAGCAGCTCCACGCTCCTTTGAATCTGTTCTTTTGAAAGCGGTATTTTCGAAAAATTATTCAGGCCGTTTACCAGTGTCTTTCTTCTCTGGTTGAACGACGCACGGATAATATGAAACAGCAGCTGTTCATCCTTTACCTGTACAGGCGGCTGCCT
>CAJTSV010000129.1:1819-8500 GCA_910579075.1 uncultured Eubacterium sp.
CGGACAACGGCACTGCCGACGTTCGGCCTTGGCATAAAACAGTTCTGCGGCACATTCGCCACAATCTGCGGCCTGGCAAAATACTGAACGGCAAGGGTCAGCGCGCCATACTCTTTCGTACCCGCCTCTGCCTTCATCCGCTGGGCAACCTCCTTTTGCACCATGACAATTACGCGTTCCAGGGGAATCCGGCTTTCAAACAGCCCCATAATAATCGGCGTTGTAATATAATACGGCAGGTTTGCAACGACCTTTATCGGCTTTCCGCCGTTTTTCTCCTGAATCAGCTGCCTGATATCCAGTTTCAGTATGTCTTTGTGGATAATTTCCACATTGTCGTAGCGTTCCAGCGTATCATGCAGGACCGGTATCAGGTGAGAATCGATTTCCACTGCTGCCACCGCCCGCGCGGATTCACACAGAAACTGCGTCATGGTTCCAATGCCGGGCCCGATTTCCAGAATAAAGTCTTCCCCTGTCACCTGTGCGGATTCAATAATCTTATGCATGACATGCGCATCTATCAGGAAATTCTGGCCATACTTTTTCTGAAACTTTAACCGGTAATTCTGTAAAACCGCAATCGTATTCTGCGGACTAATTAATTCTCCCATGCATTCCCCTGTAACAGGGCTGACAGCCTGCTACATTCCTTTCCTGTGCTTTTTATGCTTGTTTACTGGCCTTTTTCTATTATTTCATTACCTGCTGAATTTCCGTGGCTTATTTCAGGCGTCCATGCGGTACATCCGGCACGCATTGTTCCATGTGGCTTCTATGACCTCCTGCTGTGTCATCCCTTTGATTTCTGCAATTTTCGCAGCTATATACGGCAGATACAGCGAGCTGTTCCGTTTCCCGCGGTACGGTTCCGGGGCCATGTACGGACAGTCTGTTTCCAGCAGGATATTTGCAAGCGGAATCTTTTCCACGGCTTCTTTCAGTTTTTTTGCATTTTTAAACGTCACCACGCCGCCCACGCCGATATAATAGCCCATGCTGACATATTCCAGGGCCGTTTCCACAGAATAAGAAAAGCAGTGAATCACGCCCGGGATATGCATGTCACAGGCTTCTTTCATAATGGCAAGCGTATCTGCCGAAGCATCCCTCGAATGAATGATAACCGGAAGGCCCAGCTGTGCTGCCAGCTCCAGCTGCCTGCGAAACCAATAGCGCTGTTTTTCCTGCACATCCGGCTCCTTATCCCAGTAATAATCCAGGCCGATTTCCCCGACCGCCACGGTTTTTGGATGTATGGCCAGTTTTTTCAGGCGCACAAAGCTGTCTTCATCCAGCTGCGCGGTTTCACTCGGATGCACGCCGGCAGCCGCATACACAAACGGGTATTTTTCAGCCAGACGGATGCCCTTTTCCGTTGTCTCAATCGAAGCGCCTGCGTTGACAATGCGCGATATCCCGTTTTCCTGCATGGAACCCAGAAGCCTGTCCCTGTCTTCCTCATACTGTTCATCATCATAGTGTGCATGTGTTTCAAATATCATGGTATTTGCCCTTCCTGTATCTGTTTTTAATATTCCACAGGCATTCCCGTTAGAAAATAATCCCGGTAACACGAATATATCCATGTTACTGGGATTTTGCATGTTTCTTTGTAACAGTTCAGGCAAGCTGACCTGTTACATGCAAAAATACATTGCAAATCGCTTCGCGATAGGATTTTTGCATTCCTGAATCATGTTCTTACGGTCTTTGCATCAGGGTGCAAAGACCTGCCTGAACTGTTACGTTTCTTTCACAGTCTTAACAGATTTCTGCTCCCGATGGCATTGTTTTGTCCGGCGTCATCAGTGCAAGCTCTCCGTTTTCATTCTCTGCACATAACAGCATGCCTTCTGATAATACACCCGCCAGCTTTGCAGGCTTCAGGTTGACCAGCACCATGACTTTTTTCCCGACCATATCTTCCGGTGCATAGTGTTTGCGTATGCCGGAAACAATCTGTTTTACCTGGCTGCCGATTTTTACCTGCGAACAGAGCAGCTTTTTGGATTTTTCCACCGCCCTGCATTCGATAATCTCGCCAACCTGGAACTGCATTTTTTCGAAGTCGTCAAACGTAATTTCCGGTTTTGGCTCTATATCAATAACCGGGCCGCTTTCTGCTGCCTGTGTCTGTGCAGCTTCTTCTTCCTGCGGATGCAGGCTGTTAACCTTTTCCATGACTTCGTTCATGTCCAGCCTTGCAAATAAAATTTCCGGTTTTTCCGTTACTTTTGTACCGCTGGCATAATTTCCGAATGTGCCAAGCTGGTCAAATGCAATTTCCTGCGTATTCAGCTGCCTGAAAATCTTTTCAGCTGTGTCCGGCATAAAGCTCTTTAACAAAGTTGTCCCGATTGTAATGCTTTCCGTCAGATTATACAAAACCTCTGACAGGCGCTGTTTTTTGGATTCGTCCTTTGCCAGAATCCATGGCGCTGTTTCATCAATATACTTGTTGCAGCGCTTAAACAAATGAAAAATTTCTGTAATCGCATCTGCCACGCGGAGATTGTTCATCTGCTCTGTTACTTTTCCTGCGGTTTTTGTTACCGTTTCTTTTAAATCCGCGTCAATATCTTCCACCGCGCCCGTTTTGGACACAATGCCGCCAAAATATTTATTGCTCATGGAAATCGTGCGGTTTACAAGGTTTCCAAGCGTATTAGCCAGCTCCGAATTCAGCCTTTCTACTAAAAGCTCCCACGAAATCAGCCCGTCGTTGTCAAACGGCATTTCATGAAGCACGAAAAACCGGACTGCATCCACGCCAAAGAATTCAGAAAGCTCATCTGCGTAGAGCACATTTCCTTTTGACTTGCTCATTTTTCCATCACTCTGAATCAGCCACGGATGCCCGAATATCTGTTTCGGGAGCGGCAAATCCAGCGCCATTAAGAAAATCGGCCAGTAAAGCGTATGGAAGCGGATAATATCCTTCCCGATTAAATGCAGGTCAGCCGGCCAGTGTTTTTCAAACATCTCCCCGGATTTTCCGTCACAGTCATAGCCGATGCCGGTAATATAGTTTGTAAGTGCATCCAGCCATACATACACGACATGCCGGTCGTCAAAATCAACCGGAATTCCCCATTTAAACGAAGTCCTTGATACACACAAATCCTGCAGTCCCGGCAGCAGGAAATTATTCATCATTTCGTTTTTTCTGGAAACCGGCTGGATAAATTCCGGATGCTCCTGGATGTGCGCAATCAGCCGGTCAGCATACCTGCTCATTTTAAAGAAATATGCTTCTTCCTTCGCAGGCTTTACCTCACGCCCGCAGTCCGGGCATTTGCCGTCCACAAGCTGCGACTCTGTCCAGAATGATTCACACGGCGTACAGTACAGCCCTTCATAAGAACTTTTATAAATATCGCCTTTGTCATATAGTTTTTTAAATATCTTCTGTACCTGCTTTTCATGATAATCATCCGTCGTGCGGATAAATTTATCGTATGAGCAGTTCATCAAATCCCAGATATTTTTTATCTCACCTGCTACCCGGTCTACATATTCCTTTGGCGAAATTCCTGCTTCCTGTGCCTTTAATTCAATTTTCTGTCCATGCTCATCTGTACCAGTCTGGAAAAAAACCTCATAACCCTGCTGCCTCTTAAAACGTGCAGCCGCATCCGCCAGCACAATTTCATAAGTATTTCCAATATGCGGCTTGCCCGATGCATAGGCAATCGCCGTTGTTATATAATATTTTCCTTTACTGCCCATATCCTGTTTTGTGTAATCCTCCTTACTGTTCAGATTTTTCAGCTGTAATTTCAATATTGATTTTTTCCTGAATCGCTTCTTCCTGCATTCCGCCTGCAGAAACTGCTTCTTCATCTTCAAAAATTATTTCCATATTTTCGTCCGAATCCCCTGATTCATGGAATTCACCAGATTCACCCGTTTCATTATTTTCATCGGTTTCCGTATTTACCGGCTTTTCCAGCTTTGCACCGCATTTGCTGCAAAATTCCGCATCCAGCGGCATATTCTGCCCGCACACGCTGCAGGAAGCCACTCCCTTTATCTGGCCAGACTGCTTTTTCAATTCTTCCAGGCTTTCCAGTGATTCCTCAATCAGCTGCATATGGTCATCAAATTCCCTGCACTCGTCATCCTTGTGCAGCTCATAATAGCATTTTCCAATTTCCAGATACAGTTTATTTAAATAATCATTTTTCGCGCGCATCTCCATGCGGATTCTTGCCAGCTCCGATAAATCCTTTGCTTTCTGTGTCGCATCCTTTGACACAGACACAATTGTATCACCCAGCCTGTCAAATATATCCATTTTTCCCATCCTTTCCGAATCCTTTCCGACATTGATTGTCAATACTATATGCCATTATAATATGCACAAATGCTTTTTGCAATCACATTTTCTGAATTCTGAGAATATACTGCAGACTCCTGTATGAACAGTAACAAACTCCTTGACAATTTCCCACATTGTGCTTATAATGCAGTATAATCAAATAACAAAAAGGCTATGACAGGAACAAGTAAGAATAAGCGGAACATACAGAAAGCAGCCGGATGATGAGAGGCGCATGGAAACCTTATCCTGAATACATCCTCAAGCCCTGCACCGAACGGATTCCATCAGGCATCTGCCAGATATACGGAACCGCCAGTAGGCTGTGGCGGCGTGACACCCGTTACCGTGTCCAAGTATTGCATGATACTTCATAAGGCAGTAAATGTGAGTTTGCTGTAAATTAAGGTGGTACCACGGATAATTTCCGTCCTTTCTGATAGATTTTCTATTTATCAGCAGGGACGGTTTTTTTTGCCAATATCATTTTTACAGGACTTCCACCTGTCCGGAAAGGAACAGACATGACTTTATATGACGAACTGACAGCCCGGGGACTGATTGCCCAGGTTACAGACGAAGAAGAAATCAAAGAACTGATTAATAATGGCAAAGCCGTATTTTATATCGGCTTTGACCCGACAGCAGACAGCCTGCATGTCGGTCATTTTATGGCGCTCTGCCTGATGAAACGCCTGCAGATGGCCGGCAACAAGCCGATTGCGCTTATCGGCGGTGGTACTGCCATGATTGGAGACCCGTCCGGGCGCACCGATATGCGCCAGATGATGACACCGGAAATCATCCAGCATAACTGTGACTGTTTTAAGAAACAGATGAGCCGTTTTATCGACTTTTCGGATGACAAAGCCCTTATGGTAAACAATGCCAGCTGGCTTATGGACTTAAACTATATCGACGTGCTGCGTGAAGTCGGGGCACATTTTTCCGTCAACCGGATGCTTACGGCAGAATGCTACAAACAGCGCATGGAAAAAGGCCTGAGTTTTCTGGAATTTAATTATATGATTATGCAGAGCTATGATTTTTACACCCTGTACCAGAACTACGGCTGCAATATGCAGTTTGGCGGCGATGACCAGTGGAGCAATATGCTGGGCGGCACCGAGCTTATCCGCCGCAAGCTGGGCAAAGACGCTTATGCAATGACCATCTGCCTGTTATTAAACTCTGAAGGCAAAAAAATGGGAAAAACGCAGTCCGGTGCAGTATGGCTTGACCCGGCTAAAACATCCCCGTTTGATTTCTACCAGTACTGGCGCAATGTCGCAGACTCGGATGTCTTAAAATGCCTGCGGATGCTGACCTTCCTGCCATTAGAGCAGATAGACGAAATGGACAGCTGGGAAGGCAGCCAGCTCAATACAGCCAAAGAAATACTGGCATATGAGCTGACAAAGCTGGTTCACGGCGAACAGGAAGCTGAGAAAGCACAAAACGGTGCACGCGCCCTGTTTTCCGGCACAGGCAATGCCGCAGACATGCCCTGCACGCAATTAACATCCGAAGATCTGTCAGACGGTTCCATGGACCTTATTTCCCTTCTTGTAAAAACGGGCCTTGCAGCCAGCCGTTCCGAAGGGCGCCGTGCAATCGAACAGGGCGGTGTCACCGTAAACGGAGAAAAAATAACCGATGTCAAAGCGGTTTATACAGCAAATGAGCTTGGTGCCGGCGAATTTATCATCAAACGCGGCAAAAAGAAATTTGCAAAAGTGATGGTTCCGTAAAAACAATCCATTTTTCCAGGCAGACAGCAGATATCCTTCGTCAGGAGAACTGTCTGCCGGAAAATATAATCAGGATTCCTTTATTTTTGTACCTATTATATTACAGATAAAATCAAATGCAGCTGCACTCAGCGGCCAGATAAGCCAGGTATACTGCCATCCGCCGGTAATAAAGCTTACCGCCAGATAAAGACATACAACTGCCGGCCAGTAAATGGACGAAATAAGATTTTCTGCCTTCTGCTTTTTCTTGTTTTTTACCGAATATTCTTTTTCCTGCAAAATCACCTGATAAGACTCCATTTCCATATTCGAACTGACAAACAGAAAAACGGCTGTTCCTATCATAACGAGTAAAAAAATAACACACAGCAGAACGTAGAAATCATGATTATCATATTCTGTAATAATTGCAGAAATAAGAAGTGGAACGACAGAAAAGATACACAAAATCACACCGGCTGTAATTTTTGTATAATATTTCTTCCTGAGGGATTCCCTGGCCTGGCAGAACTCTCTTTCATAATCTTCATCAAGCATAAAGCATTCTGTTTTCAGATACTCATACGGTTCCATTTTCATGCCGGAGCGGATAAACAGCGCAAC
>CAJTSV010000129.1:8510-9734 GCA_910579075.1 uncultured Eubacterium sp.
AAGCCACCATAAACAGAAGAAGCACAATCCCAATTCCCTGAACAATTCCCTCCAAAGCAGGAAACATAAAATAATAATACTGCATTCCAGCAAAAAGCAGCAGAAAGACAGGTGAACAGACACAGAGAAACACACCGGCAGCCAGCATAACTGACGACTGTTTTGCTGCAAACAGATATTCTTCTGCTTCTATGGCTGATAACTGCCGTATATTTTTTTGTGAATGGTTATGCGGCCCGCCGTAATCAAATCCCTTTTCATCTTCCTGGCGTTCTTCTGTCCCATCTTCCCTGTTTCCATCTTCCTGCTCCGGGCTGTCTTTCGAAAACTGTGCTGCTGATGCAGAAGAAGGATAAATGCCGAGTTCCTGCGCCAGTTCCCGGATATTTCCAAATTCCGAAATCACAATGCCAATTGCTTCGTTCTCTGTCCTGCCTTCTTCCATCAGCTCATTGTACTTATCCTCCATTATTTCTGCCAGGTCGTCTTTTGCACGCATCACTTCTGGTGTCTGCGGATAATTTGCAAACATATTATCCAGATAATTTATTAATATTTCCATGGCCACTCTCCTTTATTCTTCTTTCAAAATCACACAGCTGTCCAAAACCGCGGCAAATTTGTCTACAAGCTCTTTCACTTCTGACCATTCCCTGCATTTTCTGGCATAGTGGGAAATCCCTTCCTCTGTGATATGGTAATATACTCTTTTCTTTCCATTTGTTTTTGTGCCCTCATAAGACTCTATGTAACCAGCTTTTTGCAGCCTTGTAAAAGCAGAATACAATGTCGTTTCTTTAATTACATACTTTTCTTCTGATATGATGCGAATCTGTTTTGATATTTCATACCCGTAAGAATCGTTCTGCAGGAGCAGATTCAAAATGATAATATCCGTATATCCACGAATCACATCATTGCTTATCAATCAGCCACCCCCCTTGTCATATATTATAATTACTACGTCTGATGAAGCAATTATATCACAATTACTACGTCAGGTAAAGTAATTTTATTGCAAAAAAAATCCCGCTACAGGGCAGAGGGAGAATAAATATCTCTCCCCTCCCATTGAAGCGTACATACGGGTCTCATATATGTCTCTGCAACTTATATTCCAGCTTTTACTAAGTAATACACCACTTTACAACTTTTTGAAAAATAAAATAACGCACAAGGCACTTTCTCATGTATAATAAGTTTGCATACAAAACTATACGAAAG
>CAJTSV010000130.1 GCA_910579075.1 uncultured Eubacterium sp.
TCCTGCCGCTGTGTCAGCTCCGTTTTGCGGTACCGCTTCGCCTCTTTCCATTCCCCTCTGTCCAGAGACTGCATCCGTTTTTGTTCCGTTACCGGCTGGCCGATTAAATCCGTCAGCGCGCCGCAGTAAACGACAGCCAGCTCATGCAGGGCACGCGTCGCCGCCACATACAGCAGCTTGACATACGCATCCTCAGCCGGATAATGCTCCCTGGATGCATCGTAAATCAGCACTGCGTCAAATTCCAGCCCTTTTGCATATGCAGCCGGAAGCACTAAAACGCCGCTGCCAAATTCTGCTTTCTCAAAGCTGCCCTTTTCTGACAGCATCTGCGTGCCAAGGCTTTGAAGCTGTTCCTGTACCCCGCCTGCAAAATCTCCTTTCGTTTCCAGAAGCCTTTTCCCAAGGCTTTCCTGCACTTTCCCGGCCTGCACCTCATCCCGGCAGATAACAGCAAACGTCTCGCGGCCCAGCCGCAGCCAGTCCGCAATCAGGCATGCCATTTTATCAGACATTTCGTCCATGCCGCTGCATGCACAGACCTGTACCGCGTTTCCGTGCCGGATAACCGGTTCTGCCGGATAAACGGCAAAACTTCCATGCCGCAGGATTTTTTCTGCAAACCGCGATATTTCCACCGTATTGCGGTAGCTTTTTTTCAGCACCCCGAAATGGTCATACGTGCCTTTCAGTATCAGCTTTTGCAGGCCGCGCCAGTCATTCAGCCCGTGCCCGAAATGAATGTTCTGGGACACATCCCCCATTATCGTATAGGTACATCCGCGCAGGCAGTACGCAAGCGCCCCATATGCCATCATGCCAAAGTCCTGTGCTTCGTCGATAATGACATGGGACGCTTCCCGTATGCCGTCTGTTTCTTTGATGCGCTTGTAAATATAAGCCAGTGCCGCAAGGTCATAAACATCATATGCCCGTTCCTGCTGCGATACTGCTTTCCCGGCCTGCTTTTGTGCTTCTAAAAACTGCGCGTAAACCTCAAAAACCGACCCCTTCCATTCCTCTTTTCCAAAATGCCAGCGGTATGCCCGCTTTAATTCTTTTTTCTCTGCCGGCGGATAAGACACATTTTTCCCGGACAGCTCATTTTCCAGCCGCGCAAGCAGCATTTCATTTAACTGATTGATTTTGGACTGCATGGACAGCTGGCTGTTTTCTTTGATAAAGCTGCGGATTTCTGATTCCGGCAAAAGCAGTGTCCCGTTTTTTTCCAGATACACGTCCCTGCAGGCCACCGTTTCCTGCTCCAGCTGCACACAGAACTGTTCCAAATCCAGAAACCACGCATAGCTTCCCTTGATGCAGGCATCTGCTTCGTTCCTGTCCACCGGCCGTATTTCAAAAAGCCCCGAATCCCAGTCCTCATACAAAAGCCTTGTAAACAGCTGCTCCATCGTCATCTGCAAGACGCCGTATACATCCAGGTCCGGCAGCACGCCGGTAATGTAATCCAGCAGAATCCGGCTGCTGCCGATAATATAAAAATCCTGCGGGCGGAACATTTCCTCATAATTATACAGAATATACGAAATACGGTGCATGGCCACGGTCGTTTTGCCAGAGCCTGCCACACCCTGTACAATCAGGTTTGTCCTGGGGGAGCGGCGGATAATTTCGTTCTGCTCTTTTTGAATGGTCGAAATAATTTCACCCAGCACTGCCTTTTTGTTTTTTGCCAGATACTGGGTCAGCAGCTCATCGTTTGCGACCACATCCGAATCGTAAAAATCCCTGAGCCGGTCTTCTTCGATTTCGTAAGTGCGCTTGCGCAGCAAATCAATCTCACAGGTGCCCTCGCTGCGCACCACATACCTGCAGGGGCCGATGGCATTTTCATAATAAACCGAAGCCAGCGGCGCGCGCCAGTCAATCACAAGCGGTTCTTCCCCGTTTCTGGAAATGCCGCAGCGCCCGATATAATAAGACGCCGCCTGCGGCTGCTTTGGGTCTTTGAAATCAATCCGGCCAAAATAAGGCTTCTTCCTCGCTTTCTGGCAGCGCAGCAGGCCGCGCTGGTTCTGCGCAAGCTGGGACTGCGTATTGTAAAAAAGCGCCAGTGCTTCCTTGTCCTTGGCCCCGTAAACTTCCCTTAAATCCTCCAGATTATCGGACAGGCTGCGGATATATGCCTGTGTCCGTTCCAGATTTTCCTGCGCTGCGCAGATAATTTCCTGCAGCTGCTTCTCCTCGTCTTCCCGGCTCAGTCCGGGAACCGGGCGGCATTTCTTTACTGGTTTTTTCACGGTACTGTCCTCCTTTCCCGTTTTCATTCTTTGTTCCGCCCCTTCCTTAAAATCCCATCAGCTCCTCTACCGGGAACGACAGCACGATTCCCTGCGCTTCGCTCTGCATGCCGCAGGCTTCGTTTACTGCCTTCATAATCTCCTTTTTCTTTTCTTTTTCGACCAGTATCAGCACGGTTTCACGTTCTTCCTGGATGCTGATGCCCCAGAATTTTGTAGCTTCCCCGCTGCCGATGCGCCGGCTGTGGAATACCGTTCCGCCGGAAGCGCCGACCGGCCTTGCTGCATTCATGACTTCCTCGCTGAATCCCTGGTTCACAATTGCTACGACTGCACTGTACTGATTTTCCATGTCTTCCCTCTCATTCCTTCCTGTTTCCCGTTCTTCCCCCTGCTGCATTGTTTCCATCAGCCTGACCGCATGCCCGCTGCACCCGGCAAGCGCCACGGTAAAGGCAATCCCCGTATTCGGCATTCCCAGATGCAGTATTTTCTGCATCCTTTTTAAGAGCCTTCCTGCAAGCGCCTTCGGCACCAGGCTGAGCATCAGGTCTTTTTCCACCCCGCCAAGACCGAGCATGTCCATAATCTCGCTGGAAGCCGTGCCCTGTGCAAACATGATATACTGCACCGGCACGCCTTCTTCCTTCATCAAATCCACAGCCTTGTGCACGAGCTTCTGTGTCGCAATCAGAAACAAAATCCGAAGCGCAGGCTTTTGGTTATTCGTAGCCATTTTCATCCTCCTCCAAATCAAAGATATCCTCATCTTCAAAATCAAAAATATCATCCACCGGCGACACATCCAGTGCTGCTGCATACTGCGGCACTGCGGCTGCACTGCCGCCTGACTTTCTCATGACAGCCTGGTACTGGATTCCCATAATCTGGACTGCAATTAACGGCGTCAGCGCCACCAGCGCCACGACACCGAACGCATCCGTCATTAAATTTCCCCCGGCTGCCTCACAGGCACCGATGCTCAGGGGAATCAGAAAGGTCGTTGTCATAGGGCCGCTCGCAACCCCGCCGGAGTCAAATGCAATGCCGACAAACATCTTCGGCACAAACCGCGACATCACAAGGGCCGTAAGGTACCCCGGTATCATAATCCAGTATATCGGAAGCCCCGTCAGTACCCGCAGCATCGCAAGCCCCACGCTGGCCGATACGCCAATGGACAGGCAGCGGTTCATGGCCTTTGCAGAAACCGCGCCGTTTGTCACGCTTTCGACCTGATGGTTGAGCACCTGAATGGCCGGCTCCGCCTTTACAATATAATAGCCAATCAGCATCCCGATTGGGACAAGCAGCCATCTCCAGCCTGCCGCGCCGATTTCTTTTCCAAGAAACGAGCCGACCGGGGCAAACCCGACATTGACCCCGCATAAAAACAGTACCAGCCCGATATATGTATAGCCGAATCCGACCAGAATACGCTTCACCTGCCGCTGCTGGTAACGGCGGGGAAACAGCTGGAATACGGCAAATACTGCTGCCACCGGAACCAGCGACACCATGACTTCCTTTATATACGGCGGCATGCTGGTTAAAAACTCCCATAAAAGGTCTCTCGTTGTAACGACATCCGCAAGAGACGCCAGCTCATACGAAGCCTGCGACGGATTATAAAAATACCCGAGAATCAAAACAGCCAGCACCGGCCCGACACTGGAAAGCGCTACCAGCCCGAAGCTGTCGCTGGACGCATTCTTATCCCCGCGCACCGAAGCCAGGCCGACACCCATTGCCATAATAAACGGCACGGTCATAGGGCCCGTTGTAACACCGCCGGAGTCAAACGCAACTGCCATAAATTCCTTCGGGACTAAAAATGACATCCCAATCAGCGCCAGGTACAGCACAGCCAGAATCGCTGCCAGGCTGACCTGAAACAGGATTCTTACAATCGCCACAGCTAAAAAAATACCCACGCCGACAGCAACGGTCAGAATCAGCGTCATATTCGGTATCGACGGCACCTGCCGGGCCAGCACCTGCAAATCCGGCTCGGAAATGGTAATAATCATGCCCATGCCAAAGCCAATCGCCACAATTAAAAGCATATGCCTTGTCTTGGATATCTGGACACCGATGCCTTCCCCAAGCGGCGTCATGGACATTTCCGCACCAAGCTGGAAAAATCCCATTCCAGCCACAAGCATCAGCGCCCCGGTCAGAAACATAAACATCGTGCCAAGCTCCAGGGGCACTAAAAAAATACTGACTACAAGCACAATGCCTGTAATCGGAAGCACTGCGGACAGTGATTCCATAATCTTTTCTTTTAATTTCTGGTTCAAGCTGCAGCTCCTTTCTTTCTTCTTTTTTCTGTCAGCTGCATCCCATGCATAGCTGTTATCTGCATGAGAGGCGCTCAGATGCCTCCTATCCGGCGGGCTTCTGCTGCTCCAGCGCACGGAACAGCCGGATAAGGGCCGCAGATGATACCGCAGAGAGTATAAATTCTGTCACAGACTGCGCATAAGCAAGCCCGTAAAGCGGAAACAGGTAATTCAGCAGAAACAGGGCCGGTATTTCCAGCACGATTTTTCTCAAAAACGCAAATATCAGGGAAAAAATGCCCATCCCGCACGCCTGGAAGGTCATGACGCCCAGAAAATCCATGCACAAAAACGGCAGCCCCAGGCACATGCCGCGCAGGAAGCTTTTTCCATACCGGATAATCTGCTCATTCTGGATAAACAGCCTCATTAACCCGCCGGAGCATGCAAAAAACAAAAAGGCTGTGCATGCCAGAAAAGAAACGGCAATCTTCGCGGTAAAATCCACGGACTTTTTCGCCCGCCGGTAATTCCTGCTTCCGTAATTATAGCTGACCAGCGGCATAATGCCCTGGGTAAATCCAAAGGCCACCTGCATCGGCACCATATAGATTTTATAGGCAATACCCATTGCAGCAACGGCATCCGAACCGAATTCCGAGGTAAATTTATTGAGCACCGTCATGCCTGTCACATTCAAAAGATTCTGAATCGAAGCCGGAATTCCGACCGCGCAGATTTCAATCACGATTTCCTTCTTCGGACGTGCCATGACCGGATTCATGCACACCATCGATTCTTTCCTGCGAATAAAAAGCAGCACGACAAAATACAGGCATGCCGCACAGTTCGATACAAAGGTCGCCAGCCCCGCACCGGCCGCTCCCATTCCAAAATAAAGCACAAACACCGGGTCGAGCAGGATATTCAATCCACAGCCGGACATCGTGCCAATGCTCGCGTGCATGGACGAGCCTTCCGTGCGCACCAGATATGCCATCACGACATTCAGTATCGAGGGCGCAGCACCAAGCGTAACCGTCCAGTATAAGTAATCCGATGTAACCGCCGCATTTTCCGGCACCGCACCGAGAATGTCCAGCAGCGGCACCTTAAACACGGTAAACAGCAGGGAAAACAAAAGCCCGCTTGCAATCGAGCCCCACATGCCAAAGGCCGAGCTGCGCTTTACCGTGTCCAAATCCCTGCGCCCGAGCGCGCGTCCCATCATGCTGGAAGTGCCGACGCCAAACAGGTTGTTGACCGCATTAAAAGCCAGAAGCACCGGAGAAGCCAGCGTAACCGCCGCATTCTGTACCGGGTCATTGACCATGCCCACAAACCATGTATCTGCCAGGCTGTACAAAACCACGACAAGCGAGCTTAGTACGGTCGGCATCGCCAGTGTGGCAACTGCTTTTGGAATCGGTGTTTTTTCAAATAAAACGGATTTCTGCGTTTGTTCCATAAATCATATGCCTCCCAGATGCCAGTCAGAGATTTGCAAATACTTCGGTCTGCTCCCGCAGCTGCTCTACAATTTCTTTGTTAATATCCATCCTGCCTGTAATATCCGCAATATTCCCGGCCAGGCTGCGCGTGCTGCCTGCTGCCCCGGAAATCCCGCCGGCACCCTCGCCGATAGCGGCCGTAATGCTCCCCATCGATGCGGCAATTTTAGACACCGCATCTTCCAGATGCCTGGCTTTTACATGAAAGTCATCCATTTCCTGCCCGATATGTGCCGCATCCGCATGATACTGCTGCCCCGCCTGCACAAAGGTCTGGAATTCCTTCAAAATAGTCTGGTTTAAAAAATCAATCAGCTCCTGTGCATTTTTAGAAAGGTTGTTCACTGATTGTGTCACAACCTGGTTTACATTCTGGATGCGGGTTGCAGCCTGCGTGCAGGAATCTGCCAGCTGGCGTATTTCCGTCGCCACGACCGCAAAGCCTTTTCCCGCTTTCCCTGCCCTTGCAGCTTCAATCGATGCATTCAGTGCAATCAGGTTTGTCGAGGATGAAATAGACAGGATGTCTTTGGAAAGGGAATTTACCTGTTCCACGCTGCGGCTGTTTTCGATTGCCTCGTTGAGCACGACGAGAATGCCGGCGGCCTTTGTGCTGATAACCTCGGAATCAGACCGGGCAGACTGCTCCATCCGGCTGGCCCGCTTTTTCATGTCCGCGGCATATCCGTTAATATCCGCACATTCTTTCACCATCCCGTTTACATCGCCATGAATATCTGAAACACTCGCATTGATGTCCGCAGCATTGCGTGCCACCTTTTTAATCGCAGCCGAAAGCGCTTCGATTAAAGCATTTAAGTCCTTTGCGCTCTGGTTGGACGTCCTTGTCTTTCCAAGCACTTCCCCGGTCACCGCGTCAATCCGCTGGGAGCTGCCATGCAGCGTTGCCATCATGGTTTTAATCGGCTTTACGACATATTTCAAAATAATGCTGACAGCTGCTATAACCAGGACGACGGCAAAGGCAGCAGAAATGCCGGCGGCCATAACCGATGTCAGGTAAACATTCCAAAGCCCCTGCCTGGCCTTTTTCGTTTTATCCTGAATCGAAGCAGACAGCTTTGCAATATCTTCCTCTGCCGCCGTTCCGGACACCGCCGCTTCTTCATTGGCATACCGGTAAGCCTCCTGCGTGCGGCTGTCCGCGCTGGCACAGACCAGCCGCACAAGCGCATGCTTAAAATCGCTGTAATGCCCGCACAGCTGCTCATATACCGCCCTGTCTTCCTTAACGGCATAGGGTTCAAATTCCGCCAGACAGCCATCCAGCTCCTGTTCTTTTTCTTTTATCTGCGTGACAACAGCAATCATCGTTTCATAATCCGTGGCAACAATATGCGACAGTGCCAGCTTATGAATTTCCAGCACCATGCAGCGTATCTCGGAAAGCTGCGCCGCTGCGTCCATATGGTCGTCTGCAATTTCAGACGCATTGGCATTGACATTGTTGATGCTGAACACGGATAAGACATTGGAAATCAATGCGACCATGCCCAGCAGGACAATTGGTATCATCAGGCGTTTCTGAATACTGAGCCCGCTTTTCATAATTATCGTACCCTCCAAAGCTAGATTTCATTCTGATACTGTATTTGTTCTTCTTTCATTTCCGCCGGCCGTTTTCAGCGCGCCATGACTTTTTCGGCCATATCATCCAGCTGCTTTTGCAAATCCTCTCCAGACTCGTTGCCGGCGGCCATATTTAAGGCAAATGCCTGCACCGGCTCCCAGAAATTCCCGCCAATGCGCTGCAGCTGGGAATACTGCGACTGCGCAAGCAGCGCGGCAATGGCCGGGGAAGCCTGTACGTCCGGCGATTGTGCTGCCATCCGGTTTGACGGGCCCTGCCCGCGCATTTCAAACCGCAGCTTCTGGTTTTCCTCGCTGATAATCCATTCCGCCAGCTTTGCGGCCCACTGGGGATAGTCCGAATACGCATTCACGCCAATCAGCTTGCAGCCGGAGTATGAGGCCATCTGTATCTGCTTTCCGGCACAGGTATAGACAGGCAGCTTTGATGCGCCCATCTGGCTGCCCCATGCCTGCTGCACCGCAACGGCATTCCATACCCCGCTGACTCCGGCAATGACCGTCCCGTCCAGAACGCCCTGCATAAATTCCTCATCCGTCCTGCAGGAAAATCCCGGGCTTTTTGCAATGTCCAGCATCGCCTGTGCCACGTCCACGCCGCGCACGTCTCCCTCTTTGCTGTTCCAGGTACAGTAATTTGTAATCCCGTCATCATTTAACCCGGCTTCCAGCCCGGTATTGCCGAAAAACGAATACACATACCACGCTGAAGACCAGTCCATGGCAAACTTCTTTTGATGCCCTGCCGCTGTGGCAAGTATCTGCTCCAGCGACTGGATATCCGTTTCGCTGAAATACTGCTTATTGTAATACAGGAAATACCCGTTATCTGCCGTCAGTGGATAGGCATACATTGTGCCGCCCGCACAGGCCGCTTCCACGGCCCGCTCCAGATGCTCTTTTTTGATTTCTTCCTCACCCTGGACCGGTTCCAGTGCTCCGGCTGCTGCCAGCGCATTCAGCTGGTCATCTGCAAACGCAAACACATCCGCGGCCTGCTCCAGGTCGCCGAGAACAGCATCCTTGCAATTTGTCTCGCCCTGGGCCCCGTATGTAATCTGAAAATCAGCTTCGTTTTGATACGCATCCTGAAAATCACTTATAATCTGTTCCATAAGCTGTGTATCTTCCTGTGCGCCCCAGACCGTCAGGCTGACCTTTTCCCGGCCGGATGCATCCTTTTGTGTTTCTGATTCAAAATTTTCCCCTGGCGGCTCCTGCCTGCCGCCGCCGCTGTTTTTTCCTGCACATCCTGATAAAAGCAGGCTGCATGCAAATGCAAAGCCCCATACCCGGCAGGCTTTTTTCATTATTTTCCCTGTCATTTTCTTCCTGTCACTTTCCTTTATTTCCTGCAATTTTCAAACACGCTCCCGTGCATCACGAAATTTTTCTTACTGCTGCTCATATCCCTTGCAGACATCCACCCACTGTACAAAGCCAGAAAATGCTTCCAGCTGTGCAATCGTAAGCTCAATCGCACTGTTTGCGCTGCCGCAGGCTGGAAACACGGTTTCAAAACGTTTCAGCTGACATTGTGCATTTCCTCCTGCATGCCGTATTTTTTCCGTGGTTTTATTATACTGAAAGACGAACCGTTTTTCAAGACTGTAGTTCCGGGCAGGATTGTTACTGTTCACTCCGTGACCAGTAACCTTCGCAAATCCATCTGAAATTCGCTTCGCGA
>CAJTSV010000131.1 GCA_910579075.1 uncultured Eubacterium sp.
TTTGAAGAAAGGTGATGATTTTGACAATCTTCCAGAAACATGGGTAGTGTTCATCACGGAAAATGATGTGATAGGAAAAGGGCTGCCGCTCTATCCGATTGAGAGGTGCTTCTTAGGAACCGGAGAAAGATTTGAGGACGGTTCCCATATACTGTATGTAAACGGCGCTTATCGTGGAGATACACCAATCGGAAAACTCATGCATGATTTTTCATGTACGAATGCGGCAGATATGTATTATACGACACTGGCAGACAGAGTTCGTTTTTTCAAGGAAAGTAAGGAGGGCATTTTAATCATGTGCAAAGTCATGGAGGATATGAGAAAAGAATCTTTACAAGAGGGTGTAAAAGAGGGCATAAAAGAAGGGGCAATCAATACAAGTGAAGCTTTCATTTGAAATCCGTCCGGTAAAGCCCTCTATCCAAAAGATAACGGGCGTATCAGGCGGGATTTTGGTAAAATGGAAAAAAGCCGCACAGGCGGGCGGGTATCAGATTCAGTATTCTGAGAATGCGGACTTTCAGGGAAGCAGCACGCACAGCGTATTTGCGGAAAGTCCTTCCGTGACGCAAAAGACGCTTGGAAAACGAAAAGACGGTACCGGATATTATGTGCGCATCCGTGCATACAGGACAGCCAGGTCAGAAAGCAGGCAAACGAAAATTTATTCTGCATGGAGCACTCCGGTAAGAATTCGTGGAAAATAAGTGCAGCAAGTGGTAAAATAGAAAAAGCCAGAATAAAGCCTGGACGTGTAGAAGAATCGGGAATAAAAGGATTTCGCGCTGAGACAGATGCCGCTGCGGTTTGCAGCCAGTTTTACTGTGAGACCGGACTGTAACAGATAATCTGGCTAAAATAAATAAAGGAGAACCAGGAATGACGATTGAAGAAATTGTTTGCGGAGAATCCAGAAATACTGAATTGAAAGAGATGCTGCCAAAGGATTCTGAAAAGTATACGAAGACCATAATCGCCTTTGCAAACTCACAGGGGGGCCAGCTGATTATCGGTGTGGAAGATGAGACCCGTAAAATTACCGGAGTAGATAAAGATTCTGTTTTTCAAATTATGGATAGTATTGCAAATGCAGTTTCTGATTCATGTACTTCACAGATTGTCCCGGATATTTCTTTTCAGACGATAGAAGGAAGGACGGTAGTTGCAGTATCTGTGGCACCCGGAGTAAACCGCCCGTATTACCTGAAATCAAAAGGGAAGGAAAAGGGTACTTATGTCCGTGTAGCTGGAACATCAAGGCTGGCGGATGCAGAAAAAATTAAAGAACTGGAATATGAAGGGGAGCGTATTTCATGGGATGAGCAGATTTGCATCGGCTGTCCTGTTACAGAAAATAGTATTAAGAAGCTTTGCCGGGACATTAACCGTTACCGCCGGGAAGTGCAGGAGAGCGCGGAGAGCCGGAAAAAGCAGCCGCAGGTAACAAAAGCACAGCTGCTGAACTGGAATGTGCTGAAAAAATCAGAAGATGGCTGCCGTGCATCGAATGCATACGCACTTTTGACCGGGAAATATTTTTATTATTCAAAAACGCAGTGTGCTGTTTTTGCTGGAACTGACAGGGGAGAATTTATTGACCGCAGGAGTATGCCGGGCCGCTGTATGAGCAGATTGAGGAAGCATATGCTTTTGTGCTTCGCAATATCCGCCGGAGTGCAAAAGTGGAAGGGCTTGTGCGCAGGGAAAAGCATGAGCTTCCGCCGGCAGCTATTCGTGAGATGATAGTAAATGCACACTGTCATCGGAACTTTCTTGATACATCCTGTGTGCAGGTAGCGCTGTATGATGACCGTCTGGAAGTTACTTCTCCAGGCGGACTGTGCTACGGCCTGACACTGGAAGAAGCAGTCAGCGGACGTTCCAAACAGAGAAACCGTGTCATAGCACAGGTTTTTGCACAGATGGGCCTGATTGAGGCGTGGGGAACCGGCCTTCGCAGTATCTGCAAAGCAGCACAGGAGTACCATCTGCCACAGCCGGAATTTATTGAAATGCCAGGTACATTCCGGGTCAATCTTTACCGCAGGCCGCTATGATAGTTCCCGTTTCGCTCTGGTAATTCCTGCAAAAGTATTGTAAAATAGAAAAGAAAGAAAACGGAATTCAAAAACGGAGGGTATAAAATATGGTAAATCCGGCTATGATTTTTAAGATTAAAGGTATGTGGGATGAGTTTACGGCAAATCATCCGAAGTTTCCGCGCTTTCTGCAGGCAGCTGCCAGCCAGTCGCTGGAAGAAGGCACGGTGATAGAGATGGTCATCCAGCGCCCGGACGGCGAGACGCTGGCTTCGAACATCCGGCTTTGTGCTTCGGACCTGGCTTTGCTGGAACAGCTGAAAGAACTGGGGACAGGCAGCATGCAGTAACAAAAATACACAGGATGAGGAAACTGTTCCAAGTATCCGACATACTGTATAGATAGAAAATACAGGCGGTAGGAAAGATATGGAAAAAACAGCACAATTCAGCGTGGAATCAGTAGACAGTCTCGTACAGCGGTTTCAGGCCAATGGACTGGAAACGATAAACCTGGGCCTTTTATGCTTCCGGTTTGCCCCGGCATTAAGAGAGATGAACCTGATTTCCGTACTGACAAAGATATCCAGAATGATACAGACGAAAAAAGTGGCACAGGTCGAGGACAGCTGCATTACTGGATGGTATTTTAATTTTTATGCAGGGTTTATCCAGTACCTTGTCAACCGGAATATAAAGTTTGAATTATATTATTCCAAAAAAGGAAAAAACTGGAAGGAGCGGCTGAATCTCGCGCTGCTTTGCAGGCAGCTTGGCAGTTACCGCAGGGCATATGAAAAAAAACTGCGCTCTGCATAATGGCATGCATGAGCCGATAGCAGCCCGGTTTCAGCAGATGGCAGCCAGAAGAAAAAACTAAATTTTTCCAGTATAGAATCAGCCTTCTGAACCATACTATCAATACAGTGTCCGGTACGGGCACTGCAACGATAGATTATAAATAGGAGGCTATGAAAAATGGCAAAGAACAAGACTTCGAACGCAAGCAATGCAAACAACGCAAACAATGCAAACAATGCAAATAACGCGAACAATGCAAGCAATGCAAACAGCGCATCCAATGCGTATGGCAGCACAAACAGCTCCAACAGGGCTTCAAATGCAAACAATGCACAGAATTCCAAAAACAAGGCTGACAGCAGGTTTACAGACTGCCACACAAAATAACACTGGCAAAAACTTCACAACTGAATAGACTATAGTAAATCACGATAGGTAAAAACGGCCCTGCACAAAAGAAACCGTGTTTCTTTTGCACAGGGCTGTTTTCCGGTTTCAGGAGGAGCTATGGATTTTAAGCTGATTACATGCAAGGATGCCCCGGCTTATTTAAACCGCAGGGATGTTCTGTTTGCAGACTTAAGGCAGCTGGAACAATATATGGAATATCACCTGCCAGGCGCTTATCACTGCCCGTATGAACGGCTGGCGGAATGGGAAGGGCGGCTTCCCGTGTCAAAGCTGGTCGTATGCTACTGTGAACACGGCAACCTGAGCCTGATGGCGGCAAAACGGCTGTCCAGGCGCGGGTATCATGTTGCAGCGCTGATTGGGGGCGTGGAATGCTTTAAAATAAAAAATTCCATTGACACCGCAAAATAGACAAGATAATATAGTATAAAAAAGATAATGGAGAGATTATGCGTGCATTTGAACTGACTGCGCCATGCCATTTCGGTCTGGAAGCAGTGCTGAAAAGAGAAATTCATGATTTGGGGTACGAAATTACAAAAGTAGAAGACGGAAAGGTTACGTTTACGGGCGATGCACAGGCTATCTGCCGCGCGAATATTCATCTGCGCACGGCAGAACGCGTGCTGCTTAAGGTGGGGAGCTTTCAGGCGCAGACGTATGACGAACTGTTCGAAGGCATACGCGCGCTTCCATGGGAAGTGTATCTGCCGAAAAATGCGAAATTCTGGGTCACGAAGGCTTCTTCGATTAAGAGTAAATTATTCAGCCCTTCGGATATCCAGCGCATTGTCAAAAAAGCGATTGTAGAAAAAATGAAAGAATATTACGACATCGAGTGGTTTCAGGAAAACGGGGCCAGCTATCCGGTGCGTGTATTTTTAATGAAAGACGAAGTGCTTGTCACGATTGATACGAGCGGGGAATCCCTGCACAAGCGCGGCTACCGCACAATGGGCGGGATGGCGCCGATTTCGGAAACGCTGGCAGCCTCGTTAATCCAGCTGACGCCCTGGCATGCAGACCGGATTCTGGTTGACCCGTTCTGCGGCAGCGGCACGTTTGCCATCGAAGCTGCCATGATGGCGGCGCATATCGCGCCTGGCGTGAACCGGAACTTTACGGCACAGGCCTGGACAAACCTGACCGGGGAAAAGCTGTGGCAGGAAGCATTTGAGCAGGCACGCAGCCTGGCAGACCTGTCCGTGGAAACGGATATCCAGGCTTATGATATAGACGGCGCCGTTATCCGCGTGGCAAGGGAAAATGCAAAGCGGGCCGGGGTCGGCGGGATGATTCATTTCCAGCAGAGAGGCATTGCAGACCTGCGCCATCCGAAAAAGTACGGCTTTTTGATTATGAATCCGCCGTATGGGGAACGCATGGAAGATAAAGAGGACCTGCCAAGGCTGTATGAGCAGATTGGCGAGGCTTACCAGAGGCTGGATGCGTGGTCTTTGTACATAATATCCGGCTTCGAAGATACAGAACGCTATATCGGACGCAGGGCCGATAAGAAACGCAAGATTTATAACGGAATGCTCAAGACCGATTTTTATCAGTTTATGGGCCCGAAACCGCCAAAGAGGAAGAAAGCAGATGCATGATGCAAGGCGATATGTGATTTTTACGGTTATTTTATGCATACTGATGCTGGCAAAATTCCAGTTTACAGGGGAGAGTTTTGCCCAGACAGCCCGGTTTCGCGGCGCAAACCTGCGCAGGGCTGACTGGAACCCGGTTATTGCGGCGGATGCGAACGGAACTTTTTTGTCTGTCAGCATAGACGGGCGCAGCTTTTCCAACCTGGACGACGGCGTCTATATGGATGATGACCTTAAAATCATGATTCCCGAAACGATGCTGCGGGATGCCTTTGACTGCAGTGCCCATGTATATGAAAAAGAACAGCTTGTTGTAGAAAAAAAAAACAAGGTGCTGCAGTTTCAGCCAAATCAGAATTATTATATCAGAAATGAAGAAAAAAAGGAGTGGGGCGGTGCCGCTGCAAAAAAGGAAGAAGGCAGTGGCAGGATGTATGTCCCGCTGGAGATACTGGCACAGGAATTTGAATATTCCTGCCAGTGGGATTTTGAAAAAAATACGCTGACGGCGCAGAATTTATCGCCTGATATGGGAAATAACCTGCCATACCGGTATGACCTGCGGGAAAAGGGCCGTGCGCCCGTGGTAAAAGACCAGGGCCCTTATGGTACTTGCTGGGCGTTTGCGGCGCTGACGGCGCTGGAGTCTTCCCTGCTGCCGGAAACAAATCAGCAGCTTTCGGTAGACCATATGGATCAGAACAACAGCTTTACAAGCAATGGAACGGACGGCGGGCAGTATACGATGGCTATGGCCTATCTGGCCGCCTGGCAGGGGCCGGTTCTGGAAGAAGATGACCCGTATGGAGACGGCAGGACCGATTCTTCGCTGGAAGCGGTTATGCATGTGCAGAATATGGAGATTATCCCGTCCAAGGACCTGGAAGGAATCAAGGAAGCCGTATTCAAGTACGGGGGCGTGGAGAGCTGTATTTATACGACGATGCAGGAAGGCGGCGCACAGTCTCCTTATTATAACAGTGAGCAGTCTGCATACTGCTATGTAGGGGAAGAAAAGCCGAATCATGATGTAGTCATTATCGGCTGGGATGACAGCTTTCCGAAAGAATATTTCCGCACGGATGCCGTAGAGGACGGTGCATTTATCTGCCAGAACAGCTGGGGCAGCTCGTTTGGGGAAAACGGCGTCTTTTACGTGTCTTATTACGATTCCAATATCGGCATTCATAACCTGGTCTTTACCGGAACCGGGGAGAGCAGCAATTATGACCGCCTGTACCAGTCGGATTTGTGCGGCTGGGTCGGCCAGATGGGATATAAAAAAGAAAGCGTTTATGCGGCGAATGTATTTACGGCGCAGTCTCAGGAAGATATTGCGGCGGCGGGTTTTTATACAACCGACCGCGATACGAGCTACAAGGTTTACCTGGTGCCTGAATTTACCGGCACGGATTCGCTGAGTGCCCGCATGCTTGTCGCAGAGGGAAAGCTGGAACGCGCGGGCTACCATACGGTGAAATTTGACCAGGCTATCCGCGTGCAGGAAAAACGGAAATTTGCGGTTGTGCTCTGGCTGTCCACGCCAAATGCTGTCCGCCCGATGGCCATTGAATATGCAGCCGACGAGCTGACAAGGGATGTGGACCTGGACGACGGCGAGGGCTATATCAGTGCGCAGGGGCGCTACTGGGCAGATGTAAAGGAAAGTTCGAAATGCAACCTGTGCATCAAGGCTTATGCGCGCAGCGTGCCGTAATGCTGGCAGAAAACTGCGGCAAAACTACGAAGGAGGAAACAAATGGAACAGAAACTGGCGCGGTTTACGGCAATTTTTACCTGTGTCTTTTCTATTTTTGCCTGTATGGCGGTTTTCTTCCTGCCGGTTTTGGAGCAGCGCATTGAGACCTTCCGTGCGGGAATCCGCAGGGACCAGCAGGCGCGGGAAGAACGCTATGCGCTGTTAAAGCAGATGTCCGGTCTTGAAATTCTTGAATACAATACCCAGCAGGTACAGGAACAGGCCGAAAAGAAAGAACAGGAAAGAAAAGAATCCCAGGAAGAACCGAAGGAAGACGCAGAAAGCAGCAAAGAAAAAGATGCCGGTGAAAAAGAAGAAGTCATTGTTATCACGCATCAGATGCAGTTTGAGCTTCCAAAGGGAGCGGATGCTTCCAACGTCGGGATTTATGAGGATTATTTAAACCAGAAAATAGAAATCCGCATTCCGGGCGCGGATGAAAATTATATTTACGATTACCAGATGCTTGGAAAGAGCGATGATATCGAGGACCTGGAGAGCCTGGACTATTATAGCGAAACCGGCAGCGGAAAAATCGTGCTGTCGATGGGCACAATTGTAGAAACGCAGAGCAGCTTTGACAACGATTACCTGTATCTGGATTTTGAAGACCCGCGGGAGATATATGACCGCATTCTCGTTGTGGATGCGGGCCACGGCGGCAATGCCCCGGGGGCGGTGTCCGGCAGCCGGTATGAGAAGGATATTACGCTTGCGATTGTCCAGAAAATGAAAGCATTATTTGATAAAGAGAAAAATTCGCGTACCGGCGTGTTTTACACAAGGCTGGATGATTCCAACCCGGATTTTTCCGAACGGTGCGGCCTGGCGAACAGGCTGGGTGCGGATTTGTTTCTGAGCATTCATATCAATTCGCTGAAAGGCCATGCGGATGTCGAAGGCGTGGAAGTGCTGTATGATGAAATGGCACCGGACACGGAATTTGACACAAGGGAATTTGCACAGATATGCCTGGATGAAATCGTGGCAGCTTCCGGTGCAAAAAAGAGGAGCCTGAAAAGCGGGAATAAAATCTATATTATAAGAAACTCTGCTGTTCCGGCTGCACTTGCCGAGGTCGGGTTTATGAATAACCCGAATGAGCTGGCCAGGCTGTTAGACGCCTCTTACCAGCAGAAAATCGCGCAGGGATGCTATAACGCGGTGTACCGGGCGTTTGCACGGCTGGATGAGCTGGAAGGAACATAGGGGGAAATCAAATGGCAGCAAGAATTATTTTTGCAACTGGAAATGAAAATAAAATGAAAGAGATACGGGAAATCCTGTCAGGATGCGGGGCACCGGTGCTTTCGATGAAAGAAGCCGGCCTGTCGGCAGATGTTGTGGAAGACGGGCAGACCTTTGAGGAAAATGCCCGCATCAAGGCCGGGGAGATTGCGAAGCTGGCACCGCAGGATATTATCCTGGCCGATGATTCGGGCCTGGAAATCGATTACCTGAATAAAGAGCCGGGCATTTACTCCGCGCGTTATCTGGGAGAAGATACTTCGTATGAGGTGAAAAACCAGGCCCTGCTTTACCGTCTTGCCGGTGTGGAAAAAAAGAGGCGTACCGCACGGTTTGTCTGTGCGATTGCGGCGGCAGTGCCGGGACAGGGGATTGTTACGACGCGGGGGACCGTGGAAGGGTATATCGGCTTTCAGCCGGCCGGAGAAAACGGGTTTGGCTACGACCCGATTTTTTATGTCGATGAATACGGGTGTTCGACCGCACAGCTTGCCATGGAACAGAAAAATGCGTTCAGCCACAGGGGCAATGCGCTGCGGGCAATGAAAAAGGAGCTGGATAAACGAGGTGTTTTCGAAAAATAAAGGGGTCAGGCTGATGCGCTGGCTGAAAGGAAGCGGCCCAGCGTACAGCAGACGCTGTCAGTACAGCCAGTCCTGGCGCATGCAGGGGAGTCGGAGAGTATGAAAGTTCTGATTATGAGCGATACACATGGAGTCCATAAAAACCTGGACCGGGTTTTGGAATTGGAACGCCCGTATGAACAGATTCTGCATATGGGAGATATTGAAGGCGACGAGGATTATATCGAAGCGGTGGCAGGATGCCCGGTTGCGGCAGTGCGGGGCAACAATGACTATTTTTCACAGCTGCCGCAGGAACGGATAGCTGAGATTGCCGGAAAGCGCATTCTGATGACGCATGGCCATTATTATTATGTGGCAGCCGGCGTGGAGCATTTAATAAAAGAAGCGTTTGGAAGGGGCGCGGATATTGTGATGTTCGGTCATACGCATTATCCTATGATACGCAGGGAAGGCGGCCTGACGGTCATTAATCCGGGCAGCCTGTCTTATCCCCGCCAGGAAGGCCGCAGGCCCTCCTATATCGTGATGGAAACAGACCCTCAGGGGGGCGTAGAATTTTTTTTGAAATTTTTATAAAAAGGTGTTGACATTTCGGAAATACTGGAGTATACTTTATCTTGCGTTCGGGGAAAACAGAAAAAGATAACAAAGCGGGGTGTGGCTCAGTTTGGCTAGAGCGCCTGGTTTGGGACCAGGAAGTCGCAGGTTCGAATCCTGTCACCCCGATTGTACCATAAGTTCATAGATTATGCAGGTGTAGTTCAATGG
>CAJTSV010000132.1 GCA_910579075.1 uncultured Eubacterium sp.
TTACACCCATAATAACCCCATCCACAGACCCAGAAACTCTATCCAGCCCCCGGCACCCCAAAGGAGGAAAACGCCATGCACAAAATCGGCATTATCTCAGACACCCACAACCTGCTCAGAACCCCGGTCACAGACATGCTCGCTTCCTGTGACGCCATCCTGCACGCCGGCGACATCAGCTCGCCGCACATATTGGGGCAGCTGCAGTCCATAGCCCCGGTCTATGCAGTACGCGGCAACACAGACCGGGAATGGGCAGCTGCCCTGCCGGCCTTCCTGTCAATGGAATTATTTGGAATCAGAATCTTTCTGATACACGACAAAAAAATGATACCGGAAAGTATCCGGGACAGAGACCTTATCATTTACGGCCATTCCCACAAATACGAACATCTGAGCAAAAACGGCCAGACATGGCTCAATCCTGGCAGCTGCGGCAAAAAACGCTTTGCGCTCCCTGTGACCATGGCTGTCCTGACGATAGACGCCACTGTCCCGGAGCCGGTTTCAGGCAGTACGATAAAAACTCCGGGCTTTCAGATAGAAAAAATCACCTTCCAGGAAACAGGAAAACCAGCCTGGCAGGACAGCAGCACCGGCATGCCGTCATTATCAGAAATGAAGCAGATTGTAAAAAAAGTCATGCGGGAAACCGACCGGGGAACACCCGTGGAACGCATTGCGGCAAAATGCCGCATCCGCGAAGAACTGGCTGCACAGATATGCCGCCTCTACCTGACGCATCCAGGCGTAACCCCGGATGGCATACTTGGTAAAATGGGATTATAAAAAATACAGTGCTTCCGGAATCCCCATCCCGGGAAATCCAAAAACACTGTATCAGATATCACAAACCAGCTTCTACAGGACTCAGCATCTTGCCAGTCCGTCTACGCTGAGTACAACGCCTGTAATATAAGATGCCTTCTCCGACGCCAGAAAGACCACTGCATTTGCAATGTCTTCCGGTTCGCCCATGCGCCGCAGCGGAATCTGTGCAATCATTGGCTCAATGACTTCCTTTGGAACTGCCTGCATCATATCTGTATTTGTAATGCCCGGCGCTACCGCGTTGACGCGGATGCCCTTCGGGCCAAGTTCCCTTGCAAGGGAAAGCGTAAATCCGTTTACGGCAAATTTGGATGTCGGATAAGCAATTCCGGCAGGCTGGCCGTAAATGCTGACCATTGACGATGTGTTGATAATGACACCGCTGCCCTGCGCTTCCATATATTCTGTTGCCGCCCTGGAACAGCTGTAAACTCCCTTGATGTTCAAATCCAGCACCTTATCCATCAGTTCTTCGGTGTACTTGGAAAACGGCGTGCTTTCCGAAACCCCGGCATTGTTAACCAGAATGTCAATCGTACCGTATTTTTCAGCTATGACGGCAAATGCTTCCTTTACTGCGGCGTAATCTGACAAATCCGGCCAGATGCCTTCCACCGCTGCATCCGGATATGCTTCCTTCAGCTTTGCCACTGCCTTATCAGCCGTTTCCTGGCGGCTGGCACACAGCACAACAGACGCCCCTTCTGCCAGAAAGCCTTCCACAATGGCATAGCCGATGCCGCGGCTGCCGCCTGTCACAACTGCTGTCTTATTTTTTAAAAGCATAAAGCTCTCCTTAATATTCTAAATTTATGCGTCCCTGGAAAGGTCCATTTCGCGGACTGCTTTTCTTAATTTCAGAATCATGGACGGTGCAACCGAAAGCTCATCCAGCCCCATTCTCATAAATTCTTCTGTCAGCTCAGGGTCTGCACCCAGCTCGCCGCAGATGCCAGCCCATTTTCCATGCTTGTGGGCATTGTCGGTAACCATCTTTATCATCCGAAGGACTGCCGGATGATGCGGATTGTAAAAGTCATCCAGCTTTGCATTCTGCCTGTCAATCGCCAGTGTATACTGGGTCAGGTCATTGGTGCCGATACTGAAGAAATCAACAATCTGTGCCAGTTCATCGCTGACCATCACTGCTGCAGGCGTTTCTATCATAATGCCCTGTTCCGGCATCTTGTAAGGAATGCCCTTTGCTTCCAGCTCCTGGCGCACTTCTTCTACGATTTCATAAACTTTTTTTACTTCATCCACTGAAATAATCATCGGGTACATAACCGAAAGATTGCCAAATACCGCAGCACGAAGCAGCGCACGTACCTGTGTCTTGAAAATATCCGGCTGTTTTAAGCAGATGCGGATAGCGCGGTACCCAAGCGCCGGGTTATCTTCATTGCCGAGGTTAAAATAATCCACCTGCTTGTCGGCGCCGATATCCAGCGTGCGGATAATAACCTTTTTGCCAGCCATTGTCTGCAAAACCTGGCGGTAAGCCTGGAACTGTTCTTCTTCGGTCGGAAAATCCGATTTTCCAAGATACAGGAATTCGCTCCGGAACAGGCCGATGCCGCCTGCATCATTTTCCAGAACGTAGCCTACGTCCCCGACACTGCCGATATTGGCATAAATATTAACCTTCCGCCCGTCCAGCGTGACATTTTCCTTGCCCTTTAAGGTCTGCAGCATATGGGCCTTTTCCTGTTCTTCCTGAATCCTGCCCTGGGTCCTGCTGCGTACTTCTTCATCCGGCTCGAAAATAACACGGCTCTCAAAACCGTCTACCACGGCTTCCATGCCATTATGTATCTCATTTAAATCCAGCGGAACTCCGATAAGCGCCGGAATATTCATCATGCGCGCCAAAATCGCCGTATGCGAATTGGTCGAGCCATGCACCGTAACAAAGCCGAGTATTTTTTCCTTATCCATCTGTACCGTTTCACTCGGGCTTAAATCATCCGCAACAATAACCGAAGGCTCCATCGAGCTTAAATCCGCATCTCCCTCGCCTGAAAGATTGCGTACAAGGCGCTCGGAAATGTCCTTGACATCCGCAGAGCGTGCCTTCATATAATCGTCATCCATATTGGCAAACATCTCTGCAAAGTTGTCCCCGGTAATGGCAACCGCATATTCTGCATTGACCATTTCTGTTTGAATCATATTATTTATAGAATCCAGATAATCGTCATCTTCCAGCATCATCTGGTGTACTTCAAAAATAGCAGCACTGGCTTCCCCTACTTCCTTTACTGCTTTATCATATAATGCCTGCAGCTGTGCCTTTGCCTGGCCGCACGCCGTTTCCACCCTCTGTATTTCAGCCTGGGCATCTTCGATTTTTGTTCTTTTAATCTGGGAATCCCGTTTCTTGAATACGAGAACCTTTCCAATCGTAATGCCCTTATACACTGATTTCCCTGTAAATTCCATCATGTTCTTTTTTACCTTCCACTTTCCTGACAATTTTAGGCTTATAAATTCTCCTTAAAAAACTGCTCCAGCTCCTGAATCGCTGCATCTTCGTCCGGGCCTTCTGCGGAAACGGTTACTTCTGTCCCTTTCTTAATGCCCATGCTCATAATTGCCATCAGTTTGGACGCATCAGAACTTTTCTCCCCGGCACTGATTGTGACCTTCGACGCATGTTTTTTTACTTCCTTGACAAGAATGCCTGCCGGCCTTGCATGAATTCCCTGGTCATCTGTAATCACGTACTTAAAATCTTTCATTTTCGTTTCCTCCTAAATATTTTGCATTTTGTTTCATTATTTCAGTGTATCTATATTTTACAACGAAATGCCGCAGGTTGCAATCTTATTTTTTATTAATACACGAAAAATAAACACAAAACCACTCCATATTCGTCAATATGACGGGATATATCCGTCCCTGCCCATGCGCCGGAACACCTGCACGGATGCCCAGCCAGACAGGATTCCCGTCACGGTTCCTGCCAGCACGTCCGTCGGATAATGCACGCCCACATACAGCCTGGACAGCCCGATAAGCGCAGCCAGGATGAAAAACAGCACCCCGGCCCTGCGCGGCAGCCCGTGATACAGTGCAAAAGCCGATGCAAAGGAGCTTCCTGTATGGCCTGACGGAAACGAAAAGTCCACAGGCTTTGGCACAAGCGGCAGCAGGGCGGCTGTATAATCATACGGCCGCATCCGGTGTACAAGGTTTTTTAACAGCAGGTTATTGGCCAGCAGCGAGAAAACCAGCGCCAGAAGGCTCATGCAGCCGGCTTTTCTTGTTTTCCGTGGCACAAGCAGCAGCAGGGAAACCAGAATCCATATCATTCCGGCATTTCCAAGGCTTGTGACCAGGGTAACTGCAGGAGTCAGAAACGGCGTCCTGACATGCTGCTGGATAAACAGCAGAACCTGAATGTCGATATCTGAAATAAACTGAAACATGATACGAGTCCTTTCTTAAATTATTTAATATTCATCTTACGCTGCTTTTGTTCTGCGCACAAAGCTGCGCATCTCCTGAAGGCTTTTATGTTATAGACGCCATTTTCTGTAACATAAAAAAAGGCTGCCGCACGAAGCAAAACATATACAAGATATCGTATAGAAGAACGCTTCAAACCAGCGATACCTTGTATTATTTTCCTTCATGCGACAGCCCCTTTCTTTCTGTCTGTATGCTTATTTCATAATCTCCAGCATCCGTTTCGTATTTTCCTCAATATCCCCCTCGAATACCGCACTTCCGGCCACAATAATATTGGCCCCGGCATTGAGGACGCTTTCCATTGTCTCAAAGTTTACGCCGCCGTCCACTTCAATATCCGTTTTCAGCCCGTTTTTGTCAATGAACTTCTTAATATCGCGCACCTTATCCAGCGTATACGGAATCAGCTTCTGCCCGCCCATGCCCGGATTTACGGTCATAATCAGCACCATGTCTATGCGCTTCAGGATATACTGCAGCCCGGCAAGCGGCGTAGCCGGATTCAGCGCAACGCCTGCCAGAAGCTCCCGTTCTTTTATCAAATCAATGGTATAGTTCAGATTTGTACAGGCCTCTGCATGCACCGTAATAATATCGGCCCCGCAGTCTGCGATTTGTCCGATATAACGCGCAGGCTCGCGAATCATCAGGTGCACATCCAGCATCAGGCCCGTTTTTTCCCTGATTGAGCTCAGTACCGGCATTCCGAACGAAATATTCGGAACAAAACTGCCGTCCATAACATCAAAATGCAGATACTGCGCCCCTGCCTGCTCCACAGCCGCTACCTGCTCTCCCAGCCTTGTAAAATCTGCTGATAATATGGATGGTGACAAACAATTCATAAGCTTACGCCTCCTCATCTTGATTTTTTAACGGATTCAGGCTGCTTTCACGGCCGTTCCCCGTCGCGCTGCTCTTGCGTCCGACCGTTTCATAATAAATGACGCCTGTTATCATGCCTTCGTTTTCCCCGGCAATGACGCCGCCATGCGATTCGCCAATCAGGTTGTTTGTATTTTCCAGCGGAAAATCCCCCAGGGCACTGCCGTCCCGCACCTGTCCCAGGTTTTTTCCGGCAATGCCGCCCATATACAGCTTTGCCGGCGTTTTCAGCGTGCCGGAGGCCTGGATGCTGCAGCTGCTCGCACAGGCATCGATAAAAGCCAGCTGGCCGTTGACTGCCGCAACACCGCCGATAAACAGCTCCTGCGCACTGGTAATGCCGCCGGCAGCGGACAGGTTCAGCCCGGCTTCCACATCCGTCTGCGTCATCCGCTGGTGATTGTATACGACCCCGCCAGACATGCTGCCATAGGTATAAACCGTGCCATGCGCCTTGCAGCGGTCAATCACGCCGCTGTTTTCCACGGCAAGCAGCGCAGCATCCGTAGAAGATGCAGAATAGATAACTGCCTGCTCAATCGTACAGCCCGTCACCGTCCCGAGATTGACCTCTGCCAGCACTGCGGCACGCTCCTGCCCGGTTCCCGTGACACGCGCATCCATAATGATGACATTGTCAAGCTCTCCTTCTGCCCCGATGGTTCCAAACAGCGATGTATTGCTGTTAAAATACAAAATCCGGTAATTAATCTCGTGCGGCTTTGCATTATAGCTGCCGCGGAATGGCTCCTCAGCACTGAACAGGCTGCCGATAATCTCCGAACGCAGGTCAATATCCCTGACCTGAATAAAATGCCTGCCGTTAAAATCCGGCATTTTCAGCAGATGCCCGGCCGTGGCAACCTGGTACGGCCTCTCCTTTGTCCCGTCGCCTCCTGCAAACGGGCTGCTCGCATAGCTTTCGTAATAATGCCATTTGCGCACCGTATAGCCGTCTGCGACAATTTTAATACGGAATTCCCCTTCGAAATTCACGCCAAGGTCATTTTTCCCGTCCCAGAACGTATAATAGGTCCTGCGTGCCGGGACGACGCCCAGCTTCATTGTGCTGACCGTCTCCCCGTTTCTGCCGATGATGTACAGCACCGTATTCCTCGAAGTGCGGTCCTGCTTAAAGCTTATCTGGAGCGTATTTTCACCGCAGACAAAATCCCCGCCGTCACTGGTCACCGCCTGAATATCCGTTACATTGACCGGCACCTTTTTTACCTTTACCCGGATGCGCACGGTCTCATTGTTCGCCCCGTTCGAGCAGGTAATATATGTCGTCCCGACCTTTTTCGGCGTAATCAAAAGCGGAATCTCATTTCCGTCCCAGCTGCCCCAGCTGGCGCTGCATATATCGGTATCTTTTATTTTATAAGAAACAACCGCATCCTTTGTAAACGTCAGCATAACGGTCTCCTGCCGTTTGATGGTCACAGACGACACGCTTGCCCCGTATGTTTCATTGACCGTAACAAGACAGCTGTATTTTTTCCCGCCAGCCTGCGCTGTAATGGAAGCTTTTCCTTTGTTGACTCCGGTAACAACGCCCGCCGAGCCTACCGTTGCAATTTTTTTATTGCTGGTCGTCCATGTGACAGGTTCATCCGTCCCGTTTAACTTTAACTCCACCCTGCCGCCAATGCATATCACTGCGCTTGTATGGTTCAGCCCCACGGCAGCCTGTACCTGCGCCGGCTGCCCGCTGCACAGCAATACTGCCAGCAGAAAGCAGAATGCCATAAACCGATAAATATTCTTCATCCCTCTGCCTTGTCCCTCCAATCCCTGCCGCAAATAACTGCTTACAGAATCCGGCATGCACAGAGCATCCTTTCAGCTGTTCCGTGCCGCCCGCTTATTCCAGGCTCCTGTTCATTGCTGTCACAAGCGCATCAATCGAAGCCCGCAGAATATCCGGATCAATCCCGATGCCGAAATACATCTTGCCATCCTGCGCCTGAATACCTACATAGGCAATCGCATTCGAATCCGAGCCATGCTCCAGCGCATGCTCCTCATAACAGATAATTTCACACGGCTTTTCAAAAAATTCCGCAAACGTATTGCTGACCGCATTCAGCCGCCCGTTGCCGACTGCTTCCACCAGATTTTTTTTGCCGCCCGTTACAATATTGACAGTCGCCGTAATGCCGTTTTCCTGGCGGAAATGGCACCCCTTCACCTCAAATACCGGCGTGTAATCCTGATAGCGTTTTGTAAAGATATCATAAATTTCCTGCGGAGACAGCTCTGCATGCTCTTTATCCGAGACATCCTTCACTGCATAGCCCAGGTCTTCGCGCATTTTATATGGAATTTTCAGCCCGTAATTTTGTTCGAGCACGTATGCCACGCCGCCCTTGCCGGACTGGCTGTTAATGCGGATTACATCGCTGTCGTATGTGCGCCCGACGTCTTCCGGGTTAATCGGCAGGTACGGCACCGTCCAGCGGTCCATGCCGTGTTCCTCGCGGTATTTCATGCCCTTTGCAATCGCATCCTGATGCGAGCCGGAAAAAGCCGCAAAAACAAGCTTTCCGCAGTATGGATGACGCACATGGATATCCATCTGTGTCAGCTTTTCATACACCTGTGCAATATGCGGCATATCGGATAAATCCAGCCGCGGGTCAACCCCCTGCGCATACATATTCATCGCAAGCACGACAATATCTACATTTCCGGTACGCTCGCCGTTTCCAAACAGCGTGCCCTCTATACGGTCTGCCCCGGCTAACAGCCCCATTTCCGCAGCACTGATGCCGCATCCCCTGTCATTATGCGGATGCAGCGACAAAATAACCGCGTCCCTGCTGTGCAGGTTCCTGCTGACGTACTCAATCTGGCTTGCGAACACATGCGGCATGGACATTTCCACCGTAGACGGAATATTAATATAGACCGGATGCTCCGGCGAAGGCTCCCAGATATCAATCACCGCATTGCATACATCAACCGCATATTCCACTTCGGTCCCGGTAAAGCTCTCCGGGCTGTATTCAAAGGAAATATTTCCCTTTGCTTCGGCAGCCAGCTCTTTTAACAGCTTCGCGCCTTCCACGGCAATCTGCATGATTTCTTCCTGGTTTTTATGGAATACCTGTTCCCGCTGTGCCAGCGAGGTCGAATTGTATACATGCACAATTACATTCGGAGCGCCTTCCACGGCTTCAAACGTCTTACGGATAATGTGCTCCCTTGCCTGTGTCAGCACCTGGATTTTCACATCCTGCGGAATCATCTTCTGGTCAATCAGCGTGCGTACCAGCTGGTATTCTGTCTCCGATGCAGCCGGAAAACCGACCTCAATTTCCTTAAATCCCAGTTCAATTAACAGATTGAAAAATTCCAGCTTTTCCTGCAGGCTCATAGGCTCAATCAGCGCCTGGTTGCCGTCCCGCAGGTCTACGCTGCACCACACGGGCGCTTTGTCCACATATTCCTTTCTGGCCCACGCAAGGCATTCCTGCGGCGGCATAAAATAATTTCTCTGATACTGCTTATAGTCAAACATGTCCGATTCCTCCAAAAATTACATGCAGCATGCAAAAGCTCCGATGCCTTCCTGCTGCTTCAGCTTCTATATCTATAAGATTATACCTGATTTTCTTCTATTTGAAAAGGGGCAGGTTCACATTTCACCCGCCTTCTCTATACATGCTTTCATCGCCTCTATCACACAGCTGCGCAGCCCTTTTTGCTCCAGCACGCGCACGGCCTCGATGGTCGTGCCGCCCGGGGAACAGACCATATCCTTGAGCACGCCCGGGTGCATGCCGGTTTCCAGCACCATTTTTGCACTGCCAAGCACCGCCTG
>CAJTSV010000133.1 GCA_910579075.1 uncultured Eubacterium sp.
TCCTGAATATTTTCCCCGCCATCCCAACCTCAGAAAATATTTTCATTTTTACTAAAAATTTATAACATATATCCCCAAAAATAAGTTATAATAGATACATACCAAAGCCCCAAACCACCAGATTTCCTCACAACAAAAACAAACCGCCCCTTATAAACAGGCAAATTCTACATACTTTCCACCAAATTTGCCACAAACTAAACATACAGCCATCATATTTTAAAATTCAAATAAAATATAATAAAGGAGAAACCCATGAAAAAAACAGTGAAAAAAATCATTACATCCTCTGCCCTTCTCTTAACTGGCATGCATTTCATCAACCAGTACATTGATACTTCCCTCACGCCAGCTTCACCAAGTAAAAATGATAAATCCTATACCTGGAAAGACATGAACATCAATTACGCCGAAAAAGGAGATTTATCTTCTGCTCCCCTTCTGCTCCTGCATAACCTGCAGCCTTCTTTTTCCAAAGAAGAATGGTGTCGCATAGATAATGAATTATCAAAATATTTCCACGTATTCGAGCTGGACCTTCCTGGCTGCGGGAAATCAGATAAGCCAAATATTACTTATATCAACTACATGTTTGTTCAATTAATTTCTGATTTTATAAAAGAAGTCATTCAGGAAAAGACACATATCTGTGCTTCTGCCCTGTCCGGTTCTTTTTCCCTGATGGCTGTGCGCATGAACCCGGCGCTTATAGACAAGCTGATTCTGATTAATCCGTCATCTATCAGTGAGCTGGTCAAGCCGGTTACTTCTACAGGTAAATTAAAAGAAAATATAGCAAACCTGCCAGTCATAGGAACCTTTTTATATAACTGCGTGATGAGCAAATCATCATTGGAAGATGACTACAAATATATATACTTTTACAACGATAAAAATGTCCTTTCCAATACTGTCGATATTTCCTACTATAATGCACATTTCCATCACTCAAATGGAAAATATCTATATGGCAGTATTTTAGCGAACTATACGAACATCAACATCATACATGCACTTCCATTGATAAAAAATGATATATATATTATCAGCAATGGAAAAAGAACACCTGTCACACAGGAATATAAAAAATACAACGAACGCATACACACAGTCTGTGTTTCCAACTGCCGCCTGCTTCCCCAGTTAGAAATTCCAGAAACTATCGCAAATAAAATCATTCATATTTGCAGCTAAATATAAAATTAAATACAAAATATAAAAATAACGAAAACACTGATTTTCCACTGACTATCTTAAATATACAGAATTTTTAATGCTTTTCAGTCAAGTCAGTCTAAATAAGAAAGTCTAAATAAGAAATAAAAAGACGCTATCCAGAAACAGATAAAACAGATTCCAATTTATCCTGTCCAGACAGAAGCCAGTTGTTCCGGCACCTGATTTCTGTCTGGATGCAGTACACTGTTTTCAGACTTTTAACACAGAGGTTCTTTCGAAGGCATGCCAGCCTTTCTTGGAAATTTTTTCGATGTATGTTCTATTTTATCAATCATAACAAAAGAACGGTGATATTCTGTATCAGGCAGGATAAATTCTGTCAGCTTTGCCTGGCTTCCGCCCAGCAGGCGCACCGCCTTCCTGGCAGATTTTAATTCATCCTGAATGCCGGCAGATTTGTATGCAATAAAAGTTCCCCCTTTTTTCACAAAAGGAATACAGTATTCACTCAGGACTGCAAGGTTTGCGACAGCTCTTGATACACAGTAATCATACTGTTCCCGGTACGCTGCATTTCCCGCGAGCTCCTCTGCCCTCCCATGTACTGCTGCAATATGTTCCAGTTCCAGCTGCGATATCACTTCATTCAAAAATTTAACTCTTTTATTTAAGGAATCCGCAAGCGTCACATGAATTTCAGGAAACATGATTTTAAGCGGGATACCTGGAAACCCTGCACCTGTTCCGACATCAATAAGACTTACATTTTTATCCAGTGCAATATAATGCCCCAAAATCACACTATCCAGAAAATGCTTATCCACAGCTTCCTCAAATCCCGTAATTGCTGTCAGATTCATAACCTGATTCCATTCCATCAACAAATCATAATATAAAGAAAACTGTTCTTCCATACGTTCTGTCATACTAAGATTTATCATTTCCAGCTTTTCTCTAAATCTGCTAAAATTATTCTCCATTCCCATTCTCCATAATTTCTTGTACCAGATTACATTTGAAAATTCGCTATTTTTTAAACACAGGCTATTCTTTCTTCCGATAATACTGCTCCATATAAACCAGAAGGACTGAAATATCCGCAGGAGAAACTCCGGATATTCTGGAAGCCTGGCCAATCGATACCGGATGGTACAGCTTCAGCTTCTGCCTTGCTTCCATGCGCAGCCCGCTTACTGCATCATAATCAAAATCCGGGTCAAGCTTCTTATTTTCCAGTTTCTTAAAATTCTGAACCTGCTTCATCTGCCTGTGGATATAGCCTTCATATTTAACATTAATATTAACCTGTTCAGCCACATCATATGGCAGCTCAGGCCTTCCAGGGTCTAATTCAGATAATAAATCATAATTTAATTCCGGTCTTCGAATCAGCTCTGCCAGTGTCGTACCGGTATTTAACGGCACGCTTTGATGCTTTTCCAGAAATTCCTGTGTTTTCTGATTCGCCCCCACTGTCACATGGGAAATGCGTTCCAGTTCTTCCTGAATAAGCTTTTCTTTTTTTAATATCCATTCATAACGTTCTTTCGGCACCAGCCCGGCCCGGTACCCTTTTTCAGTCAGGCGCAGGTCCGCATTGTCCTGGCGAAGCAGCAGGCGGTACTCTGCCCTTGATGTCATCATCCGGTACGGCTCATGATTTTCTTTTGTAACAAGGTCATCTATCAGCACACCGATATAAGATTCCGAACGGTCAAGAACCAGCGGCTCCTTCCCAAAAATCTCCATGGCAGCATTCATTCCTGCAACAATTCCCTGCGCAGCTGCTTCCTCATAACCGGAACTGCCATTAAACTGCCCCCCGCTAAACAGTCCGTAAATTTTTTTAAATTCCAGTGTCGGGTACAGCTGGTTCGGATTAATGCAGTCATATTCTATCGCATACGCGCAGCGGACAATTTTTGCATGTTCCATTCCCGGCACTGTCCGGTACATCGCATGCTGGACATCTTCCGGCAGGGAGCTTGACATCCCGCCAACGTACATCTCGTTCGTATGAATTCCTTCCGGCTCAATAAACAGCTGGTGCCGGTCTTTGTCTGGAAACTTCACGACCTTATCTTCAATTGACGGGCAGTAGCGCGGCCCTGTTCCTTCAATCACGCCTGCATAAATAGGCGAACGGTCGAGATTTTCCCGGATAATCTCATGTGTCTTTTCATTCGTATAAGTCAGCCAGCAGGAAACCTGGTCTATCTGCACATCATCTGGATTGGTGGAAAACGAAAACGGCACTACCCTCTCGTCCCCCTTCTGCTCCTGCATTTTTGAAAAATCCAGGGACCTCTTATCCATTCTCGCCGGCGTACCTGTTTTAAAGCGGAACATCTCAATTCCATTTTCCTTTAAAGAATCCGTCAGGTAATTTGCAGCCATCAGCCCGTTTGGCCCGGTATGCGTTATCATTTCGCCAGTCAGGCAGCGTGCCCTAAGATACGTGCCCGTACATAAAATCACAGCCTTGCAAAAATATGTGGCTCCTGAAACAGTTCTGACTCCAATGATTTTCTTTGAAAATAAATTATGATTTATTTTATCCTCCTGTCTGGAAGTTTCATATTTTTGCATTTTTTCCGAATCACATGCTGTAAAACTGTCCTCATTATCAATCAAGATTTTATAATCTTTATTAGATTTTTCATCATATCTTAAATCTTCTAAATCTTTCAAAGACTTTTCTAAAGAACATTTATCTTTATCCGTATAAGGCTCTGTCAGAATCTCCGACACCTCCGCCTGCTTAATGGTCAGATGCTCCGTTTCCTGAAGGGTTTTCCGCATCTCCATGCTGTAGTCTGCTTTATCCGCCTGCGCACGCAGGGAATGCACGGCAGGCCCCTTCGACTTATTCAGCATTTTAGACTGAATAAAAGTCTTGTCAATATTGATGCCCATCTGCCCGCCCAGGGCATCGACCTCACGCACCAGATGTCCCTTCGAGCTTCCGCCGATATTCGGATTGCACGGCATAAGTGCAATGCTGTCCACACTGACAGTAAATATGATTGTTTCCAGTCCCAGCCTTGCGCAGGCAAGCGCCGCTTCACAGCCTGCATGCCCAGCGCCTACGACTGCGACATCATAATTTTCTTCCAGCCGGTTTCTTTTTGTTCCACCCGGTTCTTTTGCAGTCTTCTCCAGATTTTTATTCTGCATTTTATTTTCATACACCGAACGTTCCATATAACACTCCTTCCTGCTATTTTCCCATACAGAACTTCGAAAAGATTTCGTCCGCCAAATCGTCTTCTACCGATTCCCCAATAATATATCCCAGCTGCTCATACGCATTCATGAAATCAATCGAATAAAAATCCTCCGGCATCCCGTTTTCAATGCTCTCCTCTACCAGAGACAGGCTTTGCGCTGCCTGCTCCAGTGCATGCTTATGCCTTACATTTGTAATAATCACTTCGTCGTTGTAAGTAACATTTCCCTGCAAAAACATTTCCCGAATCCGCTCTGCCAGCTTTTCCATTCCATCGCCTTCTTTTGCAGACACCAAAAGCACATGCTTTTTGATATCGAAACCAATTCCGGAAAACATCTCTGAAAAATTTTCCTGCGCAGCACGCTGACCAAGGTCTGATTTATTCATCAGCACAATCACATTCTTTCCCCGGATAATCCTGGCAATCTCGTAATCTTCTTCACTCAGCTCCCTGGAACCGTCCACGACATATAATACCAAATCAGCCTGTTCCAGATACTCTTTCGCTTTCTCCACTCCTATCTTTTCAACAACATCATCCGTATCACGGATTCCTGCCGTATCAATGATATTGAGGCTGATGCCGTTTAAGTTCACATGTTCTTCAAGCGCATCCCTTGTTGTTCCTGCGATTTCTGTCACAATTGCACGCTGCGAGCCGACCAGTGCATTCAAAATCGAAGACTTACCTACATTCGGCTTTCCAGCAATCACTGTATGAATGCCTTCTTTCAATATCTTTCCCTGCCCTGCTGTATCAAGCAGGTGCTGTATCTCTCCCTTGATGCCCTTTACAGTTGCTGAGAGATGCTCTCCATATCCATCCAGCGAATAATGTTCCGGGTCATCCACTGCCGATTCAATCCATGCCGTCTCATGAAGCACCTGCTCCCTGAGATTCTGAATTTTCTTTAAGACAGAACCGCGCAGCTGGCTTAAGGAGCTTTTCAGGGCAAAATCATTTTTAGAATGAATAATATCGATGACAGATTCTGCCTGCGTTAAATCAATTCTTCCATTCAGGAATGCCCGCTTTGTAAATTCTCCCGGCTCTGCCGGCCTGGCACCATGGCGCATGACTGTTTCCAGAATCTTCTGCATGACAAGCACGCCGCCGTGGCAGTCAATTTCCACGGTATCTTCCCTTGTATAACTGTTCGGGGCTTTCATGAGAAGCACCAGCACCTCGTCCACAATTTCCTGCCCTTCCATAATATAACCGTAATGAATCGTATGGGAAAGACAATCTGCCAGCTTTTTCCCGCTTTTTGCACAAAAAATACGGTCTGCCGTTCCCACTGCATCATCCCCGCTGATTCTGATAATTCCAATCCCAGCACTTGTCATGGCCGTAGCCGCCGCTGCAATCGTATCTTTCATCCTGCATTTCTCCTTTTATCCTGCATAAAAAGAAACTGCCGCATCAAGAAATTCTGATACAAGACATTGGTAATTCCATGTATAAAATACCATCTCCTGCGTCTTTCCTTCTTATTGCGACAGCCCCTTGTCTTAATTTCTTTTCAATGTTACAACTACATGCCGGTATGGTTCCTCGCCCTCGCTGTGCGTAGAAACAAAACGGTCATTCTGCAATGCGGAATGAATCACTCTCCGCTCAAACGGATTCATCGGCTCTAAAGCAACCGGCCGTTTTGTCCGTTTTACTTTATATGAAATATTCCTTGCAAGATTTTCCAGTGTATCTTTTCTCCTCTTGCGATAATCCTCGGTATCAAGCTTTACTTTCACATAATGGTCTGACTGTTTATTGACAGCCAGGTTCGTAAGATACTGCAAAGAGTCCAGAGTCTGTCCGCGCTTTCCAATTAAAACCCCCATTTCGTTTCCTTTAAACTCTGCATCAATCAGACCGTTTTCTTCGTCATATCTGGTCACAATCTCAACTTCCATATCCATTGCTTCGAATACGCGGCCTAAGAAATCCTTCACGCTTTCTTCCGGTGAATGCTTCCTGCGTGCCTTAATCACCGCACGCTTGCTGCCCAATCCAAAAAAACCGGTACTTCCTTCGCTGACCACTTCATATTCCAGCTGGTCACTTGTTACGCCAAGCTGAACCAAAGCATCCGTAACCGCATCATTCACTGTCTTTGCACTTACTTCAATAAACTCCATCCCAAAATCTCCCCTTTATTTATTATTTCTCTCATTAAAGTCCTTCACTAAATTCGCTTTTGCTGTCAAACTATTAGGATTGGCTGTTTTTCTGTATTCATATGCTTTTGCAATCTTGGACTCGCGTTCTTCCCTTGACATGGCGGAAGACAGCTGTACATTGCTTTTTGTGCGCATCCGTGCCGCGCTTCTTATCTGATTTTCATCAATACCCATTTTCTCCAGTTTTTTCTTCCGTTTCTCGACATTTTTGGCAATGACCTCATCCAGGTCAAGATTACGGATATGTTTATTGACAAAGAACTGCTGCACGCACCTTGTCAGCGAACTGAATACCCAGTAAATACCAAGCCCGACCGGCACCGTAAAACAAAGAAACAGCGAAAACAGCGGCATTGTATAGTTCATTGTTTTCATCTGCCTTGCCATGGCACTGTCCGGATCAGCATCCGCCTGCGGCATCAGCTTTAAATTCAGCATCTGGGAACCGTAAGAAGCTAACGGTATCAGCAGGGCCACAAGCACCAGCAGATAGGAATGTGCTGCCAGGCTGCTCGTAATAACTGCAAACGGGGAATCTGAAATATTCAGCCCCAAAAATGTATTCATATGGTTTAACTGGACTTCCGTTGACTGAATCGTGTCCTGAAGGCCCGGAAACGCATCCCTTAATGCATCCCATCCTGTTGTCGGCATTTTATAAACGGCGTCCACGATATAGTTTTTCACGGCTTCCAGGTCCGGATTATTAAAATCCGCCTGAATCTGCCCAAGATTCATGTCTTTTACAAAGGTTTCCATTATGCCCTGAAATCCCGGCGTAGCAGCAATCCCTTCCACAATTCCTGAAAAGGCAGCTTTTACCCCGGACACATAAGCAGGTACATTATAAATAACACGGTATAATGCAAAAAATACAGGCATCTGCAAAAGCAGCGGCAGGCATGTCCCTGTCGGCGAAATACCGTATTTTGCATACAGCGCCTGCGTTTCCTCATTCATCGCAAGCTGCGACTCCTGGTCACGGCGGTTTTTATATTTCTCCTGAATCGCCTTTATCTCAGGCTGCATTCTCTGCTGTAGCTTTGAAAATTTCTGCTGTTTTATCGTAAGCGGCAGCATGCACATATAAATCAGAATCGTCAGGCCGATAATCGTCAGGCCGATGTTTTCAATGCCGAACACATTCGACAAAAACATGTAAATCCAGTTCATAACCAGGCCCAGCACTTTTGCTATCGGACCTAAAATCGAACCGGAATACTGAGTAAGTATTAACGTAGTCAATGAAATACCTCCTTATGGCACAGGGTCATATCCGCCTTTTGAAAAAGGATTGCAGCGCAGAATCCTCCAGGCTGCGAGAAGCCCTCCCTTTACAGGTCCATGCTTGGCAACAGCTTCTATGGCGTAATCCGAGCATGAAGGAAAATAAGGACATTTCACTGTTTTCAGCGGCGATAAATACCTTTTATACAATTTGATACACGCAATGATTATTTTTTTCAATTTGAATCATCTTCTTTTTCAATTATCTTTTTTGAATTATCTTCTTTTTCAAGTATCTTCTTTGTGCTGATGCTTTTTGATAATATGATGAAGGCCCCCAAGATGCAGCAGGGCACTCTCAGCTTCCCCGTAAGAGAATCCTTTTGCTGATGTCCTTGCAATGACTGCGATATCCAGCCCGCTGCAGAACATGTCCTCATGCAGCCTGTAAGCTTCTTTTACCAGGCGTTTTACCCTGTGCCTGATAACGCTGTTGCCTACCTTTTTACTGACAGAAATTCCTATCCGGCTGTACCCGGTACCATTTTCCAGTACATACATGACAAGAAAACGGTTCGCATAAGACTTTCCTTCCCGGTATATATTTTGAAAATCCGAATTCTTTTTTAATGATTCCGTAAATTTCATGACTGCTTCCTGCTAAAACGGTTATTTTTAAGGAATTTTTTCAATATTTCAATATTTTCAATATTCTCCTGCATTTTCCAGGTCTGCTGATTTTTTATCATGATGCCTGCATGCATCATGTGATTTCTAAAAATAACCGTTTGTTTTTTTATGAGCAACACAAAAGGCAGCTGCGCGGGCCTTCTATTGCCATATATAATAAGAAAGACCACAAAAGATGTGGCCTATGCTGATAACTTCTTTCTTCCTTTTAATCTTCTCGCAGCTAATACCTTTCTTCCGCCCGGTGTACTCATTCTCTTTCTGAACCCATGAACTCTCGATCTATGTCTCTTTTTTGGCTGATAAGTCATCTTCATACCGCGAACACCTCCTCATTCATCTTCCTATATTGAAAAAACACCATTA
>CAJTSV010000134.1 GCA_910579075.1 uncultured Eubacterium sp.
CATTGACAGGGAAACCGCCCCGGTTGTCCGGCTGATTTTCGGATATGCGCTGGACGGCCACGGCCCCAACTACATCCGGCGCAGGCTGGAGGAAGGAAAGCACCCCTGCCCCACATGGTGGAACCGGAAGCGGGGACACCGGAACATCCGCACCAAATGGGAAAAGAAAGACCCGGAGAACGGGCGGTACGTCTGGGACTTCTCCGTGATTAAGGAAATCCTGATGAACCCCGTCTACACCGGCGCAATCGCTTCCCAAAAGACCGAGTACCGCTTTAAAATCGGCACTATCCGGGATAAGAAGCCGGAGGACTGGATTGTGGTGGAGGGGACGCATGAGCCGCTGGTGGACAAAAAGAGCTTCGCCATCGTGCAGGAAAAGCTGAAATCCCGCCAGAAAGCTGTATTGTTCCTACTAATTGGGGATAACACATCTAATGACACATGAAAAATCCTGCTTATTTTAACGATGCTTTCTAAATCGGGAGATGTGCTGTCTGACTCCCATTTGGAAATTGTCTGTCTGGACACGTCAATTTTCTCAGCTAATTGTTCCTGTGTCATTCCTGAAAGTTTTCTTAATTGGTTGAGTTTATTTCCAATTTTCATTTTCGTTGTCCTCCTTAATCGTGATTCTAAATGATTTTAGCTATTTTTTCTATCAACGCATCTTTACATTTGCGCTCAATATGGCGACATTAGCGAAAAAACCGCCATTTTCTCTGTTTCAGCTTTAATCCATTCCAGAAATTTTCAAATTATAACATTTATTTTATAGTTTTTCCATTTCGATTTGGAAATGCGGAATTTATACTAGAATAATGTGACGCTGGCGGTCTATCTCTTGTTTTCGGCTGCCTGCTTCTGTATCGAGCATTTGCACCCCGTTTGTCAGCGTAAATGATTTGCCCTTGAGCACAGCATATTGCCGCACCTTTTATGGATTGCACGAGCAGCAAAGTCCGCATTATCCCGGGCAAATCTCCTGGCAATTCTATTGCAGAGGAGATGTCCTGCATGAAAGACCTTCTGGAAACTTCCTGCGGGCTGGATGTCCACAAAGATAAAATTGCTGCCTGTATCCTGACCGGCTCTCCAAAGAAACGGAAGGCCAGTCTTTGACGTTTGCTATTCGATAAAATTATTACTGGAGCTTAATTATGTCCACGATTGCCCTTCTGCCAATCTGCCGGATGGGGCATCTAATCGCAGCCGCCGCAGACGCAAGGCAGAGGAACACAATCAAAAGAAGTGAACTCACAGGAATTTGCCATGCAGTTCCCCATTTATCTGCAATCAAAAACTGGAACATCAGCTTGTTCAGAGGCAGTCCCAAGACGCATCCGGCAACACAGCCAAGTATTGCATAGGTAAAAGCTTCTGCCGCAATCATCTTATAAAGCTGATTTGTTCCCATTCCTATAGAACGCATGATTCCGTACTGTCTTGTTCTGGACGCTACACTGGCGTTCATGCTGTTAAAGATGTTAAACACTGTGATAAGCGAAATAATAATGAGGAAGCCATAAATAAACACCGTTCCTGTATAGCAGGAACTTTGGGATTCGGAATTGGTAATTCTCTTATCTGAAACAGTGCTGTCGGATGGGACCATGCTCCGTATTGCGGAAACAATATCATCCCCGCCAGCAGAGGAAAATTGAACGTCAATCGCCTTATAGCCCAAATCGCCAGCCAAAGCGGCAAATGTCTGTTCCGAGCAAATCATATATCCACCACTGCCTGCACTGTTGACTGCACTGGCCGTAGCCGTTGCCAGTATTCCGGCAATCGTTACCTGCTTATCACCGGAAGATGTATGAAGAACTACGGTATCTCCAACGTTCCAATTTACGCCATCCTGATAAGTGACCAGAACACTATCTGTATTTTCCATAGCAGGCGTGATACTGCCCTCATTCAATTCGTCTTTCGCCCACCCGAATTGGTTATCATCGTAAGAAATGAGCGTGATGGTTCCTTCTCCTATATCCGGGGAAAAAGCAAGGCCAGTCATTTCCATACGGCCAAAAACCTCGTCAACACCTTCCATTTTGCCAATCTGTTCCACCAGCGACTTGTCCAGAGGCGTATTTCCCATTGTAATAGATATATCCGCTGCCGATGGAGATAGCGCAGGCATCCCCTGATTGAGAAAGACTGCCATTACCTGAAACGCCAGGAACATCATTATGCTGATAGCAAACGAGCAGGTCATGAGGAATACATTCTTTTTGCCGAATAGTGCATGGAAAATTCCCATGCTGGTTTCGATGTGAAACAGTTTTGTATTTGCGGCTCTCTTGTTCTGCGTAAGCTGTGTACTGCCGCTGATTGCAGTTACCGGCGATACTTTAGAAGCCTTTTTCGCCGGGGACAGGGATGCCAGCAGCACAATCAGAAAACCAATCACCGCACCAGCAATCAGACCGCTTACACTAAACTGAAAAAGCGGTATTTCTGAAAAGCGTTCCCCACTGATAAATTTCAGCAAAAGGCAGGCACACCATGTAATAATCTGTCCGGCAGCCAGCCCAATCGGTACCCCCTTCATACTTTGGCGCAGCCCTTGAAAAATGACGAAGCGCTTTACCTGTGCTTTGGATGCACCCAGGCACCGCAAAAGCCCATAGAACTGAACCCGTTCCAGAACATTTGTGTTAAAGCTGGCAGCAATCATTACTGCACCAGCAATCAGCACCAAAAGGACAAGAAAACCCGCAACGATGTATAGGGACTGCATTGTGCTGTTCTCACTCTGTCCCATCAATCCAAGGAGCGCCGTATTTTCGCTTGCCTGACTGTCTGAAAGGCCATATTGCGCTTTTATTTCATTCATGGCCTCCTGAATGTTTACACCATCTTTAAACCGGACGCGGAAAGTAGTTCCGTCTTCAGCATTTTCATCAGCAATTTGGCGAAAACCGTCCTCGGTCAATACCATGCCATATACATCAGCTTTAAGCAGACTTCCCATATCGGCAAGGACGCCAGTAATATGGTATTCACGGCTGGAACCATCCGGCACTGTAACGGTCACCGTGTCGCCAGCCGCAAGGCCCAGCTGTTCCAAAGCCGATTTATTCAATAATGCTTCATCGGGCTGGGTGGGATATGAACCGCTTTCCATATCCATTTCTGTCAAAACGGAAAAGGTATCCTCATTCGCACCTGCGAAGCTGACCGCTTTGCAGCCGATAGAGCCGGTACTTCCTTGATAGGCCCATCCGCAGAGGGCAGCATCTATCCGCGCTTTTACGAGTTCTGCCGTCTGTTCGTCAATATCGGTCAGACTGATATGGTATTCACCATTCGTCTTGATAAAATAATTTTTCTGTGTGCGCAGCGCCATGTCTGCCATACTGAAAATAGCAGTTACCAGCAACACCGAAAGGACTATGCAGAGAACAGAACTTCGATTGTTCTTACGGTGTACCTTTTCGTATTGCGGCACCAATCCAAGGTAGCTTTTCAACACGGCGACACCCCCAAGTCCTGTAACACGCCATCGGTCATACGGAACACGCGGTCTGCTGCGCTGGCGTGATTTTTGTTGTGGGTTATCATCAAAATAGTCTGTTGATACCTGTCCGACATGGTTTGCAGTAAAGCCAAAACTTCCTGACTGTTTTTGCTGTCCAAGTTTCCGGTCGGTTCATCCGCCATAATCAGGGCGGGGCGCGTGGCTAATGCCCGGCCAATCGCCACACGCTGCTGCTGGCCGCCGGAGAGCTGGCCGGGAAGGTGTTTCCGGCGCTCGCTCAGCCCAAGCACCTGCAGCAATTCGTTGACGAACTTTTGATTTGGCTTTTTATAGTCAAGCAGCAGCGGAAATGTAATGTTCTGCTCCACGTTCAGCTCCGGAATCAGATTAAACGACTGGAAAATAAATCCGATATGCTGCCGCCGGAACACAGTCAGTTTCTTCTCCGGCATAGAAAAAATATCCTGTCCGTCAATCCACACCCTGCCGGAAGCGGCACTGTCCAGCGCACCGATTACATTCAGCAAGGTACTTTTGCCGGAACCCGACTCGCCAATGATGGCGATAAACTCGCCCTTGCGGACGGAAAATGATGCATGGTTCAAAGCGTGAACTTCTGTTTCGCCTGTGCCATAGGTTTTGCACAGGTCTTGTACTTCAAGAATATTCATATTCAAAACCTCCTTACGGACAACATCATACCCCCCGTAACTTACTTCCAGGTGACATCCATCTTACTCATCTGTAAGGTTGAAAAAATTCATTGTAAACGTGGTGCCTGCGCCTAAAGTGCTGGTTACGGAAATAGTTCCGCCGTGAGCTTCTGCAATAGATTTAGCCAGCGGCAGGCCCAAGCCAATTCCATGAACGTCCGAAGAAAAACGACTGCGGTAAAACCGTTTGAAAATGTTATACAAATCTTCCGGGTGTATTCCTTTTCCATCATCGGAAATTTCAATCTGTGTCATTAAAGGGGATTGTCCCCATTTTACTCCGACATGACCGCTGTTTTCTGTATGCTCCAGGGCATTTTTTACAATATTGCCGATGGCTTCCGATACCCACAGAGCGTCGCATGATAAAACAACATCTTCTTTACCAGAAAGCGTAATTGTTTTATGCTCCCGTTCTGCCCAGGTTTCAAAGCGTTCTAAAACATCCTGCATGAGAACAGAAAGATTTTCCGGGGTCTTTTCCATCTGAATAATTCCCGCGTCCAGCCGCGCCAGTTTCAGCAAGGTGTAAATCACATCTTCCATCCGTTTAATCTCTCTTTCAGATTTTTGGGTGAAACTGCTCACGGTTGCTGCATCATCTTTATGGCTCTCTATAATCTCATGGTACATTTTCAGGGCGGACAGCGGCGTTTTAATCTGATGTGATACATCCGAAATAATGTCCTGCAAAAATTCCTTTGTCTGCCGCTGATTTTCAGCATTAGCAGAAAGAATGGCTGCCATTTCATTGATGGCATGAAAAAGGCTGTACCAGTCACCAGCCTGGGAACACTCGATGCGGGACTGGGTATTGCCATCAAGAAATTGGCGGATAGTATTTTCTGCGCTGCTGAAAGCCTTGTGCTGGCGGCGAAGATAGAGAAACAGCGATAAGCAGATTGCCCCAAACAGAAAAGCCAACAGCAGAAATACATACAGCATCGTCTGATTTCGGTATGTCTGGACAGCAGGCAAAAAACGCATGGAAACCGTTTCATCATATCCAACAGAAGCTAACGCATCCCTGCCGCACTTTATGTCATTCTCGTTTGGCTGTGAAGTAAAAGCGGAGATTGACAGCTCGTTTTCATTGTTCAGCAAATGGCCTGCAACGCCATAATCATGGAGCAATAATTCCTGCTGAAAATTATTTGCCATAAGTGTGGCAATTTCTCCTGCCAGAAGAAAGGAAACGAGGCAGATAGCAGTAATAGCGATTAACAGCGTCTTTGTTTCTTTCCCTAATTTGCCCATAAATCCGCCTCACTCAACAACCCACTTATACCCAATTCCCCGCTCGGTCAGCAGATATTTAGGAGCATTTGGTGTATCTTCTATTTTGTTTCGTAACCGCCGGATATAAACAGATAAAGTATTATCATCTACAAAATTCCCGTTGCCATCCCACATCCGGTCTAAAATCATTTCCCGCGGCATGAGATGATTAGGATTTTGCATGAACAGGCACAAAAGTTTGTATTCTGCCAAAGGCAGGTCAATCGGCCCGCCGTTTTTCCAGACAAGCCTTTCGGTGGTATCTACACGAATACCATTTGCCGTTAAGATTGCCTCTGCTTTAGAAAATTGCAGAGAACGCCGAAGAAGTGCTTTAATTCTGGAAAGCAGTTCATTGAGCTTGAACGGCTTGGTGATATAATCGTCAGCCCCCATATCCAAACCCCGGACAATGCTGATTTCCTGATCCGAGGCTGTCAAAAATATAATAGGAACGGTTGAACTGTTTCGTACATCTTTGCAAACATCGAAGCCGGTGCCGTCTGGAAGCGTAACATCCAAAAGAAGCAAATCGTAATGGCTGCTTTGAAACAGTGACAATGCCTCTTTGACAGTTCTCGCATTGTCTACGGCATATCCGCTGCTCTCCAAAGTATATTGCAAGCCATCAATCAGGCTTAAATCGTCTTCAACATAGAGTATCCGTTGCATTTTTAAGCTCCTTTCCTTGTTTTGTCCTCATATCTGCTTCTTTTAGCGCCATATCATTCATCTCTGCAACTCCTGCAATCTGCTTCATTATATTTCTATTGCCCGAAGAATACAAGCCTGGCAGCGTTCTTTCTTCGTCATTTCCTGTTTTCTCCTTCTTTTTTAAAAATATATACATGGCTGATGAAGTCCTTCTTTACCGGCTCTGCGGTAATTCCGGCATACATCAGTTCATCTCCACCATAACAGGAGCCGTCCTGCAAAAACCGATAGTTCCAGTTCTCACGCAAACCTTTTAATTTTACGGGCGTATTCACCTGCACTGCCTCCGAAAGAATCTGCGCATAACAATAAATGACGGTTTGTTCATCCTCCGACACAAAATTCCATGCAGCCACATTCCCTGTCTGTGGATTTATGAGCCGGTAAAACCTTCCCTTCTGAATCACCTCTCGAACCTCTTTATAAAAGGCAATCTGCTCTTTTACGGTCTCTTTTTCTTTCTCCGGCAAAATCCGAAAGTCCATTTCATATCCCAGATTGCCAGACATGGCAATCGTAAATCTGGCGGCCAGGGGTGTTTCCCTTCCTACCTGCAGATTGGGTGATACGGAAACATGCGCTCCCATAGTCACAGGCGGGAAGAACAGGCTGGTTCCATACTGAATCTTCATCCGGCAGATTGCATCCGAATTATCGCTTGCCCAGGTCTGGGGCATATAGTACAGCATTCCCGCGTCATACCTTCCCCCGCCGCTGGAGCATCCTTCAAAAAGAATCTCCGGGAATTTCCGGTTCAGCGTGTCTAATATGTAATACAGCCCAAGCATATATCTGTGTGACAGCTCCCTCTGCTGCTTTCCATCCAGATAGAAAGAACCAAGGTCTGTCATATGGCGGTTCATATCCCACTTCACATAGCTGATGTCCGCCGCTTCCAAAAGCCCTGCCACCGAATGGATGACATATTTGCAGACTTCGGGATTTGACAGGTCAAGCACATACTGGTATCTGCTTAAAACCGGTTCATAATCCGGACTTCGGATTATCCAGTCCGGATGGCTTCTGTAAAGGTCACTGTCCGGTGAAACCATTTCCGGCTCAAACCAGATGCCGAAATCCATCCCCATACTGCGGATATCCTTTGCCAGACGGGAGATTCCGCCCGGAAATTTCTCCCTGTCCCAGGTCCAGTCCCCAAGCGCCCTTTTATCATCTACGCGTTTTTTAAACCACCCGTCATCCACCACAAACAGCTCAATCCCCAGCTTTGCGGCTTCCCCTGCAAGCGTGCGGCACTTCTCCTCATTCACATGAAACTCAAAAGCCTCCCAGCTATTTAGAAGCACCGGCCTTTCCTTATCCCGGTAAATGCCCCTGCACAGCCGTTTCCGGTACAAACTGTGATAGGTATGGGACATCCCGTTCAATCCCTGCCCGGAGTAAACAAGCACAGTCTCCGGGCACACAAACCGTTCCCCGCTTTTTAAATTCCATCCAAAGGTTAATGGATTCATACCCATCTGTACCCTGGTACTCTTAAACTGGCCTGCCTGGACAACCGCCTGGAAATCTCCGCTGTATACAAACTGGAATCCCCACACTTCCCCGCTGTGTTCCCCTGCTTCCTTCTCCATCAGTACAATCCCCGGCGTTGCCTGGGGGCTGCTGCATCCCCGGATGCTCTCTGCCACAACGGAGTCACTGCTGACCGGCCTGCGGTTTAAATTCTTCTCATTCATATGCCCTCCGGTCATGGTCAGCACGTCATACCCTGTTCCCGGAAAATCCATGCTCATGCTCATCAGCCGTTCCAGGTACAGCTCCTGCTTTCCTGCGTTGATGACCTCCACATGGCGGCAGACAGCGTCATAATCCCGGAAAATCGTATAATAAAGTGCAATCCCGGCATTCATGGTTTTATCTTCCAGTTCTACACACAAGGTAAGCGCTTCCTCATCGTCTTCCGTATATACAGACGGCAGCCCGGGAAGTATCGGTTTGCCCCGGATGATTCTATAATTCTTGTAATAAAATCTCGTAACCCTTCTTCCGTCTTCTGTCTGTATCACATAAGCCGGACTGCGGAAATCCCCCTGGTTCATGTCCGGGTATTCCTGCGGAAGCGTATCCAGCGAAAACGTCCTTTCTTCGGGAATCGGATTTGAGCAAAAGCCTCTGTCATAAAAATACGGCCGGCTGATTCCACGGTAATTCTGAATGTTCCTGCCAAAATACCCGTGCATAAGATACCTGTTTTTCTCCACGCTAAAAGCATAGCTGATACGTCCATTAGACAGCATAAACGTTTTTTCTTGTTCGATATACTTTATCTCCACCTGTTTCATCCCTCCCTGTTTATTCAAGTCTTTTTTCCTTATTTTTCAAGGATTTTTAGTTACATATCTCAGATGAATGAGCCAGGATGATGGACATTTCTTTGTATCTGGTACGAAAATAGAGGTGTTGGGGTATACGAAATAGAACGTCTTCCGTTTCCGCTCTACATGGCCTTGTGTATGCC